>NZ_LAVK01000123.1 GCF_001083795.1 Streptomyces sp. SBT349
GGCCGGGTGCGCAGGCGGGCGAACTCGCCGATCAGGCGGCGGGTGACGCCGGGGGCGAGCAGCGCCTCGCCCCCGGCGATCACGCGGACGGCGTCGAAGAGGCGCTCCGCCGTGACGTCCTTGACGAGGAAGCCGCTGGCGCCCGCGACCAGGGCGTCGTAGACGTGCTCGTCCAGGTCGAACGTGGTCAGCATCAGGACGCGCGGCGGGTGCGGCCCCGCGGTGAGTTCCCGGGTGGCCTCGATGCCGTCGCGCACCGGCATGCGGACGTCCATCAGCACGACGTCGGGGCGGAGCCGGGCGCAGGCGGCGACCGCCTCGCCGCCGTCGGCGGCGGTGCCGACGACCGTCAGGTCGGGCTGGGTGCCGAGCAGCGCGGCGAATCCGGCGCGCACCACCTCCTGGTCGTCGGCGACGACGATCCGCACCGGGTTCATCCGGCGGCCCCGACCGGCACCGTGGCCTCGACCAGGAAGCCGCCGACCGGAGCGGGTCCCGCCGTCAGCTCGCCGCCCACCGCGGCGAGGCGTTCACGCATGCCGAGCAGGCCGTGGCCGCCGCTGCCGGCGCCCGACGCCGGGCCGGGACCGTTGTCGCGGATTCGCAGCCGCAGGCGGTCGGGCGCGTAGCCGACCTCCACGTCCACCGCGGCGCCCACCGCGTGGCGGCGGGCGTTGGTCAGCGCCTCCTGGACGACGCGGTAGGCGGTCAGCTCCACGCCGGGGTCGAGGGCGGCGACCGGGCCGTGGACGATGAGGCGGACGTGGCCGCCGCCGGTGGCGCGGTTCTCGTCGATCAGGTCGAGGAGTTGGCCGAGACCCGGCTGCGGGCGGCGGCTCGGCCCGTCGCCCGCGCCCGCGTCCTCGCGGAGCACGCCGAGCAGGCGGCGCATCTCGGTGAGGGCGGTCCTCGCGGTGTCGCCGATGGCCAGGAGGCGTTCGGCGCCCTGGGCGGGCATGCCGGGGGTGGTCAGCCGGGCGGTCTCGGCCTGCACGGAGATCATCGAGATGTGGTGGGCGACCACGTCGTGCAACTCCCGGGCGATCCTGGCGCGTTCGCCGCGCGCGGTGAGTTCGAGCAGGGTGGACTCGAACGCCCGGCGCGAGGCGTTCCGTTCGGCCGCCTCGGCGCGGAACTCCCGGACGGCGCGCCGGGCCAGCAGCGTCCAGGCGGTGAGCGTGGCGATCAGCCCGGCGGCGCTGGGGCCCGTGTCCAGGGGAACGGTCGACGCCGTCGCCGCGCCGAGCGCCGCCGCCACGACCGCCGGGTGACCGCGGGTGAACGCCAGCGGCACCGTGGCGCACAGGCCGAGGGGCAGCGCGACGGCCAGTTCGGCGGAGCCCTCGGCGCGGAGCACGGCCTCGGCCAGGGCGAGCAGCCCGAGGAGCGCCCCCGCGTACCGGGTCCAGACCTGCCAGGGCCACGCGCGGCCGGTCCGCGCCGCCCGGGACCCGGCCGCGGCGCTCATGTCACCTCGTGTCTCCCTCATGTCTCCCTCACGCCGCCTCCGTGCACGCCATTGTCGCCGCGCGGGCGGCCGGGCGGGTCCCCCGGGCCGGTGGTCCCCGCGTCCCCCCACGGGGTGACGCGGGGGCCGGGGGTCCCCGGTTCCCGGCGGCGGAAGTGGGCCCCCGGGCGGGACGACCCGCGCCCGGTTCCCTTCGTAGCCTCCGGGTCATGGAAGCAACCGAGGCAACGATCGAGGTGCGGGGCCTGCGCAAGCGGTACGGGCCGACCGTGGCCCTGGACGGCCTGACGTTCACGGTCAGGCCGGGCCAGGTCACCGGGTTCGTCGGCCCGAACGGCGCGGGGAAGTCGACAACGATGCGCGTCATCCTGGGACTTGACCGTCCCGACGCCGGAACGGCTCTGGTGGGCGGCGTGCCCTACCGGGAGTTGCGGGCGCCGCTGTGCGAGGTCGGGGCCATGCTGGAGGCGTCGGCCGTGCACCCCGCGCGGCGGGCCAGGGACCATCTGCTGTGGATGGCGCACGCGGGCGGGCTGCCCGCACGGCGCGTGGACGAGGTGCTCGACCTGGTCGGCCTCGCCTCGGCGGCCAGGGCGGCGGCGGGCGGCTTCTCGCTCGGCATGCGGCAACGCCTCGGCATCGCGGGAGCGTTGCTCGGCGACCCGCCGGTGCTGATCTTCGACGAGCCGGTCAACGGGCTGGACCCGGAGGGTGTGCGCTGGATACGCGGCCTGCTGCGGTCGCTGGCGGCCGAGGGCCGGGCGGTGCTGGTCTCCAGCCATCTGATGAGCGAACTCGAAGGCAGCGCGGACCATGTGCTCGTGGTGGGCCGGGGGAGGCTGCTGACGGATGGCAGCGTGCGGGACCTGGTGACCGCCGCCTCGGGCGGCAGGGTGCTGCTGACCACGTCCGCGCGGCAGGACGCCATGACGCTGCTCGCCCGCGCCGGGGCGACGGTGGCGACCGGGGACGCGGACACGGTCACCGTCTCGGGGCTGGCCGCGGAGCGGATCGTGGCGCTGCTGACCGAGGGGCGCGTCCCGTTCAGCGGGATCTCCGAGCACCGCGCCTCCCTGGAGGAGGCGTACATGGAACTGACCCGGGACGCGGCCGACTTCACGGCCACGACCGCGAACGAGACCGAGAGGGACGCGACATGAACGGCGTCACGCCGTACCGCGGGACGGTGAACGGGCGGCGTCCCGGCTTCGGGCGGCTGCTGCGCGCCGAGTGGACCAAGCTCAGGTCGGTGCCGCGCTGGACGCTGGCGCTGGTGGGGGCCGTGGTGGTGACCGTGCTGATCGCGCTGCTCACGGCGAGCGGCGCGGGGCGGGAGACCTCGGGCGAGGGCGGCGGCGGGGGCGAGCCGCCCGAGTGGATCGGCGACGGCTCGTTCCAGGACCAGGGCCACTTCGTGTACCAGCCGCTGGCCGGGGACGGCGAGGTCCTCGCGCGCGTCACGGAGCAGGCCGGCAGCCACGCGTGGGCCAAGGCGGGGGTGATGATCCGCTCGGGCGACGGGACCGGGGCGTCCTACGCAGCGCTGATGGTCACCCCGGACCACGGGGTCAGGCTCCAGGCCGACTTCGACACGGACATCGCCGGGAGCGGAGCCGGCGGGGAGGGGGACGGGGGTGGCGTGCCCCGCTGGCTGCGGCTCGAACGCGCGGGCGCGTTCCTCACCGGCTACGAGTCGGCCGACGGCGAGCGCTGGAGCGAGGTCGGCACCGTCGAACTACCCGGCCTCGCCGCGGACGCCGAGGCGGGCCTGTTCGTCGCCTCCCCCGAACGGGTCGAGGTGGAGCGGCAGTTCGGCGGGGAGAGCCTGACCGGGGAGGGCACCGTGGGCGAGGCCCGCTTCGACGGGGCGCGCGTGGCGGCGGAGAACGGCGCATCCGGCGGCGCCGACGACGGCTCGGCGGGGGGTGGTTGGCGGGACCGGGAGCGGTCGCTCGAAGGCGGCGGGACCTCGGAGCGCGGCGGCGACACCTTCACCCTGACCGGCGCGGGGGACATCGGGCGGTACGCGTTCGCCGACGACCACACCAGGACCGCGCTGACCGGCGTGCTCGCCGGGATGATGGCGATCGTCGCCGTCGCGGTGCTGTTCCTCACCACCGAGTTCAAGCGGGGCCTGCTGCGCACCACGTTCGCCGCGAGCCCACGGCGCGGGAGGGTGCTGGCGGCCAAGGCCACGGTGATCGGCGGGGCCGCGTTCGCCGCCGGACTGACCGCCGCGCTGGGCGCGTTGCTCCTCTCCCGCCCGCTGTTCGACGCCGACGGCATCCGGACCCCTCCGCTCACGGACGGCCCCGTGCTGCGGGCCATGGTCGGAACGGGCCTGCTGCTGTCGGCCGTTGCCATCCTCAGCCTGGGGGTGGCGGCCATCGTGCGGCGCAGCGCCGCGGCGATCGGCATCGTGCTGGTCCTGCTGCTGGTGCCCCGCATCGTGGCGACCGGGCTGCCCCTCGACGCCGCCGCCTGGCTCGAACGCCTCACGCCCGCCGCCGGGTTCGCGGTCCAGCAGACGGTCTGGCGCTATGACACGGCGATCGGCCCCTGGGCGGGACTCGGGGTGCTGGCCGCGTACGCGGCGGCGGCCCTGGCCCTGGCGCACTGGCGGCTGCGGAGGCGGGACGCGTGAGGAACGCCCTGCGCGCGGAGTGGACCAAGCTGCGCACGCTGCACAGCACCGGGTGGCTGCTGCTCGCCGTGGTCGTGTGCACCGTGGCGGTGGGGGCGGCCGGGGCGGCGGCGGTCGACGTGGCGCACTGCCCCACGCCGTCCGAGTGCCACGAGGACACGACCCGGCTCGCCCTGGGCGGGGCCCGGATCGGCGTGGCCCTGGTGGTCGTGCTCGCCGTGCAGGCCGTCACGGCCGAGTACGGCACCGGAACGATCACGGCGACGCTGGCGGCCGTGCCGCGGCGGTGGCGGGTCCTCGCGGCCAAGGCCGCGGTGGTCGCGGGCGCGGTGGCCGTGGCGGGGGTGGCGGCGGTGCTCGGCTCGCTGGCCGCGGGCCGCTCGATCCTGCCGGGCAACGGGTTCACCGCGGCCAACGGCCATCCCCCGCCGTCCCTGGCCGACGGGCCCGTGCTGCGGGCGGCCGTGGGAACGGTGCTCTTCCTGGTGCTGGTCGCGCTGCTGGCCCTGGGCGCCGGGGCGGTGATCCGCGACACGGCGGGCGCGGTCACGGTGGTGCTCGGCCTGCTGTACGTCGTGCCCGCGCTGGCGCTGCTCGTGGGCGACGCGCGGTGGCAGGAGCGGCTGGAGAAGGTGACGCCGATGCCGGCGGGGCTCGCGGTCCAGGCCACGACGGGCCTGGACCGGCTGCCGGTCGGGCCCTGGGCGGGGCTCGCCGTGCTCGCCTGCTGGGCGGCGGGCGCGCTGGCCCTGGGCGGCGCGCTGCTCGCCGCACGCGACGCGTAACGGGCTCGGCGCGACGGCCCGGCGCGACGGCCCGGCGCGACGGCCCGGCGCGACGGCCCGGCGTAACGGGCGGGGCGCGCGTTCGGCGCGGGCGCGCGCCGGGCAGGAGGGTGGCATGGGGACATCGGGGAAGAGGCGGCCGTCCAGGGCGGAACGCCGGGCCGGGCGCAGGGCGGCACGGCGCGCGCCGGCGGGGGGCGGAACGCGGGAGAAGTCCGCCGGTCCGTCGTCCGGGCTGCCGGAGGGCGTCCCGGACCACCACCCGCGCGGCTGCGCGCCCCTGACCACCGGCGTGTGCGTCTGCGACTGCGCGGCCGGCTGCCCCTGCCGCCCCGGGCCCTCCGCGGCGGGAGATCCGGCCGGGTAGCCTGCCCGGTATGACAGGACATGCGAATCCTTCCGCCGGGTGGTACGCCGACCCGTACGGCGCTCCGGACCTGCTGCGCTGGTGGGACGGCGCCCAGTGGACCGACCAGACCCAGCCCGCCGGGACCGGGGCCGATCCGGGGTGGATAGACCAGCAGGTCCGGCAGCGGGCGGGGGTGGACCAGGCCGGGGCCGGCGGCGGCACGCTTTTCACCGAGCCGGTGCTCGTGGTGAGCCAGAAGACCAAGCTGATCGAGCTGACCAACGAGTACAGCGTCTTCGACCAGAACGGGAACACGCTGGGCACCGTGACCCAGGTCGGGCAGAGCGGGCTCAAGAAGGCCGCCAGGTTCCTCACGAGCCTGGACCAGTACATGACGCACCGGCTGGAGATCAGGGACAGCACCGGGCAGCCGCAGCTGATGCTCACGCGGCCCGCCAAGTTGATCAAGTCCCGTGTCATCGTGGCGCGCCCGGACGGCGGGCAGGTGGGCGAGATCGTCCAGCAGAACGCCATCGGGAAGATCAACTTCGCGATCGAGGCGGGCGGTCAGCAGCTCGGGGCCATCCGCGGCGAGAACTGGCGCGCCTGGAACTTCGCGATCGTCGACCACACCGGGGCCGAGATCGCCCGGATCACCAAGACGTGGGAGGGCCTGGCGCGGACCATGTTCACCACGGCGGACAACTACGTCCTCCAGATCCACCGCCCTCTGGCCGACCCCCTGCTCAGCCTGGTGGTGGCCGCGGCGCTGACCGTGGACACGGCGTTGAAGCAGGACGCCCGCGGCTTCGGCTGAGGCGCGCCGCCGGGCGGGCGGCGGCGTCGGGGTGGCGGCGGTGCGTTCGGTCCCCGGCAGGGGCAGCGCCGTGTCCCGTGGCTGCCCGACCGCTCGCCCACCGCCCCCACCCCCGCGGCGCCGCCGCCCCCCGGCGTCCCGCTCCAGGGGACGCCGGACGGCGGCGGCCGGGCGACTACGGCGCCGTGAGGGCCACCTTGTCGCCGTAGGGGAACTCGGAGACCACGTCGCCGCCCGGCGTGGCCAGCTTGGCGACGTCGCCCTTGTCGTTCCAGATGGGGCGCTTGCTGCCGTAGGAGAAGCCGCCCCAGCCGGCGTGCGTCTCGTTGGTGTAGATCCTGATCCGCTGGCCGGGCTGGAGCACCGTCCCGGCCGGGAAGGTGAAGTCCTGGCCCGCGTCGTCGGCGCCGAGGACCCAGCCGGAGATGTCGGCGGGCTCGGTGCCGCGGTTCATGATCTCGACAAACTCATCGGCCTGGGTCCGCTTCACCTGGCCCTTGTTCTGGACGTGGGTGATGACGACGTCCGGCTTGCCCGCCCTGGCGAACAGGGCGACGATCTCGGCGCTGTTGGCGCTGTTCTCCGGGCTGACGAACTGCCTCACGATCTGCCCGCCCTGCTTGAAGCCGCTGATGAGCACCTGATACTCATCACCGTCGACCGTCACGGTCTCGGGCGAGACGAACTCGGGCAGGTCGACCAGGTCCTCGGGCGCGGGGCCGACGTTGGGCGTCTCGTTGTGGTGGAAGCGGAAGCTGAAGTCGCTCGTGGTCCCGTCCTCGAAGGCCACCCGGACGGTGAGGTCCACATCGAACTGCTGCTGCGGCAGGCCGGTCACCGGGAAGTTCTCATGGGTGAACGTGCCGAGCGTGAACTCGGTGCCGTCGAGCTGCACGTCGACGGTCCCGCCCCGGAAGACGTAACCGCTCTTGGTGGCCTCGTTCCCCCACTTCACGTGGTCCGTGCCCAGGCCGGTGTAGGTCGGCGAGTTCACGGAGACAGAGGGCCAGGTACCGGACGTGGAGGCGGTGCTCATGCGTGTCGTTCCTCGATTCAGGCGGCGATCGGTGCTCCCGCTGGTTACCCCGCCCCAGGGCAGAACCCTCACGGAGGGCGAGATGATCACTCCAACCGGTGAGAGCGGCACGCGAGGTTAACGCCCGCGTCCCGGCCACGGGGGGAATAGCGGAGCGTGTGCGGGCGTTGGCCCGGCGCACACCGAGAGCCGACACCGCACCCGCAGCACGGAAGGGAACGCCCCCATGGCCGACACCCAGGTTCACGACAGCCCCACCACGTGGGTGCAGGAGCACATCCGCACCTATGTCGAGTCCGGCGGCGAGAAGGGGCACTTCTGGAACGGCGTCCCGACGCTGCTCCTCACGACGCGCGGGCGCACCTCCGGCCTGCTGCGCCGGACCGCGCTCATCTACGGCAAGGACGGCGACGCCCACGTCGTCGTCGCCTCGCAGGGCGGCAAGCCCACGCACCCCGCCTGGTATCTCAACCTGACCGCCGAGCCCGAGGTCCGGCTCCAGGTGGGCACCGAGACGTTCACCGCGACGGCCCGCACGGCGTCGGCGGAGGAGCGCGCCCGCCTGTGGCCGCTGATGGCGGGGATCTGGCCGGACTACGACTCCTACCAGGAGAAGACGACCCGCGAGATCCCGGTGGTCGTCCTCGAACGCGCCTGAGCGCGGCGGCCCGGGGGTGCCGGGCCGCCGTCGGCCCGTGCTACGCCTTCCTGCCGTCGGTCGCGGTGATCCTGGCCAGCGGCGTGTTGTCCGTCCAGCAGGGGGCGTCGAGCCGGAGGAAGCCGGTGCCCGCGGTGCCGCCGTCGCAGTAGGAGGTCGGCGCCGCGGAGTCGAGGAAGGCGGCGTCCGGGTCGATGTCGATGCCCTCGAACGGCGCGCCGGGGAAGGTCTGGGCGCCGACGTTCAGCACGTCATAGGGGCAGCCCTCCGGCGAGGCGTAGCAGGCGGTGCCGGTGCCGATCGGGTCGGCGCCGAAGCCGCTGGTGTTGAACGCCACCGTCCAGATGACCTCGTCGGGCAGGACGGTGGTGGCGCCGAAGTCGAAGGCGACGGCCTCGGCGATGCCGAAGTTGCACGTGTCGGTCGCCGCGTCGTACCACCGTCCGGCGTTGGTGCCGGTGCAGTTCACGGGGTCCGCCGAGGGGCGGTAGGGGATGCGGGCGCGCTGCGTCTGGCTGGCCAGCAGCGTTCCGGGCTCGGGCGTGGGCCCGGTGTTGTCGACCTCGTAGATGTTCACCGTGACGGGGTGGCGGAACGTGGCGCCGGGCGCCGTCTCGCAGTCGCCGGTATTCCACGTGCCGCTCTCGCAGGCCCAGCTGGAAAGCACGATCTCCAGCGACTTCAGCTTGCGGTGGGTGGTGCTCTCGAATCCGACTTCGTCGCCGAATTCACTTGTCCCGGTGGCCTGATAACCGAGGGACGGGACATTCGCCGGGAGCGTTTCCGGAATGGAGTCGTAGATGACCTCGGCCTTGCCCGGCGGCTTGGGCCAGTTCCCGGAGGGGGCGCGAGCGGGGACGCTGTCGGCGGCGGGCTCGGCCGCGGCGGACGCCGCGGTGCCGGTGGCGAGTCCGGCGGCGAGCGCGAAGGCCGTGATCGACACGGCCGAACGGATTCCGATTCCTGTGGCTCCAGCACGTCTGAAGCTCTTCGATGGCTTGCGCACACACGCTCCTGTCGGGTGATCCCTGACTGATCCGGTCGCATACTAAATTGCCGCCGGAGGATAAATGGTCACCCCATCCACCTATCCGCCCCAATGGAACAATCGGGGGGTCTGAATTCCCCGGGGGAGTACGTTCTTTCGTCTGCTCCGCGCTCGCCGCGGACACCCACCCGGGTCACCGTCACCCACTCGGGCGGTGATTCGTACGATTACTCCCGCTCCGCGTTTCGCCCCGGCGCCCGCGACACAGATACGTGAGGCGCACACACCGGCGGACAGGGGGCGCCCGATGGGCATCAACGGAACGGGCGGCACCAGCGGCGGCAGCAGCGCCAGCACGACGGTCAACGGCCGCCTCCCGGAGGGCGCGCGCCCCGACGCGCGCCTGCGCAGGGCCCGTTGCCTCGTCTGCTACTGGCGGGGCGACATCCTCTACGCGCACCTCTACCCCGGGAGCGAGCCCTTCGCGCTGCCCCCGCACACCGCCGGGGTGCTGACCGCGTTCACCGACTGGTCCACCCCCGAGCAGGTCAGCCTGGCCTTCCCGCGCCGCGAGCCCAGGGACGTGCTCGACAACATCGCCACCCTGGCCAAGGGCGGGGTGCTGCTGGCCGAGGGCAGCGGCGAGGCGGCGCGCGACGAGGAGCGGGCCGGGCACTGGGAGCCGTGGTCACCGCAGGCGGCGTTCCTCCACTACACCTCGGAGGAGTCCGGCCCGCCGCCCGAACCCGCCGTGCCCGCCCCCGAGTTGTTCACCTCGTACCCGGGCGCGGACCGGCTCCTGCTGCCGCGCCACCCGGTCGACCTCTCCCCCGCCTATGGCGCGGTGCTCTACCGGCGGCGCACGCACTCCGCGTTCGCCGGCGCCCCGGTGCCGCTGGCCACGCTCGCGGCCCTGCTGGCCACGGTCTTCGGCCCGGTGGACTACGTGGACGCGCGGCGCGGGGGCGCGCGGTACCGGCGCACCAGCCCGAACGCGGGCTCCTGCCGGGAGCTCGACGCCTACCTCGCGGTGCGTGACGTCGCCGGGGTCACGCCCGGCTGGTACCACTACAACGCCGCCGAGCACAGCCTCGAACTGCTCGGCGACGGCTGCACGGGCGAGGAGCTGACGGAGCTGTGCGCCGGGCAGCGGTGGGTCGGGGAGGCCGCGTTCCTCGTGGCGCTGGTCGCGGTGGTCGACCGGCGGCTCACCCAGCACACCACGCCCCGCGCCTACCGGGTCTGCCTGCTCAACGCGGGGCACCTCGGGCAGACGTTCGCGCTGACCGCCACGGCCCTGGGCCTGGCCCCGTTCCAGCTCGCCTCCTACCGCGACACGGCGCTCATGGCCCGGCTCACGCTGGACGACGCCACGCACGCCCCCCTTCACCTCCTCGGCGCGGGGAGCCTCCGGCCGGGCTGAAGGCGTTCCGCCTCACCGATCAACGCGCCTGACCCGGGCCGGGCAGGGACACCTCGGCGGTGAGCCCGCCGGTGGGGCGCGGGGTCAGGGTCAGGGTGCCGCCGTGGACGTCCACGATGCCCGCGACGATGGAGAGGCCGAGGCCGTGGCCCCGGCGCCCCGCTCCCCCGCCCGCCCGCACGGTGCGGCCCTCGCCGCGCAGGAACGGCTCGGTGTACGTGTCGACCGCGCCGGTCAGCGGCGGCCCGGTGTTGGTGACGGTCAGCAGCGCGTGGCCCGCGCGGCGCGGGTCGGGTCCCGTGGTCAGCCGGGCGGTCCCGCCCGCCTCCAGGTTGTGGCGGACCGCGTTCTGGAGGAGGTTGACAGCGAGTTGGCGCAGCAGCACGCCGTTGCCGCCGACGAGGGCGGGGGCGTGGTCGCCGGTGAGGGCGACGCCGCGGTCCCCGGCCTCCTCGCGGGTGAGGGAGAGCGCCTCGGCGGCGGCGGAGGCGAGGTCCACCGGCTGCGTGGTGAGCGGGGTGCGGCCCAGGTCGGAGAGGTGCAGCAGGGCGTCGACGATCTCGATGCCGCGCTCGTTGGTGTCGCGGAGCCGGGCGACGAGGCGCGGGTAGTCCTGCCCACCGGGGTCGGCGGCGGCGACGTCGAGCATGGTGCGGGTGATGGCGAGCGGGGTGCGCAGCTCGTGCGAGGCGTTGGCGGCGAAGCGGCGCTGCGCGGCGAGGGAGCGCTCGATGCGGCCGAGCATGTGGTCGAAGGCGTCGGAGAGGTCGGTGAACTCGTCCCGCGGGCCGGGCAGCGCGACGCGGTGGTCCAGCGCCCCCTCCGCGGCGCGGTGCGCGGCGCGGGTGAGGTCCTGGAGCGGGCGCAGGACCCGGCCCGCGATGATCCAGCTGCCCACCAGGCCGATGACGGCGAGGGCCAGCAGCGCGTAGCCGGAGGCGCGCGTCAGCGTGTCCAGGATCTCGCGGCTGGCCGCGGCGGGGGAGGTGTCGCGGGGATTGGCCGCGGTCAGCGGGTAGTTGGGGACCCAGCGCATGGCCAGATAGATGATGGCCAGGGTGACGGCCCCGGTGGCGACGGCGAACAGCGCGTAGCTCAGCGTCAGCTTGACGCGGGCGGTCAGCCGCCGCGGGCGCCGGGCCCCGGGAGGCCCGGTGGGCGGCCTCATCGGTCCCGGCCCCCGGCGTCCAGGCGGTAGCCGACGCCCGGCACCGTGTGGATGGCGGGCGGCTCGCCCAGGCGCTTGCGGAGGGTGGAGATGGTGATGCGGACCGCGTTGGTGAACGGGTCCGCGTGCTCGTCCCAGGCCCGCTCCAGCAGCGTCTCCGCGCTGACGACCCCGCCACGGGCGGCCATGAGGAGATTCAGGACCGCGAACTGTTTCCGGGTGAGCGATATATAACGCCCCCCGCGGAATACCTCGCGGCGGAACGGGTCGAGGGTGATGCCCGCGTGTTCCAGAACCGGCGGGGCGCTCTCGCGGGGGCGGCGCGCCAGCGAGCGCAGCCGGACCACCAGCTCCCTGAGTTCGAAAGGCTTGGTGAGATAGTCGTCGGCGCCGATTTCGAATCCGGCGACCTTCTCGTCGAGGTGGCTCGCGGCGGTGAGCATCAGCACCCGGCAGCCGAGCCGCCGCGCGACGATGGCCCGGCAGACGTCGTCACCATGGGTGCCGGGGATGTCGCGGTCGAGAACGACCACGTCATAGGCGTGGACGCCGAGCCGCTCCAGCGCCGCGTCGCCGTCCCCGACGGTGTCGGCGGCGATCGCTTCGAGACGGAGACCGGCCTGCACCGCCTCGGCGAGATAGGGCTCGTCCTCGACGATCAGCACCCGCATGTCAGCACCCGCATGCGCCCCACCCTACGACCGGCCGCCTATCAAAAACCTATCGAGAAATCGAAACGCCCCCGGAACGCGCCCCCGCCTTCACTGGGCGCATGCATCACATGGCGAATCCGGCACGTCGGGACGTAGGGCGGTCCGGTTATTTCCTGGTTGTGGGAATCACGGTGGCGGCGCTGCTCCTGATCCTGATGGCCTGCGCGCGGGCCACCCCGGCGCCGCCCTCCTCCCCGGGCGCGGACCCGTCGGCCGACGGCTCCCCCTCGGAACCCCCGGGGGCCGAGGAGGACGGCACCGTGCCCGACGGGGCGCGCCTCACCCCGTTCGACACCGAGCACCCGGCGGTCGCGAACCTGGAGCCGTGGCTGCTCGCCGCGCTCCAGCAGGCCGCCGAGGAGGCGCGGGAGGACGGCGTCGAGCTCCTTGTCACCTCGGGCTGGCGCAGCGAGGAGCACCAGCGGCGCCTGCTGGAGGAGGCGATCGAGGAGTACGGCAGCCTGGAGCGGGCGCGGGAGTTCGTCAACACGCCCGAGCGCTCCACCCATGTGTCGGGCGAGGCCGTGGACATCGGTCCCACCGACGCCGACGACTGGCTGATCAGGAACGGCTCCCGCTACGGCCTGTGCCAGGTGTACGCCAACGAGATGTGGCACTTCGAACTGCTCACCGAGCCGGGCGGCACCTGCCCGCCGCTCCGGGAGGACGCGGCGGGCTAGGCGTGGGCTAGGTGTTCGGGGGAGGTTGGGGACGGGTGCGCCGGGTCTCGGTTCAGTGGGCGTGGACCGTGAACTCGGCCGTGTGGACCGTGCCGTCGTGCTGGAAGTCCAGGTAGAGGCGGTAGGTGCCGGCGCTCGGGGCCTCGGCGTGGAAGGTCAGGGACTCGCCCGGGTGGACGTGGAGGTAGGCGAGGTCGCCCTCGCGCAGGGCCACCAGGTGGCCGTCGGCGCCGAGGTAGGGCTCCAGGTCGGTCACGGGCTCGCCGTCCCTGGCGACCGAGAAGGCGAGCTCGCTCTCCCCGCCCGCGGCCAGGGTCCCGTCCATGCTGACCTCGTACCCGTCCACGGTCGTGGTCGCCTCCGGTTCCGGCAGGGGCCGCGGCTCGTAGTCCCCCGCGACCGCGACGTCCGCGCCGAGGGTGAGCCCGCCCCCGGGGTCGCCGACCGGGACGAAGTCGGCGAACACCCGGTAGGCGCCCGCCTCCTCGAAGGTCAGCGGAGTGCTCCAGGTGCCGTCCTCGCCCAGGGTGGGGTGGACGTGCTGGAAGCCGGACAGGTCCCTGCGCACCACGATCAGGTGCAGGTCCTTCTCGTGCTCCGTCCGGTACTCCCGCCACGGTTCGCCGTCCGGACCCAGGATCCGGAAGCGGAAGTCGGTCTCCTCGCCCGCGGGCAGCGCCTCGGCGGGCGCGGCCAGGGTGTAGCCGCGCTCGGAGACCTGGAGGCCGCCGGGCACCTCGGCCCCGGCGCCGCTCCCGGCGCCCCCGCCTTCGGTCCCGCCCTCCTCCTCCTGGCCGCCGTGTCCGGCGCCGTGGTCGGCGCCGTGGTCGGCGCCGTGGTCGGAGGGTGCGGCCCGCTGTTCCTCGTCGAGGACCGGGTCCATGACCCGGCCGACGCCGAACGCGGCTCCGAAGGCCAGGCCCAGCCCGGCCCCGAAGACGCCGATCCTGGCGGCGTTGTTCATCACGGTCTCCTCTCGCCTGCCCTCGCAGACTACATACCCCTAGGGGGTATCAGTCAAGTCGCGCGAGGGAGGCGCGGGTCACCGGGAGGGCGCCGCACGGCCCGAGGGGGCCCGCCCAGCCCGGCGGGCCCCCTCTCAGCGTGCGTGACCGTCGCCACGTTCCCTCACAGAACGACGGTGACCCAGGCGCTGACGTGAGCACAGACGGTGATGCAGGCGTCGATGTAAACCATGATCTACTCCCATGTGAGCCGGACCCAACTCCCGCACGTGAGACGGCAGTTGAGGCGTTCCGAGGACCTCTCGCCACGCACTGGTCCGTCTCACCGCTCCGCCCGCCCGCATGCCCGATCCCCGGCGCCCTTCACCTGATCTTCTCCTGGGGCGACCACAGGGGGTCACCTCGTGCACCCCCCGTGGAGCACTCGAACCCTTACCCGCCGCGGGGGTTGACAGAAGGCGCCCCGCGGCGGGGGCGGTCTGCGGGTGGGGGGTTGAGGTGGCGCGCACCCTTCGGGCCTGCCCTGGCCGCACGTATTCGTCGTCATCCGCGCGCCGCCCGGGCTTACGTAGCGGGCCGGCGGGTTCGTTGCCCTATCGGGCATCGGAGGGCGGGGACTGTTGTGAAACGGCGCACGATTTGTTTTCAACAGAGTGTTCAATACGGGGATCGTGCCTCGTTCAGAACAGGCCCCGTCCCCCGTCCGGTGGGGCGGGGTGGGGTGAGGCGCCCCGGCGCCACATCGGGCGGAGGATGGGGCCGCCGTCCGGGAGGGGGATCGCGGGGCCCGCGGGGACGAAGCCATGGCGGGCGTAGAGGGCCTGGTTCCGCGGGGAGCTGGCCTCCAGATAGGCGGCGTGGCCCTCAACGTCGGCGCGGGCCAGGTGGTGGCGCAGCAGCGCGCCGCCCAGGCCCCGGCCGCGCTGGTCCGGGACCACCGCCATCTGGGCGAGGTACCAGTGCGGAACCGAACGGGGGTGGCGGGCGGCGACCAGCTCGCCCACCAGGGCGAGCCGGGCCAGCCCCTCGCCGTAGACCTCGGCCAGCACCGCGTCCGCCTCGTCGTCACCGTCCCCGGTCGGGGGTCCGGCGGCCCTGAACTCCCAGAGCGCCACGCCCGCGACCGTTCCGCCCTCGCCTCCCACCAGCAGCAGCTCGCCGCTCCGCCGCGCCCCCTCCAGCCAGCGGGCGACATGAGGGCGGTGCGTGGTGCCGCGGCGGCGGGCGGCCTCCTCGTCGGGCGTCACCCAGCGGCTCACCTCCTCGTCCACGGCGGCCTCGCCCAACGCGCCCGCCGCCGCGTCGACATCCTCCGCCCGCGCGGGCCGTACCTCTCCGCATCCGATGTCAGCCATGCCCGCGAGGACGCGCGCGGGCCACACCGGGTTGACGGGAGCGCGGCCTCAGGGCCCCAGCGCCTCCGGCGGGACCCGGCCGGGGAACGCATCGGCTCGTGTGGGCCGATCACCACGCGGGTCCGCGTCCGAACTCCCCAGGAAATCCAGGACCATCGGGGTCGCCACCGCGCTGAACTCCTCGAAGTAGGCGTGACGCGCCCCCGGTATCAGTTCGAGGCGCGCGCCCGGGATGCGGCCGGCGAGCAGGGGCGCGTTGGCCGTCGGGTTGAGCAGGTCGTCGTCGCCGTGCAGCACCAGGGTGGGCGCGGCGATGGAGGGGAGAACGTCCCACGCGTCGTGCTTGTTGCTCGCGACCAGGTGGCGGCCTCGCGCGTAGGGGGGCATGGCCGGATCGCCGATGGTGGTGAACGGGCCGCGGTGGACGGCCAGCCAGCCCGGCGTGTACATCAGCGCCAGCAGGGCCGCGCGCGCGGCGCGCGGGTCGGCGGCGGCCAGCGACCTGCGCACCTCGGGGGCGCGTTCGATGGCGTGCGCGCCGCCGGGCGAGGTGCAGCCGAGGACCAGGGCGCGGACGCGCTCCGGGTGGCGGGCGGCCAGCCACTGGGCGACGCGGCCTCCCATGGAGGTGCCGTAGACGTCGGCGCGGCCGACGCCGAGCGCGTCGAGCACCGCGACCGCGTCCTCCGCGAACTCCTGCGTGCTGTACGGCCGGTCCGGCTTGTCGCTGCCGCCGGTGCCGCGGTAGTCGAGCGAGATGGTGGTGCGCGCGGCGGCGAAGTCGGCGCGGACCGGGTCCCACCAGCGGTGGGAGTTGGACTGGCCGCCCAGCAGGAGGAGCGGCGGGCCCGCGCCCTCGGTCCGGTGGGCGATGCGGGTCCCGTCCACGGTCGTGGCGGTGGCGATGGCGGCGTGCGGCACGAGACTGGTCCTTCCGGCGGCGCGGCGTCCCCACATTCTCTTCGACTCCTCTGCACGGGCGTCACGCCCCCTCGCACGCGTATGGACACGCTCCGTGTGGAAGGCTTGGTGAGCACATGATCGACCAGGGAGGTTCCGACATGACCGACAGGGGCGGCGGCGGCTCTTCGCCGTCCGCGATCGTCCACCAGGCCCACTCGGCCCGGATGTACGACTACTTCCTCGGGGGCAAGACGCATTACGCCGTCGACCGTGCCGCCGCCGAGGAGGCGCTGAAGGCGTGGCCGACGATCCGGGTCGCCGCGCGGGAGAATCGCGCGTTCATGCACCGTTCCTCGCGGTACCTGGCCCGGGAGGCGGGCATCAGGCAGTTCCTCGACATAGGCACCGGCATCCCGACCGAGCCCAACCTGCACCAGGTGGTGCAGGGGATCGCCCCCGAGGCCCGCGTGGTCTACGCGGACCGGGACCCGCTGGTCCTGTCGCACGCGGACGCGCTGATGCGCAGCACGCCCGAGGGCCGCACCACGTATCTGCACGCCGACGTCACCGCGGGCGTGGACGCCATTTTCGACGCCGAGGCGTTCCAGGACACCATCGACCTGTCGAAGCCGGTGGCGCTGTCGCTGCTGGCGATCCTGCACTTCGTGCCCGCCGAGCACGACACCTACGGCATCGTGCGGCAGCTCCTGGACGAGCTGCCGTCCGGCTCGTCGCTCTCGATCACGCATGTGACGGCCGACTTCGACGCGGCAGCGGTGGCGAAGGCGATGCGCATCTACGCCGCGAGCGGGAACCCGGTGCGGATCAGGGCGCGGAAGGAGATCGAGCGCTTCTTCGACGGCCTCGACCTCGTCGGGTCGGGCCTCGAACCGGCGCACCGCTGGCGCCCCGACGCCCCGCAGGACGAGGCGCGCGAACGGGCCGGCATCGGCGGCGCGGAGGAGGCCGTGACCGACGGCTCCGTCTCGCTGTGGGCGGGCGTCGGCATCAAGCCGTAGGTCAACTCGCCCCGGATTCATGCGGAAAGGACGGAGCCCCGCCGGATGCGTGGGTTGGGTATCCGGCGGGGCCTGGTGCTGTGCGGCTCAGTGGTTCCGATTCGGTGCCTGGTGGCTCAGAAGGTCACGTCGCTGCACAGGTAGTAGACCTGGTCCATGTGGCTGGCCTGCCACACCGTGTAGATGATGTGGTCGCCACTGCGTCCGGAGACGTTGACCGGGATGTTGTAGGTGGGCGCGGAGCCGTAGCGGCCGGTCTCCTCGATCAACTCCAGGTTGTTCCAGCCCAGGGACTGGGTGTTGGGGTTGAAGCCCTGCCGGGTGACGTAGACGCGGAAGTAGTCGGCACCGTGCTGGGCCTGGTCGTCCAGGCGGATGGTGAAGCTGTTGCCGACCCGGGTCTTCTTCCAGTTGCCGACGGTGTCAAGGGAGTTGTAGCGGCCTCCCTCGGTGCGGCCACCACTGCACAGCTGCCCGTTCGGCACCTGGCCCTGGTGGTTGCCACCGACGTTGTTGCGGTACAGGCCGTTCCAGTTCCACATGGCGTTGGGGTTGGCCTGCCATGCCTGCCAGCACATGGGGTCTTCCTGGGCCATGTCCGGGTTCAGGTGGTCGCTGCCCCAGCGCTGCCAGCAGCCGTAGTTGCGGGAAGCGGGGTCGACGACCGAGCCGTGGGCGTTGGCGGTGCCGCCCGTCCAGGGGGTGAGGACGAGCATCGCCGCGGACAGGACGGCCAGCAGGACACTGCGCGCCCACTGGGTCGGTGCGGTGCGGTCTTGAGCAAGCATTGTTGCGGTCTCCGTATTCCGGCCGGGGGGATTTCCGGGATGGGAGCGCTCCCATATTTACCGTGGCATTACCCCAGGACACAGCGCCGAAACACGTTCGCCACAGGAAAGGTGGAAGGTGCCCATCGGGTGGCGGCGGCGTGACCGCCGCCACCCGCCCCCGATCAGGGGTAGTTGACGAGGTACTGGACCTGTGTGGCCATGTTGGCGGTGCCGCCGGTGTCGTTGATGACGCGGTTGATCGTGCCGACGCCGCCGAGGGAGACGGCCACCAGATGGTGGAACCGCACGTTCGGGGTGTTCGGCACCTCGAAGCCGCGCGAGCCGGTCACACCGGGGTTGACGTTGAAGAAGCAGTAGGCGCCAACTCCCCACGCCTCGTGGGAGGTCACGGAGTCGGCGACCTTGTACGCCGCCCAGCCGAGGCTGCCGCCGCCGCTCGATCCCCAGGCGCCCTGGTTCGGCGGGTCGTAGGGCAGCTCGTTCTGATAGAAGTACGTGCGCCCGCCGTTGCCGTTCCAGATGGTGTTGTACTGCTGGTAGTGCTCGACGAAGAGCCCGTACATGGTGACGTTGTCGCCGTTGATCACGGCTCCGTTGGCGCCGGTGGACACGGTCCAGCCCCAGGTGCCCGAGTTGCCGTGGTCGGCGCGCCAGATCCACAGGTGGTCGCCGATCACGTCGTTGCTGTTGACCGTGAGGGAGACGGTGGCCCTGCCGACGTGCGAGCCGCCGACGCGGAAGAACATGTCGTGCAACGAGGTCGGGTTGTTCGCGTGGCTCGCCGAGGCGCCCGAGGGGCCGATCTCGGCCAGCGTCGGGGAGTTGACCGAGCCGGCGTCGATCAGCAGCCCCGCCAGCTTGACGCCGTCCACGTCGGCGACGCGGATGGCGGGCTGGCCGGTGTCGGGCACGAGGGTGGCGAGCCCGAGGCCGAGCAGCACGGTGTTGGGGTTGTTGACCTCGATGGCCTCGCTGAGGTGGTGCACGCCGGGCGAGAACAGCAGGTGATTGCCCGCCGCCAGCGCCGCGTTGACCTCGGCGGTCGAGTCGCCCGGGTGGACGATGGTGAACTCGCTGAGGGAGATGGACTCCCCGGCCGCCGAGCCGCCTCCCCAGCTGGTGCCCTGGGCGTTGCGGCGCAGTGCCGGCACGAACACGCTGTACGCGCCCGAGCCGTTCACGTAGAGGAACGGCTTCTCGCGGATGACCGGCGTCTCACCGACCACCGTGTGGGACGGGTTGGGGAAGTTGTTCCCCGGCACGCCGCGCGAGCCGACGAACACCATGTTCCACACGGAGCCGCTCCAGGCACCGAGTTCGCTGTTGCGGGTGAGCCACTGCTGCTGCGAGCCCGACTCGACGAAGCCGTCCACCTTGGTGTCGGCCAGCAGGCCGCCGCTGGCCCAGCCGTCATAGCCGTTCCACAACTGCACGCCGATGCCGCGCAGATGCATCCGGCGGTAGGGGGCGGCCTGGGAGACGGCCCAGCGTTCGATCTGGCCCGAGGGGACGGTGACGGAGAAGTTCTCGGCGCCGCGCCAGAAGTTCTGGGTGGCGTTGCCGAGGTTGTTCGGGTCGTCGCCCTGCTGGAGCCAGTCGGCCTCGACGTGGACGTGGCCGTTGACGTTGACGTCGTCGGGGTTGAGGCCCAGGCCCGCGATCTGCGTGTAGAAACGCAGGTTGACATCCAGGTTGTACGAGCCGGGGCGGAGCAGGATGGCGTAGCGCTCCGTGCCGAACTGATTGGTGTGCATCCGCTGGGAGATGGCGTTGACGCGGCCCTGCATGTCGGGCGTGCCCGGGGTGAAGACCAGGACGTTCGGGCCGAAGTCCGGGTTCATCGGGTCGGCGTTGGCCAGTCGGGGACGTCCGCCGGTCCCCGCGGGGGTCCCCGCGGGGGCCGCGGCGGCCTGGCCGGTCCCGGTCACGCCGAGCAGCGGACCTGCGGCGAGCGCGGCGGCACCGAGTCCCGTCACGGCGCGGCGTGACAGCTTGGGCTGGGACGGCTGGTGCGGCTGGTGCGGTTGTTCCATGGCTGGGCTCATGGGTTCTCCTGTGGGGACGAATGGTGGGGGGTTGTGCGGTCAGAGAGCGCTCTCACAGGTCCCTCGGCGCTGAGTGTGTTGTCGCCGGTGCGGGGTGTCAAGGCACCGGCGACAACACACTCAGCGCCGAGGGACCTGTGAGAGCGCTCTCTGACCGCACAACCCCCCACCATTCGTC
>NZ_LAVK01000124.1 GCF_001083795.1 Streptomyces sp. SBT349
AGCCGACCTCCACCGTGGCGCGCCGGGCGATCAGCCGGCAGGAGGGGCACTCGTCCACGTGACGCAGCAGCTCGCGGCGGAGCCCCGGCCCGAGCAGCAGCCCGCGGTCGTCGCCCGACAGCGCCGCGGCGGCCGGGCAGCCGGCGGCCTCCACGGCGGCCAGCGCGGCGCGGGTGCGGTCCACCTCGCGGGCGGCGGCCGTCACCAGGGCGTGCGTGGCCTGGCCGGACAGCCGCAGCACGCGGGCGACCTCGCGCTCCGGCAGCTGGTGACGGACGGTCAGCTCCAGCGCCTCGCGCTGCTCGGCCGTGGTGCCCGCCGCCTCGGGCCAGGCCAGAGCTGCCAGCTCGCGACGGCGCCGGTCGTCGTCGGCCGCGGTGCGCGGCGTGGCCGCACGGGCGTGGCGCTTGGCGGCGGCCAGGCGGCGCAGGCAGGCCCAGCGGGCGAGCGCGTAGAGCCAGGGCCGCAGCAGCGCGGGGTCGGCGGGGCGCCGGCCGCGCTCGTGCCGCCGCTCGGCCAGCGCCAGCGCCTCGCCGAGCGCGGCGGTGGCCGCGTCGTGCTCGCACATGAGGGACAGGCAGTAGGTGAACAGCCCGTCGAGATAGGCGTCGTCGTACGCGCCCGGCCGCTGGGGGGTGGTGGCGGATCCGGGCGAGGCGCGAGGGACGGACGGTGCTGATCGTTCGCGGCTGCGGGTCATCACTGGGTGACGTTAGGCGCCTCGCGGCGCGTTCCACGGCCGGCGGGGCGAGGTTCCTCCTAACGGGTGACGACTGGCGCACGGGCGTGGGACGTTGACTGTCAGCGGGCGGCGGTAGCGTTCCGGACATGGCCCGTAAAGCAGACCGTCCCGCGTATCGGTGCTCCGAGTGCGGCTGGACCACAGGCAAGTGGCTCGGCCGCTGTCCCGAGTGCCAGGCATGGGGCACCGTCGAGGAGATGGGCGGAACGCCCGCGGTGCGCACCGCGCCCGCCGTCCGCGTCGCCACGCCCGCGGTACCGATCGGGCAGGTCGACGGCATGGCGGTGGCGGCGCGCGGCACCGGCGTGCCCGAGCTCGACCGGGTGCTGGGCGGCGGCCTCGTGCCGGGGGCCGTGGTGCTGCTGGCCGGGGAGCCGGGCGTGGGCAAGTCCACGCTGCTGCTGGACGTGGCGGCCAAGGCGGCGTCCGAGTCGCATCGGACGCTCTATGTGACGGGCGAGGAGTCGGCGGGCCAGGTGCGGATGCGGGCGGATCGCATCGGCGCCATCCACGACCACCTGTATCTGGCGGCCGAGACCGATCTGGGGTCGGTGCTGGGGCAGTTGGACGCGGTGAAGCCCGCCCTGCTGGTGCTGGACTCGGTGCAGACGGTCGCCTCGGCGGAGGTGGACGGGGCGCCCGGCGGGGTGGCGCAGGTGCGGGAGGTGGCCGGGGCGCTGATCAGGGCGTCCAAGGAGCGGGGGATGTCCACGATGCTGGTCGGGCACGTCACCAAGGACGGCGCGATCGCGGGGCCGCGGCTGCTGGAGCACCTGGTGGACGTGGTACTCCAGTTCGAGGGGGACCGGCACGCCAGGCTGCGGCTGGTGCGCGGCCTGAAGAACCGGTACGGGGCCACGGACGAGGTGGGCTGCTTCGAGCTGCACGACGAGGGGATCACGTCGCTGGCCGACCCCTCCGGGCTGTTCCTCACGCGCCGCGACGAGCCGGTGCCCGGCACCTGCCTCACGGTCACCCTGGAGGGTCGCAGGCCCCTGGTCGCCGAGGTCCAGTCGCTCACGGTGGCCAGCCAGATCCCGTCCCCCCGGCGCACCACCTCCGGCCTGGAGACCTCGCGGGTGTCGATGATGCTGGCCGTGCTGGAGCAGCGCGGCCAGATATCGGCTCTGGGGAAGAACGACATCTACACCGCGACCGTGGGCGGTGTGCGGCTCTCCGAGCCCGCGGCCGACCTGGCCGTGGCCCTCGCGCTGGCCAGCGCGGCGAGCGACACCCCGCTCCCGCAGAACCTGGTGGCGATCGGCGAGGTGGGCCTGGCCGGGGAGGTGCGGCGGGTCACCGGCGTGCAGCGGCGGCTCGCCGAGGCGGCGCGCCTCGGCTTCACGCAGGCGCTCGTGCCCGCGGACTCCGGCGAGAGGCCGCCGGGCATGCGGGTGCGTGAGGTCGCGGATATCGGGGAGGCGCTGAGGGTACTTCCCGCCCGCGGCGCGGAGCCCGGCGGGCGCCAGGAGGTGCGCCGGTAGACTCGTCGCTACCCAAGCGCACGTTCGTCCTCCGGAGGATTGCATGGCAGCCAGCGACCGGCCGGCGAGCACCGGCAGGGCCGGGGGCGGCTCCGGCGCGGACGGGCTGCTGCGCGCGACGCTGAGCGCCGTCGCCCCGGGGACCCAGCTCCGCGACGGCCTGGAGCGGATCCTCCGGGGGAACACGGGCGGTCTCATCGTGCTCGGCGTGGACCGCACGGTCGAGTCGCTCTGCACGGGCGGCTTCGTGCTGGACGTGGAGTTCACCGCGACGCGGCTGCGGGAGCTGTGCAAGCTCGACGGCGCGGTCATCGTGGACCGGGACATCTCGCAGATCGTGCGGGCGGGCGTCCAGCTGGTGCCCGACCCCAGCATCCCGACCGAGGAGACCGGCACCCGGCACCGCACGGCGCAGCGGGTCTCCATCCAGACCGGCTTCCCCGTCGTCTCGGTCAGCCAGTCGATGCGGCTGGTCGCGCTCTACGTGGACGGGCAGCGCCGCGTTCTCGAGGACTCGGGCGCCATCCTTTCCCGGGCGAACCAGGCGCTCGCGACCCTGGAGCGGTACAAGCTGCGCCTCGACGAGGTGACGGGCACGCTCTCGGCGCTGGAGATCGAGGACCTGGTCACCGTGCGGGACGTGGCGGCGGTCGCGCAGCGCCTGGAGATGGTGCGGCGGATCGCGGCGGAGATCGCGGGCTATGTGGTGGAGCTGGGCACGGACGGGCGCCTGCTGTCGCTCCAGCTGGACGAGCTGATCGCCGGGGTGGAGCCGGAGCGGCAGCTGGTCGTCAGGGACTACCTGCCGGAGTCGGTCGGCAAGCGGTCCCGGAAGGTGGGCACGGCGCTGGCGGAGCTCGACGGGCTCGGCCACGCGGAGCTGCTGGAACTGACGCTGGTGGCGCGGGCGCTGGGCTACAGCACGGCCCCCGAGACGCTCGACACGGGGGTCTCACCGCGCGGCTTCCGGCTGCTGGCGAAGGTACCGCGGCTGCCCGGCCTGGTCATCGACCGCCTGGTGGACCACTTCGGCGGCCTCCAGAAGCTGCTGGCGGCCAGCGTGGACGACCTCCAGGCGGTGGACGGGGTCGGCGAGAACCGGGCCCGCTCCGTGCGCGAGGGCCTCTCGCGGCTGGCGGAGTCCTCGATCCTGGAGCGCTACGTCTGAACCGGGACACCCGCCCCCGTGGGCGGACCGGCTAGTCGTCGTCCAGCACGAACGAGATCTGCATGACCGGGTGGCCCGTCAGCCGCGCCTTGGCCACATAGGTCCCGGCGGCGGCGGCCTGTCCCGGGGCTCCGCCGCAGTCGGCGTCCGAGTGGCGTCGTTCCCAGGTCAGCGCGTGGGTCACCGTGCCGTCGGCCTCGACCACCACCGGGTCGGACCCGCCGCCCTCCGGGCAGGCGTCGGAGGTCCACACCTCGCTGTCCGACTCGTCCGCCACGGTGACGGTCAGCTCCTCGTGGCCGAAGTCGAGGCGGCAGGCGGCGTTCGACGCGTTCTGCGCGGTGAGCCGGATCTCGGGCTCCTCGCCCGCCGCGTACTCGTTGGCGTCGGTGCGCAGCGAGAGGGTCACCGCGGACGTGGCGCACACCGGGACGCCCGCCGGGTCGAGTCCGCCCTGGCCGCCCGCTCCGTTCTCGCCGCCGTTCTCGCCGCCGTCCGAGGAGCCGTCCGCCGCGCCCTCGCCGCCCTCCGTGTCCCCTCCGCCGTCCTCGCCGCTCCCGCCGTCCTCGCCGGTCGCGTCGTCGCCCGGCGGGTCGTCCCGGCCGCCCGGCCGCTCGTCGATCAGCGACTCGGAGGGGGTCGGCCCCGGGGTGATGGACTCGGCGGGCCCGCCCTCGCCGTCGTCCGGGGGCGAGGCGCTGTCCTCACCGCCTCCGCCGGGTCGCAGCGCCCAGATGACGAGGAGGGCCACCAGCGCGACCAGCAGCAGCAGAACACCCCGTCGACGCCAGTAGATCGACGACGGCAGAGGCCCGACCGGAGTGCGCAGAGATCCCACGCGGAAACCTTACGAGACTTCCGTCACCCCGTAGAGCCCCAGCCCCCGCTTGGCAGGGCACCGTTGGGTATCAACACGCGCGGAGCGCGGGCCGCTTTGTGCCGTGCCCCCGCCGTGCCAGGATCGCCTTTGCCATGACTGCGACGACTGCGACGACAGCAACGAGTACGACGCCGCCCACCGCCCTGCACTCCCCGGTTATCGACTGGTTCGCCCAGCATGCCCGCGACCTGCCCTGGCGTCGCCCCGAAGCGGGCGCCTGGGGGGTCATGGTCAGCGAGTTCATGCTCCAGCAGACACCCGTCAGCCGCGTGCTGCCGGTCTACGAGGAGTGGCTGCGCCGCTGGCCGCGCCCGGCCGACCTGGCCACGGAACCCGCCGGTGAGGCCGTGCGCGCCTGGGGGCGCCTCGGCTATCCGCGCCGGGCCCTGCGCCTGCACAGCGCCGCCGCCGCCATAGCGGAACGGCACGGCGGCGAGGTGCCGACGGACCATCACCAGCTGCTGGCCCTCCCGGGCATCGGCGAGTACACCGCCGCGGCGGTGGCCTCGTTCGCCTACGGGCAGCGGCACGCGGTCCTCGACACCAATGTGAGGCGGGTGTTCGCCCGGGTGGTCAGCGGCACCGAGTACCCGCCGAACGCCACCACCGCCGCCGAACGGAAGCTCGCCAGGATGCTCCTGCCCGAGGAGCCGGCGGTCGCCGCCCGCTGGGCCGCGGCCACGATGGAGCTGGGCGCGCTGCTGTGCACCGCGCGCGGCCCGGAGTGCGGGCGCTGCCCGATCGCGGACCTGTGCGCCTGGCGCCAGGCCGGTTCCCCGGCCCACGAGGGGCCGCCGCGCCGAGGCCAGACCTACGCCGGAACGGACCGCCAGGTGCGGGGCAGGCTGCTCGCCGTGCTCCGCGAGGCGGCGGGACCGGCGGAGCGCGCGGTGCTCGACCGGGTGTGGCACGACCCGGAGCAGCGGATCAGGGCACTGAACGGCCTGGTCGGGGACGGTCTCGCGGAGCGGCTTCCCGACGGCCGTTACCGGCTGCCCGGCACCGGGGGCTGACCGCCGTCCTCGATGCCGGCGTGGCTCAGCGGGGGCAGCGCCGACCTCGCGTCGGCGCCCTCGCCGAGCCACAGGCCGATGGCCAAGGCCGCGGTCGCCTCCAGCAGCGGGGCCCGTTCGAGTGGGCCGCCGGGCAGCGGGACGCAGCCCAGGTCGGCGATCAGGGTGCGCACGGCGGCCAGTGCCCCCGGGTCGTCACCGCAGAGCGGCACTCCCAGCGGGACCCCGTCGAACACGGGCGGGGTCAGCCGCCACACGTCCACGTGGCAGAGGTTGAACGCCTTCACCACATGCGCGCCGGGCGTCGCCTCGGCGATCAGCTCGGCCATGGGCGCGCCGAGCGTGAAACGTCCGGGAACGATCGCGTTGGTGCAGTCGATCAGCGTGCGCCCGCGCAACGCGCCCTCGCGCGCGCCCGCCGCCTCCAGCACCTCGACCGCGGCCTCGGCGTGCACCGCGACCAGCACGGCCTCGCCGAACGCCGCGGCCTCGGCGAATCCGCCGCTCGTCGCGCCGGGACCGAGCCGCCCGGCCAGGGCGGCGCCCTTCTCCGGGTGCCGCGCGCCGATCATCACCTCGTGTCCCTGCCCCGCCCACCGGGTGGTGAGCGCCTCCGCCATGCTGCCCGCGCCGAGCGTGCCGATCCTCATGCCGCCGTCCCTTCGTCTCCGTGATGTCGCGGCGCCGTGCTGCCGCGGCGCCGTGGTGTCCTCCGCGACCGTAGGGAATCCGAAGGGCACCATTCGGTGTGCGACGCGGCGACCTGCGAGGCTGGAACGGGTGACGCCGCGGCCGTGTGGCGCGGCGGAGAGGAGGCGGAATGCCCGAGTTCGTGGCCGACTGCCGGGCGCGGGTGGCGTTGGACCTGCTGGGCAACACGTGGAACGGCGTGGTGCTCTGGTCGCTGCGGCACGGCCCCTGCCGCCCGCGCGAGCTGCGCGGGCGCATCGGCGGGATCAGCGCCAAGGTCCTGAACGAGACGCTGCGGCGGCTCGAGCGGGACGGTCTTGTGGCGCACCGCCGGTTCCGCGAGGCGCCGCCGCGGGTCGAGTACGCGCTGACGCCGCTGGGGCGCACGCTGCTGCCGCCGCTGGAGGCGTTCGGGGAGTGGGCGTTCCGGCACGGGGACGCGGTGACGGCGGCGCGGGAGGGCGAGGAGCCGGCCGAGGGCCCTGCCGAGCTCCCGCCCGCGGTCCCGCCCGTCAGCGGCCGGCGCCGAACTCCCACGCCGGGATGGTCACCGCGCCCTCGGTGACGCCGCCGGCCGAGCGGTAGGTGGCGAGCGCGGCGTCGTTGTCCGCGTCGACCGCCACCCACATCCCCCAGCAGCCGCGCGCCCTGGCGGTGTCGGCCAGGGCCTCGACCAGGCTCCGGCCGATGCCGCGCAGCCGGTGCGTCTCGGCGACGCCCAGCTCGTAGAGGAACATCTCGGTCCCCTTGTCGGGGTGGGTCATCTCGACCCCCGTCACCATGCCGACGGGCTCGCCGTCGTCCTTCGCGTAGGCGATGAACAGGTGGTGGCCGGGGGCGTCGAGGAACCGCTCCGCCCACTCCACTCGCGGGGGCCCGTCGAACAGCGCCTCGGCGGCGACCACGTCGGCCACCTCCGTCACCCGTCGTATCTCGGCTGCGGACATGGGGCCAGCCTAGAACCGCGCGGGATCCGCCCTCGCCGGGGTCCGGCCACAGGGCCCGGAACGCGGCGGACGCCGTCGGCGGGCTCACCGCGAACATCACGCTCATCTCGTCGGCCACCGCCGCCTGCCGGCCGACGGCCGGCAGCTCGGCGCGGTACTCCTCGGGCGTCAGCTCCACGGAGGCGATGGTTCGCCCGGCAGCCCGTGCCATCGTGGCCACGACCTCGACGTCCACGAAACGGCGCGTGCCCGCCGCCACCGCGGCCTTCACAAAGGGGCCGCCACGCGCCGCCGTTCCCGGCACCCATGACGTCCTCTGTCACGAATTCCGGTGTCGTGCGGGGGCGGGACCCGATCCCGTGGCCGACCGTCCCGGCTTCCCGTGCGCCCGTACGGTGGAAACCATGGATCCTTTCGACGACCTGCTGCGCGGCGTGCGGGCCGACGGCGCCCTGCTCGACCTCGCCCGGCCGACGCCGTCCGGCGCGGCTCCGCTCGGGGAGGGCGCCTCGCTGACGTTATGCGCCCCGCTGCGCGGCGAGACGCGGGTGGCCGACCGGCGCGTGCGCCCGGGCGAGGCGGCGATCGTGCGCGGACCCGAGCCGTTCCGCGCCGTGGGCGACGGCGTGCTGCTGACCGGCGTCTACCGCGTGCGGGGCGAGGTGCCGGGACGGCTGCTCCGGGTGCTGCCCCGGGTGGTGGTCGTGCCAGACGAGCACGACTGCGCGGGCCTGCTCGGCTATCTGGAGGCCCAGGTCGCCGCCGGCCGCCCGGGGCGGCAGGTGGTGCTCGACCGGCTGCTCGACTGGCTGCTGGTGTGCTCGCTGCGCGACTGGTTCGACCGCCCCGGGTCAAAGGCGCCCGGCTGGTACGCGGCGCTGGCGGACGAGGTGGTGGGCCCCGCGCTGCGGGCGATGCACGCCGCCCCGGCCGAGCCGTGGACGCTCGCCTCGCTGGCCGCCGAGGGGAGGGTGTCGCGGACGACCTTCGCGAAGCGGTTCCCGCAGCTGGTCGGTGAGGCGCCCCTCGCGTATCTGACGGGCTGGCGGATGGCGCTGGCCGCCGACATGCTGACGGACCAGCCCGCCACCACGGTGGCCACGGTCGCCCGGCGGGTGGGCTACGCCGACCCGTTCGGCTTCAGCGCGGCGTTCAAGCGCGTGATGGGCGCGAGCCCGTCCGCATACCGGACGCGGGCCTGGCCCACCGCGGGAACCACGCCGACCACGCCGCCTTCCCCGGTCCCGGCACAGCGTGGCGGACGTCCCACCGCCGCGCGCAACGGGTGACCTGGCTGCCGCCTGGGCACCCCCGGCCGTCGTCGAGGCGACCGCGCCTGAGGAGAATGACCGGAAGACGAACAGCCGAACGAGGGGCGAGGCCGGTCATGAGCGTTCTGCGGCGTTACATCGACGCCTGGGCACGGCACGACGTGGCCGGGGTGCTGAGCACGCTGACGGACGACTGCGTCGTCGTGGAGAGCCACGGCCCGGTCTACCGGGGTCACGACCGGGTGCGGGCGTGGATGCGCGCCTGGTTCGGCGCGGGGGGCACGGTGGACAGCTGGGAGATCACCTCGCAGGCGTCGGCCGGGGAGGTCCTGGTGGCCGAGTGGGTCTTCTCGTGCACCTGGGAGGGGAAGCCGGCCACCTTCGACGGCGCGACCGTCGCGGTCCTCGACGCGCGTCGGGGCCGGATCGCCCGGCTGCGCGAGTACGCGACCACCGCGCCGCTCTACGAGTGGTCCGGGGTCTGGCGGGAGTGAGCCCCCTCCACGCCGCGGAACGCCACGGACCGCGCCGCGGCGACCAGCTCGGCCCGGTCGCCCAGCGCGTGCTCCGCGACGCGCGACACCACCTCGGACGGGATGTCGCCGAGGGCGTAGGTGCCGTGGGCATCGCGCGGGAGCACGACGCCGAGTCCCCTGGCCAGCGCCGTGCGCGCCGTGGCGCTGACGCACATCTCGGAGAGCACCCCGACGATCGCCACGCGCCGCACCCCGTGCCGTTCGAGCAGCGCACCCAGCGGTGTCCCGTCGAAGGCGTCGTCCTCCGCCTTGCGGACGACGGCCTCCCCGTCCCGGGGCAGGACCAGCTGCCAGCCCTCGGTGCCCGGCTCGTCCACGGCGCCCCGCGGCCCGTCGTTCTGGATGTGGACGACGAGCGCCCCCTCCGCGCGGGCCCTGGCGTGCAGCGCGGCGATGGCAGCGGCCAGCGCGCCGGCGCCGGGGACGGCCTCGGGCCCGGTCACGAAGCCCCGCTGGAGGTCCACGACGAGCAGCGCGTCGACGGGGGCGGGCGCCCCGCCCCCGGGCGTCAGCCCGCCCTCAGATGGCGGGTGAACCACCCGGTCACCTCCTTGTCCACGACCGTCGCCAGCGGCAGCTGCGGCGCCGGCTCGACGCCCGGCCGCTCGGCCAGGGGGTGGTCGAGGCCGGGCACGGACACCAGCCGGACGTGCGCGGGGTCCGCGTACCGCTCGCCCAGCGCGGCGACGAGGTCCGCGGCGTCCCGCCGCAGCCTGGGGTCGTCCAGCTCCCCGCTGACCACCAGCAGGGGCGGCTGCGGGTCGCGGGCCGCGATCTCCCCGGCCCGTGCCACGAAGTCGAGCCGGTCGGCCGCCTCCTCGGCCGCGTCGCTCCAGGCGTAGGGCTGCCCGAGGGTCTCCTCCGTGAGCGCCATCACGGTGCGGACCCTGATCCCCGCGTTGACGAGTGCGACCGCCGCCACCGGGAGCCGGCCCCCGGCCAGCAGGCGCAGGGCGACCGCGCCCCCGTACGAGGCGCCGATCAGGCCGAGGGGGCCGTCGTCCACCGGCAGGCGCCGGCGCAGCGCGGCCAGCACCCCGGGGAACTCGTCGGCGGCCTGCCTGGCCATCGGGTCGAGGCAGGCCATGAGCATGTCCTCGCGGGCCTTGTCCCACAGGGCGTCCTGCCCGCCGGGCAGCGACCGCTCGGCGCACCACGGCAACCCGAGGTGCACCCGCCACGCGTGCACCCCGGTCAGCGGCAGCGCCGCGGCGAACGCCGCGTGCGTGCGCGGCGCGTCCAGCATGTGCCAGGTCACCACCAGCGGCGCCCGGCCCTCGTCCCCCGCCGCGGGCGGCAGCGCCGTGAACGGCACCCCCGCGGCCTCACCCGTGATCGCGTTCCCCAGCGTCATGGCGTCACCGTAGACCGGGGCGCCGCGCGGGTGCCCCGGGATCTGCCAGGGGCAGAGGCCACCCGCCCCGGGCACCGGCTCCGTCAGGCCGCCACGGGCAGCGGGCCCAGGCTGGCCGCGACCCGCTCCCTCAGCAGCTCGTACTCCGCCCAGCGGCGCGTCGAGGGCCCCCGAGGACGCCTGACCACGCGCGCGCCCGTGACGACCTGACCCATCCGGAACTGATCCCGGGTCAGGTCGATGTCTATGCCGCTCGCCAGCCGGTTCCACCAGTGGAATCCGGCCCGCTCGCCCCGGAGCGACACCTCGCCCACCACCAGGTTGCCGCCGAAGATGTCGTGCACCACGAGGGCGGTGATGTCGCAGTGGCCCCAGGCCGGGTTCTCCGGGGTCCAGGGCGCCCGCAGCAGGTCGTCGGGCGAGCAGGTGTCGGCGGCCCAGCCGGTGCGCAGGGCGGCGGCGATCTCGGTCAGGGTCCAGGGCGCCATCGGCACACGCCTCCCGTCACCGGCCGGTGCGGACGAAGCAGTCCGCCAGGTGGTCGTCGACCAGGCCGCACGCCTGCATCAGGGCATAGGCGGTGGTGGGGCCGACGAACCTGAACCCCCGTTTCTTGAGCGCCTTGGACAGCGCCACCGACTCGGGGGTGGTGGCCTGTATGTCGCCGAGGCCGCGCGGCACCACATGGGCGCCGGGCTCCGGGGCGTGTGACCAGATCAGCTCCGTCAGCTCGCCCTCGGCCCAGCCGGCGGCGGCCCGCGCGTTGCTGATGGCGGCCTCGATCTTCAGGCGGTTCCGAATGATGCCCGCGTCGCCCAGCAGGCGCGCGACGTCCTCCTCGGTGAACGCCGCCACCTTCTCGATGCTGAACCCGGCGAACGCGGCGCGAAAGCCCTCCCTGCGGCGCAGGATCGTCAGCCAGGAGAGCCCCGACTGGAACGCCTCGAGGGACAGCCGCTCGAACAGCGCGTCATCCCCGCGCACCGGCCGCCCCCACTCGGTGTCGTGGTACTCGCGGTAGTCGTCAGGCGCCACCCCCCAGGGGCAGCGCGGCAGCCCGTCGGGCCCGGCCACGGTCAGCGTCGTCTCCATGGACCCGAGTCTGCCGGAGGGGTCTGACAATTCCCTCAGACGTCCACCGGCTCGGAGGGCACCTCGCGCAGGTAGAGGGCGCCGCAGGTGTGGCAGAACGGCTCCCGCGTCCGCCCCCACGCCGTGTCGGGCCGCGACTCGGCGTCCGGCCGCAGCTCGCGCCCGCACATCGCCACGTTCCCGTCCCCGCGCACCATGTGCCACGTCTTCACGGCGTCCGGCGGATCGTCCTTGTACTCGGCCCGCACCACATGCCGCATGGCCACCACGCCTCCGCTCTCTTCCGTACTCGTCCGTACTCGTCCGTACTCGCCGCTCTCCTCGCTCCCTTCCATCGTCACCCCGCCCCCGTCCCCCGGCCACCGATACGCTTCGGCGCATGGATGGCGTAGGGGGCGTGGGGCTCCGGCTGGCGTCGAGTGCGGTCGCCCCGCTGGTCAAGAGGCTCTTCCGGCAGGACGGCCCGGGGGCGGGGCTGGTGGACAGGCCGGTGCGGATATCGGCGCTGGTGTCGTTCGGGGCCGAGACGTCGACGCTCGTCCCGAAGGACCTCGCCAAGCTGGCCCGCGAGCTGATCGAACGGGCCGCCGAGGCCGGTCACCCCCTGCCCGCGGGCGAGCGGAAGCGGGTCGCCGACGCGCTGATCGCGACGCTGAACGGCCTGGGCGACCTCACCATGGACGACGTCCAGGCAGTCCGGCTCGGCCACACGGCACTCGCCGAACGGCTGGGCTCCCGCCGGCTCGACATCTCGCTCTCGCTCGACGCCTGGGAGTTCCACGACGCCCTGCTGGACGCCGTCTGCCTCCACATCCTCAACTTCTTCACCCGGCGCTCCACCTTCGTCGCCCGCACCCTGGTCGAGCAGAGCCGCGCGCTCGACGCGCTGATCCGCACCACCGACCTGATCGTCGAGCGCGTTCCGGACCAGTCGGCCGAGGACGCCGCCTTCGAACGCCGCTACGCCACGTTCGTCGCCCACGAGCACGGCCGCCTCACCGTCTACGGCCTCGACCTCCGCCAGGAGAGGATCTGGCCGCTGGACGACGCCTACCTCAGCCTGGAGACCCGCCACGAGGAGGCCGCTCCCCCGCGGCGCGCCGAGCGCGCCCTCAGCGGCCGAAGGCGCGTCCTTCTGCGCGGCGCGGCGGGCTCCGGCAAGACGACGCTGGTCCAGTGGCTCGCCGTCTCCACCGCCCGCCCGACGGCGCGCGACGGCCTCACCCACCTCGCGGGGCGCGTCCCGTTCGTCCTGCCGATGCGCACCCTCACCCGCGACCGCAGGCCGCTCCCCGACCCGGAGGGGTTCCTCGCCGCCGTGGACTGCCCCCTCGCCGCGGGGCAGCCGGACCGGTGGCCCGACCGCGTGCTGGCGGCCGGGCGCGGGCTGCTGCTCGTGGACGGCATCGACGAGATCCCGGAGGACGAACGGCACCAGGCCCGCCGCTGGCTGAGCCGCCTCGCCGCCGCCTACCCGGACAACCTCTGGGTCGTCACCGCGCGCCCCTCGGCCGTCACCCGGGACTGGCTGGACGGGGAGAACTTCACCGAGCTCTCCCTCCTGCCCATGGGCCAGCAGGACGTCCAGACGTTCGTCCACCGCTGGCACCTGGCGGTCGGGGCCCCGGCGGAGAACGGCGAGACGCTTCTCGCCCTGATCCGCGCCCGCGGCGACCTCAGCGCCCTGGCGACCAACCCGCTGATGTGCGCCCTCATCTGCGCCCTCCACCGGGAGCGCAACGGCCACCTCCCGCGCGGGCGCAAGGCGCTGTACGACGCCGCGCTGTCGGTGCTTCTCGAACGGCGCGACCGCGAGCGCCCCGACCCGCCGCGCGGCGGGATACCGCTCGACGCCGAGACGCAGATCTCGCTGCTCCAGAAGCTCGCCTACTGGCTGATCACCAACGGCCGCTCCGAGATGACCACCGACCTGGCCACCACCCTGATCGGCAGGGCGCTGCCCGCCCTCCACGAGGGCGACCGCCTCGGCCCGCCCGCCGCCGTGCTGCGCCATCTGATCGAGCGCTCCGGCGTGCTGCGCGAGCCCATGGACGGCGTGATCGACTTCGTTCACCGCACCTTCCAGGACTATCTGGGCGCCCGCGAGATCGTCGAGTGGCAGCACTTCCCGGCCCTGGTCGAGAAGGCCCACGAGGACCAGTGGGAGGACGTCGTCCGGATGGCCGTGGCCCACGCCGGGCCGGTCCAGCGCGCCGAGATCCTGACCGCTCTGGTCGCGCGCGCGGACCGGCACCCGGAGTACCGGGTCCGTGTGCTGCTGCTGGCCATGGCCTGCCTGGAGCACGCCACCCAGCTGGACCCCGGGATCCGCGACTCCGTGGTCGCCAGGACGCGGCGCTTCATCCCCCCGCGCGTCTACGACGAGGCGTGCGTGCTGACGGACGCCGGCGCGGTGACGCTCGGGCTGCTCCCCGGCCCCGGCGGGCTGAGCGAGGAGGAGGCCCAGGCGGTCGTCACCGCCGCCACGCGCCAGCCGGGCGAGGCCGCGCTGACCACCCTGCGGGCGTTCCGCGACCACCCCTCGGCGGTGGTCCAGCACCGGCTCGCGAGCAGCTGGTACCGGTTCGACACGGAGCGGTACTTCTCCGAGGTCATCGCCCACCTCCCGCGCGACGGAGAGGCCGTCTTCCCGGCCACCACACGGCGGGAGCTGGAGCTGCTGAGCACGCTGGACGGCCTCACGCGGGTCAACGTGCGCGGCCCGTTCACCGAGGAGGAGATCGTCTCCGCCCTGGCCGGGAAGCCGATCACCTCGCTCCAGCTCCGCGACTGCCCGACGGTCGGGGACATCGGCTTCCTTCTGCGGCTGGACGCTCTCGACTCGCTCGTGATCGACACCTGCCCGGCCATCACCGACCTCTCCCCCCTCGCGGGGACCTCGCTGCGCCGTCTCGGCCTCTACGGCGACGACGTCTCCTGCCGCCTGCCCGCCATAGCGGCGCTGACCGCGCTGGAGAGGCTCACCATCGGCGAGGAGATGGAGATGGAGTCCCTGGACGAGCTGCCGGGCGGCGCCCCCCTGACCGAGCTCAGCCTGCCCGTCCGCCCTCCGGACCTGACCTCGATCGGGAACTGGCCCACGCTGACGTTCCTCGCCACCCACAGCGCGCGCCGGCCGCTGACGGCGGAGGAGTGGCGGGCCGTGGCGGGGCTGCCGTCGCTCGGCAGCGTCCTCCTCACCACGCGGTCCGTCGACAGCCTGGCCCTCGCCGGGCTCTCCCTGCCGCGCGTGAAACGCTCCTGGCTCTTTCCGCCCAACCACCGCACCAACCAGGAGGCGCCCTTCGGACGCGGTGACCTCCGGCGGCTCGTCCGGGCCTTCCCCGGCCTGGTCTCCCTGACGCTCACCCGGGACGCCACCGACTTCCACCCGCTCACCGGGCTGCCCGGGCTGCGGGAGCTGCACCTCACGAAGCTGCCCGCCACCGCCCCGGCGCTGCCCGACCGTGTCCGGGTCGTCACCCCGGTCGAGCCCCGCTACTGAACGGCGACGGCGACGGCAACGGCAACGGCGACGGCCCCGGGCACGCGAACGCCCCCGCGGTCGACCCGCGGGGGCGTCCAGCCGTTCGACGGTGGTGCCGCCGTTACTCCTTGGCCAGGTTCGGACCGCCCTTGGCGGCCTGCTCCACCGGGGGGGCGTCCGGGAGCGAGGACTTCTCCTCGCCGCGGAAGGTGAAGGACTTCTCCTTCCCCTCGCCCTCGGTGTCCACGACCACGATGTGGCCGGGGCGCAGCTCGCCGAAGAGGATCTTCTCCGACAGCACGTCCTCGATCTCCCGCTGAATGGTCCTGCGCAGCGGCCGGGCGCCGAGCACGGGGTCGTACCCGCGCTTGGCGAGCAGCTGCTTGGCGTCCGTGCTGAGCTCGATCGCCATGTCACGGTCCTTCAGCCGGTCGTCCACCTGGGCGACCATCAGGTCGACGATCTTGATGATGTCTTCCTGGGTCAGCTGGTGGAAGACCACCGTGTCGTCGACGCGGTTCAGGAACTCCGGGCGGAAGTGCTGCTTCAGCTCGTCGTTGACCTTGGCCTTCATGCGCTCGTACCCGGTGGCCACGTCGCCCGCCACCGCGAAGCCCATGTTGAAGCCCTTGGAGATGTCCCGGGTGCCGAGGTTCGTCGTCATGATGATGACGGTGTTCTTGAAGTCCACGACCCGGCCCTGGGAGTCGGTCAGGCGACCGTCCTCCAGGATCTGGAGCAGCGAGTTGAAGATGTCCGGGTGGGCCTTCTCCACCTCGTCGAACAGGACGACGGAGAACGGCTTCCTGCGCACCTTCTCGGTGAGCTGGCCGCCCTCCTCGTACCCCACGTATCCGGGCGGGGAGCCGAAGAGCCGGGAGACCGTGTGCTTCTCGCCGAACTCCGACATGTCGAGGGAGATCAGCGCGTCCTCGTCACCGAAGAGGAACTCCGCCAGCGTCTTGGACAGCTCGGTCTTGCCGACGCCCGAGGGCCCGGCGAAGATGAACGATCCGCCCGGACGCTTCGGGTCCTTCAGGCCCGCCCTGGTGCGGCGGATGGCCTGCGAGAGCGCCTTGATGGCGTCCTCCTGCCCGATGACGCGCTTGTGGAGCTCGTCCTCCATGCGCAGCAGCCGCGAGGACTCCTCCTCGGTCAGCTTGAAGACCGGGATGCCCGTGGAGGCGGCCAGGACCTCGGCGATGAGCTCCTCGTCCACCTCGGCGACGACGTCCATGTCGCCGGACTTCCACTCCTTCTCACGCTGGGCCTTCGCCGTGAGAAGCTGCTTCTCGTTGTCGCGGAGCGAGGCCGCCTTCTCGAAGTCCTGCGAGTCGATCGCGGACTCCTTCTCGCGGCGCACGCCGGCGATCTTCTCGTCGAACTCGCGCAGGTCCGGCGGCGCGGTCATCCGGCGGATCCGCATCCGCGAGCCCGCCTCGTCGATGAGGTCGATCGCCTTGTCCGGCAGGAAGCGGTCCGAGATGTACCGGTCGGCCAGCTGCGCGGCGGCGACCAGCGCGGAGTCGGTGATGGAGACGCGGTGGTGCGCCTCGTACCGGTCGCGCAGACCCTTCAGGATCTCGATCGTGTGCGGCAGGGACGGCTCCGCGACCTGGATGGGCTGGAAGCGGCGCTCGAGGGCCGCGTCCTTCTCCAGGTACTTGCGGTACTCGTCCAGCGTCGTGGCACCGATGGTCTGGAGCTCGCCGCGGGCCAGCATCGGCTTCAGGATGCTGGCGGCGTCGATCGCGCCCTCGGCGGCGCCCGCGCCCACCAGCGTGTGCAGCTCGTCGATGAACAGGATGATGTCGCCGCGGGTGCGGATCTCCTTGAGCACCTTCTTCAGGCGCTCCTCGAAGTCACCGCGGTACCGGGAGCCGGCGACCAGGGCGCCGAGGTCCAGGGTGTAGAGGTGCTTGTCCTTGAGGGTCTCGGGCACCTCGCCCTTGACGATCGCCTGGGCCAGGCCCTCGACGACGGCCGTCTTGCCGACGCCGGGCTCGCCGATGAGCACCGGGTTGTTCTTGGTCCGGCGGGACAGCACCTGCATGACCCGCTCGATCTCCTTCTCGCGCCCGATGACCGGGTCGAGCTTGGATTCGCGGGCCGCCTGGGTGAGGTTGCGGCCGAACTGGTCCAGCACCAGGGAGGTGGAAGGGGTGCCCTCGGCGGGCGCGCCCGCGGTGGCCGCCTCCTTGCCGCCGGAGTAACCGGAGAGCAGCTGGATGACCTGCTGCCGCACCCGGTTCAGATCGGCGCCCAGCTTCACCAGGACCTGGGCGGCGACGCCCTCGCCCTCGCGGATCAGGCCGAGCAGGATGTGCTCGGTGCCGATGTAGTTGTGGCCGAGCTGGAGGGCCTCGCGGAGCGAGAGCTCCAGCACCTTCTTGGCCCGGGGGGTGAAGGGGATGTGGCCGGACGGGGCCTGCTGGCCCTGGCCGATGATCTCCTCGACCTGCTGGCGAACCGCCTCAAGCGAGATCCCGAGGCTCTCCAGGGCCTTAGCGGCGACACCCTCACCCTCGTGGATCAGGCCCAGGAGGATGTGCTCGGTGCCGATGTAGTTGTGGTTGAGCATCCGGGCTTCTTCCTGAGCCAGGACGACAACCCGCCGCGCGCGGTCGGTGAACCTCTCGAACATCGTTAATCGCTCCTCAGAGCGGTCAGGCAGTAAAGGGGTCGGTCCCCTCCCTGTCCTTCCGCAGCTTAGTCCCGCAACGGGGGACCGCTCATTCCGACTGTGGGCTCCTGTCCCCGGCGCCGTGCCCCGAACAGGCGACAACAGTTCCAACCCGATGGTGCGAGACGATGTTCCCGCAGGCCCGCGCTCTGGCACCTCGGATGGCTACGCCGTCGGCGAACGCCTCCGGGCGAGACACCCGGCCCCACCACCACCGCCCCCCAATCCACGAGCGACCCATCATCTGTAAGAACTGCCTACCCCTCCAGGCTGACACTCCATGCCGTACCAGCCACGGACATCCGCTACAGGCGAACGCGATCACGCCATGCGAGCGGGCGCCGACAGGGCGTAACTCTTCCGTACGGAAGCGGGTCACCCACTGCATGACACTCGTGATCACCGCGACCGGGGCGCGCGCGGGCGGCCTGCGCGCCTTCCGGATACACCTCGGGGGGCCGCCTACCGCTGCGGCCCCCCTGACAGGGACGCGTACCACCCGTCGCGTCCGGCTCGCCGGACATCATCCCTCCGGTGAGCTGCGCGACGTCAGACGCCCGCCTTCTCGTAAGCCTCTCGAATGTTGGCGGGAACACGGCCCCGGTCATTGACCTCGTATCCGTTCTCCTTCGCCCAGGCGCGGATTTTGGCGGTGTCCTGGCTGCCGCCGGTACCACCGCCCGCCGCCGCGGCGCGGGCGCGCCCCCTGGCCGCCCTGCCGCCACCGGCGCGACGGCCGGCCTTGACATAGGGCTCCAGCGCGTCGCGGAGCTTGTCCGCGTTTTCGGAGTTGAGGTCGATCTCGTAAGTCTTCCCGTCGAGCGCGAACGTTACGGTCTCGTCCGCCTCACCACCGCTGAGGTCATCGAGGAGAAGGACCTGAACCTTCTGTGCCACCGGGCTACTCCCCATTCATAGTCGACGAATACCAATGAGTGTGTACTGCGGTGTAATCAAACCGCCATAGCCGGGAAAACACAAACCCCGGGAGCCCCATTACGTGGCGATCGTTAAGGACCGATGGGACGATTCGGACATAACAACCACCAGTTGCGTCAATCAGAGTTGGAGCAGCATCCGACTGTTACCCAAAGTGTTGGGCTTCACCCGTTCCAGACCCAGGAACTCCGCGACTCCCTCGTCATAGGAACGCAGCAGCTCGCTGTACACATCGCCATCCACGGGGGCGTCACCGATCTCACGGAACCCGTGTCTGGTGAAGAACTCAACTTCGAAGGTCAGACAGAAAATTCGCCGCACACCCAGCCACCGGGCGGTGCGCAGCAACTTCCCGAGGACCTGATGCCCCACTCCCCGCCCCCTCATCTGGGGGTCAACGGCCAGGGTGCGCACCTCGGCGAGGTCTTCCCACATCACGTGGAGGGCGCCACAGGCCACGACGCGCGCGTCGTGGTCCCGCTCGGCCACCCAGAACTCCTGAATGTCCTCGTAAAGCGTCACGGTCGCCTTGTCGAGCAGGATCCGGTCCCGGGAGTAGACCTCGATGAGGCCGCGCACCGAGGGGACATCTGTAGTCCTGGCGCGGCGGACAGTAACTTCGGTTGAGGTTTCCGGCACAGGCGGAGGCTATCGTTGCGGGCGATCACCTTGGTCTTCGGGGGCGGCGACCTGTACTCCGGTGACATCGACGACACGGAGCGCGTCCCGCAATGCCTCGGCCTGCTCGGTCGACATCATGCCGAAGAAAGCGACGAGGGCGGCGGCGGGGTTGTCGCTCTCCGACCAAGCGTCATTCATCAATGCCGCAGAGTACGCGGCCCGTGTCGAGATGGCCTCATAGCGATAGGCCCGGCCCTCCTGGTCGCGCCGGACCCAGCCCTTCTGATGCAGGTTGTCCAGGACGGTCATCACCGTCGTATAGGCGATCGAACGCCGCTGCCGCAGGTCTTCGAGAACTTCCCGCACGGTGACGGGACGGTTCCACTCCCATACGCGGCTCATCACCGCGTCTTCAAGCTCTCCCAATGGACGGGGCACAGGAGGAACAATAACCGCGCCGCGACAAAACGGGCGGGTGTGGCGTTTGGTACGAGGCGTCCGCGCTCAGACGGCGCTGTCCGCGCGGTTCTCGCCGTTTCCGGCCGCGCGGGCCGCGAACGCGGCGTCGACGGCGGCGTCCTCCTTGTACTTGTTCGCGCCACCCTGGGACTTGATGATCGTCACGATCAGCCAGGCGAACCCCGCGGCCATGACGGCGGGGGGGAAGAGTGCGGCGATGTAGTCCACTGCGATCGGCCTCCTAGGACGTGCTCGGGTGAGCCGGCCCCTCAGACTACCGACACCCTACCGACCGCCCTGCGCCGCGCCGCCCCCGCTCCTCTCGCCGCGGGAGGAGCCCTCTTCACCCTGGCCCCGGTCGCTCCCGCCGCCCCGGTCCTCCGGGCCGCGCGGCTGGCCGCCCGGGGGCGGGGTGGGGCGCTTGCGGTGCGGCTGTCTCTT
>NZ_LAVK01000125.1 GCF_001083795.1 Streptomyces sp. SBT349
GGCGGCCACGTTGTGGGCGGCGTCGCTGGCCGCCGGGTGGGCCGGGGGCGGGGACGGCGAGGAGCGGCGGGTGGCGGCCGAGACCCGGCTGCCGTCCTCGGGCGTGGTGGATCCGGGGAGCAACCCGTACTGGTCGCAGAGCAATGTCACGGTGGAGACGGCCGAGCCGCTGACCTCGTTCACCGTGGAGCTGCGGGTGGTGGCGGGCGAGGGGATCAGGCCCACCGGGGCGTGGCGGACGCTGCCGGGCGACGACTTCGACCTGTCGGTGGCCACCGAGCGGGGCGACCTGGTCTTCCGGTGGTCGCTGCGGCCCGGCGCCGAGGTGCCACCGGGTGAGCACGTGTTCGCCGGGCAGTACGACCATGATCGCGGGCCACGGGCCGCGGAGCGGGACCGCTACCGCGTGGAGGGCGAGGGACCGGCCGGGCGGGTGTCGGCGCGCGGTGGCTTCCCGGCCGCCTCCGACTAATTCCTCCGGCGGTCACGGCCGGTATCCGCGGGGTATCAGCCGGGTATCGACCGGGTATTGGGGAGGAATTCAACCTTCGTTTCCCGCCCTATTGTGGATACACCTTGCGGGCCTCTTCTTCCCGGTAATCGAGGTTCTAAACGGTGTGTTTGCGGGATCCTGACGGGTCACGGGATGGGTTCACGATCATCACAAGCTTGTTACTTACTTGTGACATTCGCTCGACGTGCGTCCGCTTTGTCCGGTAACTAACGGACAGAACGCCACATTTTCTCACCGCACCGGCGGACATTCACGCGTGCGCGATAGCACATCGCTCTCACCCTGTTAACCCCCTTCGACGATGCATCTTCAACCGGGGCTGGGTAAATTCAATCTGCATGAGCCCCGCACAAGCGGACCATGCACGTCCCGCCCCCGATTTCCTGGAAACCGAATTTCTCGCAGCGCCCGAGGGACTGACCCTCGACAGCCCCGCTCTCGCCGACGGCGCCGCCCTGTGGCGCATCGCCCGGGACTCCCGGGTCCTCGACCTGAACTCCCCCTACAGCTACCTGCTGTGGTGCCGTGACTACGCCGGGACCTCCATCGTGGCGAGGGACACCTCGGGCGACCCGGTCGGCTTCATCACCGGCTACACCCGCCCCGAGGCGCCGCGCACCCTGCTGATCTGGCAGGTCGCGGTCGACCACGGGCAGCGCGGACGCGGCCTCGCCGCCGCGATGCTGGACGCGTTGGCCGCCCGCACGGGCCGGGAGCTGGGAGTGGAGGCCATCGAGACCACCGTCACCCCCGACAACACCGCCTCGGACCGCCTCTTCGCCTCCTTCGCGGACCGGCACCGTGCCGGGCTGACGCACGAGGTCCTCTTCGAGGCCGGAGTCTTCCCCGAACGCGGCCACGAGCCCGAGGTGCTGTACCGGATCGGCCCCCTGGCGCCAGGCGCGAAGACGCGCGCCCCCCGTACCGCGGCGGGTCGCTGAGCGCGAAGGCCCGGACGATCCCCGACCTGCCTGAGAAACCCCTGAACCAGGAGATCCCTGTGACCATCACCCAGCCGGACCTGAGCGTCTTCACGACCCTGGAGTCGGAGGTGCGGAGCTACTGCCGTGGCTGGCCCACCGTCTTCGACCGGGCCCAGGGCAGCTACCTGTACGACGAGGACGGCCACACCTTCCTCGACTTCTTCGCCGGAGCGGGCTCACTCAACTACGGCCACAACAACCCCGTGCTCAAACGGGCCCTGCTGGACTACCTGGAGCGCGACGGCATCACGCACGGCCTGGACATGTCCACCACCGCCAAACGGGCGTTCCTGGAGACGTTCCGCGACGTGGTGATGCGCCCGCGTGACCTGGACTACAAGGTCATGTTCCCCGGGCCCACCGGCACCAACGCCGTGGAGTCCGCGCTGAAGCTGGCCCGGAAGGTGAAGGGCCGGGAGTCGATCATCTCGTTCACCAACGCGTTCCACGGCATGTCGCTGGGGTCGCTGGCCGTCACGGGCAACGCCTTCAAGCGCGCGGGTGCCGGGATCCCGCTGGTCCACGGCACGCCCATGCCGTTCGACGACTACCTGCACGGCCGGACCCCGGACTTCATCTGGTTCGAGCGGCTGCTGGAGGACGCGGGCTCCGGGCTGAACAAGCCGGCCGCCGCCATCGTCGAGACCGTGCAGGGCGAGGGCGGCGTCAACGTCGCCAGCCCCGAGTGGCTGCGCGGCCTGGCCGACCTGTGCACGCGCCACGACATGCTGCTGATCGTGGACGACATCCAGATGGGCTGCGGGCGCACCGGGCCGTTCTTCTCGTTCGAGGAGGCGGGCATCGTCCCGGACATCGTCACCCTGTCGAAGTCCATCAGCGGCTACGGGCTGCCGATGTCCCTCGCCCTCTTCAAGCCGGAGCTCGACATCTGGGAGCCGGGCGAGCACAACGGAACCTTCCGCGGCAACAACCCCGCGTTCGTCACCGCCGCCGCCGCGCTCGACATGTACTGGAGCGACGGACAGATGGAGAAGCAGACCCTCAGCCGCGGCGAGCAGACCGAGGCCGCGCTGCGCGCCCTGGTCGCGGAGCACCCGGACGCCGGCGCGTCGGTGCGCGGGCGCGGGCTGGTGTGGGGCCTGGTGTTCGACGACACGGACCGGGCGACCGCGGTGTGCCGCCGCGCCTTCGAGCTGGGACTCCTGCTGGAGACCTCGGGCCCCCAGAGCGAGGTCGTCAAGCTGCTGCCCGCGCTGACGATCACGCCCGAGGAACTGGACGAGGGCCTGCGCATCCTCACCCGCGCCGTGCGCGAGACCGCCTGACCGGCCGACCGGCCGAGCACCACCGCCTGGAAGGGAAGAACAGCACTGTGATCGTCCGATCGCTCAGCGACATCGAGGGAACCGACCGGGACGTGGAGTCCGCCTCCGGCACCTGGCGCAGCAAGCGCCTCGTCCTGGCGAAGGAGCGCGTCGGCTTCTCGTTCCACGAGACCGTGCTCTACGCCGGGACGGAGACCAGCATGTGGTACGCCAACCACATCGAGGCGGTGTTCTGCGTGGAGGGCGAGGCCGAGCTCACCAACGACGAGACCGGCGAGAAGCACTGGATCACGCCCGGCACGATGTACCTGCTGGACGGCCACGAGAAGCACACCCTGCGCCCGAAGACCGACTTCCGGGCGATGTGCGTGTTCAACCCCCCGGTCACCGGCCGGGAGGACCACGACGAGAACGGCGTCTATCCCCTGCTCACCGAGGCATGAGGAGCCGCCGGCACGGCTCCCGAGAGCCGCGAGGAGTGAAGGAGAGGAAGGAAACACTCCCATGACCACCGCACCCGAACGCACCGCCGACCTCTACCCCACCAGGGGCGCCACCGAGGTGGCCACGCCGCGCCAGGACCCCGTCGTCTGGTCCGAGGCGAGCGCCCCAGGACCGTTCACCGCGGGTGAGCTCGCGGGTCTCGAACGGGACGGGTTCGCCGCGATCGACCAGCTCATCACCCCCGACGAGGTGCCGGTCTACCGCGCGGAGCTGGACCGGCTGGTCTCCGACCCGGCCATAAGGGCCGACGAGCGGTCCATCGTCGAGCCGTCCTCGCAGGAGATCAGGTCCGTCTTCGAGGTGCACCGGATCAGCGAGGTCTTCGCGCGGCTGGTCCGCGACCCGCGCGTGGTGGACCGGGCGCGGCAGATCCTCGGCTCCGACGTGTACGTCCACCAGAGCCGGATCAACGTGAAGCCCGGGTTCGGGGCCAGCGGGTTCTACTGGCACTCGGACTTCGAGACCTGGCACGCCGAGGACGGCATGCCGCGCATGCGGGCCGTGTCGGTGTCGATCGCGCTCACGGAGAACTTCGACACCAACGGCGGGCTGATGATCATGCCCGGTTCGCACCGGACGTTCCTCGGCTGCGCGGGCGAGACGCCCAAGGACAACTACAAGAAGTCGCTCCAGATGCAGGAGGCGGGCACGCCGTCCGACGAGGCGCTGACGGGCTTCGCCGACCGGCACGGCATCAAGCTGTTCACCGGCCGCGCGGGCTCGGCGACCTGGTTCGACTGCAACTGCATGCACGGCTCGGGGGACAACATCACCCCGTATCCGCGCAGCAACGTCTTCGTCGTCTTCAACAGCGTGGAGAACGCGGCGGTCGAGCCCTTCGCGGCGCCGATCCGCCGCCCCGACTACATCGGCGCACGGGACTTCACCCCCGTCCGCTGACCTGGGCCCCGAACGGCCCGGCTCCCCGCGCGAGGGGCCGGGCCGTTCGGCGTGCTACGGCAGTCGCCCGCCGATGAGGGCGAGGTTCTGGATGGCGGCCAGCCCGTACTGGGCGGCGGCGTTGGTGGAGATCATCTCGTACCAGTCGGTGGGGTTCAGGGTGTGCTCGACGCGTTCCGTCGCGTACTCCCAGTCCTCGCCGAACTCCCAGTCGAGGCGCGGGCGCAGGAACCCGTCCCAGGCGCGGGCGGCCAGCGCGTCGTCGCCGGTGCCGGCGGCGGCGTAGGCGTCGAGGCGGGTGTGGCCCTGGTTGAGGTTGGTGTTGCCGCCCAGGGGCTCGCCGACCTCCTCGACGGCCTCCTCCTCGGGCGCGTTGTAGAGGCGGCAGTACTGGAGCCAGGCCGCCTCGAACTCCGGGTTGTCGATCTGCTGGAGCAGCTCCGCGTTGATCTCGACCAGGCCGAACACGGCGCTGAGGTGGGAGACGTCGACCACCGGCTCCCCGGCGACGGCGAAGCGGCCCGTCTCCATGTCGTACAGGCCGGAGCCCTGGATGAAGCCGTTGGGCTGGGCGGCGATCGTCTCCATGGTGGCGAGCAGCTTGTCGCGGCACTCCTCCCAGCGCGGGCCGCGCCGCTCCCACTCGGTGAGCCAGGCGGAGGCGAGGCCGCTCCAGTCGGTGCCGAAGCCGATGGACAGGGCCCGGGGGTCGGGCTCGTAGGGCTCCTCCCGGATCTTGCGGAGCGGGTCCAGGACGAGGAACGTCTCCTCGGAGCGCGTGAGTTCGCGCATGAGGTCGCCGGTGCGCTCGTCGGCGGTCAGGTAGTGGTGGAAGCGCCGGTAGATGGCGGTGGAGATGCGCTGCTGCTTGGCGCTGTCGGCCCAGTGCTGCACGCCGTGCCGGGTGCCGAGGCCCGCCCAGGGGCCCGCGTGGTAGACGTCGACCTCGCCGGTGTGCCGCGTCATGGCCTCGGCGAAGCGGAAGATGTCGGCGCGGCCCGAGCGCAGATACGCGTACCACAGCCACAGGTCGGGCGAGAGCTCGGAGTTGGCCCAGGCGTAGCCGCCGATGTCGTAACGCCACACCCGCCGGTCGCTGTCCTGGGTGTGCATGACGTCGCCGTAGTCCCAGAAGCCGTACCAGTGGCGCTGTTCGCGGGCGGTGACGTAGTAGTCGAAGAGGAAGTCGAGGGTGTCCTCGATTCCGGCGCGGGCCGGGGTGGAGCGGTCGACGGGGCTGAACAGGCCGCCGAACGCGCCCGCGGCGACGAGGTGGTCGACCGGGTTGGCGAGCTGCGGCGGCACCCGGACGGCGTCGGCTATGGCCCCGAGGCGTTCCGCGTCGGGGGTGGACTCCAGGGCCCAGAAGGTGAGTTCGCTCGTGCGGGCGATGCCGTACGGGGTGCCGAACTCGGGCTCGTAGTCCTCGTAGGTGACTTCGAGCCCTTCGAGCTGCTCCTCGTAGGTGTCCTGGCCGAGTCCGCCGTGGTAGAAGCGGGTGTCCATCGGCTGGGCGTCGGGCGACCAGAGCCAGAGGGTGACCTCGGCGGTGTCGGTGTCGGCGCCCCTGATGTCGAGCTGGGTGGGGTGGCGCTGCCAGAAGTCCCGCAGCCCGAACGCGAATCCGCCGCCGGGGCCGCCGACGTAGCCGCAGCCCGCCGCGCGCCCGCCCTGGTCGACCGGGACCCACCCGTGGCCCGGCCCGGTGCGTTTCCTGACGGTGAAGCCCTCGGAGCTGAGCTGGCTGAGCGTGTAGTCGCCGAAGGACGGGATGAGGTGGACGCGGTCGCCGACGCGTGGGTCCCAGGTGTCGCGGGCGGGCGTGCGGTGGCCCGCGACCTGCGCGTCGCGCACCTCCTGCCCCGGGTCGCGGCGCAGCCCGGTGAGCGGCTGGACGGCCTCGGCCAGCGCGCCGTGTCCGGGGCCGACCAGGCGGATGTGGCGGTTGTACGGCTCCTCGCGCATCGGCACGGAGAACCGGACGCCGAGCCCGGCGATGAAGCCGTTGTCCCCGCTGCCCTCGTCGTCCAGGACGAAGCTGTGGACGAGGCGGAAGCTGTCGCCTCCGGCGGTGAAGACGAGCCGGACGGTGAACGGGAGCCACGCGCGGCCGTCCTTGCGGTGGCGGCCCTCGATCTTCACGACGGCGCGGACGGGACCGGCCTGCTCGACGGTCACCTCACTGATGTCACTGGTGAGTCGCTCGCGGCGGACGGTGCCGAGGCCCTCGTCGGGGACGTCGTTCTGCACCAGGTTGACGAGGTGGCCATGGGTGGCGATCTCGGTGCGGCCCCTGCGGATCCGGGTGATGAGGTCCTTGCCGCGCTTGGGGATGCGGGCGGTGAGGACGCCGGTGTCGATGTCGACGTGCCCGGACTTCTCGGTGACGGTGACGGCGTGCTCGGGCGCGGCGGGCTCCCCGGTGGCGAGGGTGTAGCTCTCGCCGGCCCCGGCGCCGCCGGACAGGGCGTGGCCGCTCCACTTCAGCGAGCCGTCGGGCCAGTAGGCGAGCGGCCAGCTCTGGAGCGGGACGGGCGTGCCGTCGGCGGCGGTGAGGGCGAAGGTCTCCTCCCCGTCAACCGCCCCTCGGGGCCAGGGAGTTCCCCATGTGGTACCGGTCAGCTCGGCCGGTCTGTCCTCCAGCCACGCGAGCCGCACCTCCCCCGCCGTGGCCTCCTCTCCCGGCCGGTGAGCGGCGGCGGTGGGCGCGTTGGCGAGCGAGGTCAGGGGCACGGCCACCCCTGCGGCGGCCACCCCCTTGAGCAGATCACGGCGGTCGATGCGCATGCGGGCGTACCTCCAGGTAGTGAGGGCACCTGGGATTGAAACGTTTTTACGGCCGTGGATCAAGGGGTTGGGCGGAGCCCGGTGCGCCGATTCCCGGTGGGTGGTCGCTGCTCCAGCCTCTCGAAGTGCTCGTCGATCCGCTTGCTCAGCTCGGCGAGCCGCGTGCGGAGGTCTTCGACCGGGTCGCCATCGCCCTCCGGCCTCTCGTCCGGTACGGGCTCCTCGGGGACGGTCATGGTTGTCACCTGCCGTTCGCAGCCAGAACGCTGGGTAGTGGGGCGTCATCATGGGGCACTCAACTTGCTTACGGCAAGTAGTCGTGAGTCAAGTTGCCACCATCGTGTAGCGTTCTGGTCCGGATGCGTGACGCATGATGTGAGCGAGAGGCAGACTGCTGCCACCGGACGCATCGAGCTGGAAGGGGAACGGCCATGGGTGTTGTCAGCAGTGGGAGTTCGCTGGCCGCGCGCAGGAAGTTGGCTGCGGAGCTGCGCGGACTCAGGGACGGGGCGGGCATGACGATCGAGGAGGTCGCGGAGGAACTCGGCTGCCACATCTCAAAGATCAGCCGCATCGAGACCGCCAAGCGGAACTGCACGGGTCAGGACTTCAAGGGCCTCATGGATCTCTACGACGTGAGCGCGGAACGGCGTGAGGAACTCGCCGAACTGATGAGCAGGGCCAAGCAGCGGACGCCTCCGTGGTGGCACGCGTACGGAGAAATCGTGACGCACAACTACAGCGAGTTCATGTCGTACGAGGCCGAGGCGGTCCGTTCCTGCGAGTACCAGTCAGTCCTGATTCCCGGGCTGCTCCAGACAGAAGACTACGCACGAGCTGTCACGGGACCGGGCTTCACGGTCTTCGATCCGGATCAGATCGACAGTCTGGTCGAAGTACGGATGACTCGACAGAAGTTGGTCCGTGACGACGACCCCCTTGTACTCGACGCCGTGGTGACGGAAGCAGCGCTGCGCATCCTCGTGGGAGGCATCGATGTCATGCGAGGGCAGCTGCGTCACCTCAGTCAGGTCACTCGTCGTGACAACATCCGGTTCCGGGTGATCCCCTTTGAGGCAGGGCAGTTGGGTGCCATGACAGGCGCATTCGTGCTGTTCGGTACCCAGAAGGACAGCGAGCCGGACGCTGCATTCATGGAGTCGACCGAAGGCTCTCGTTTCAGCGACGATCTGCTGGCCCTCCGGCGTTTGAACCGCCTCTTCAAAAACTTGTCAGACGCGGCGCTCAGCGAGGATGATAGCCGCGAATTGGTGATTCGGATCGAGAAAGAGCTGGTCTGAGATGAGTGACCTGGACCGCATGGTCGACCTCGACAGCGCCGTGTGGTGGAGAAGTTCGTACACTGGCAACGGCGGCAACTGCGTTGAGGCCGCTGTCCTTAGCGTGGAGTTGGTCGGCGTGCGGGACAGCAAGGACACCAGCATCCCGGCGGCCCGGGTCTCCCTCCCCGCGTGGTCGGCGTTCATCGGCGCCGTGATCGGCGACGGGTTGTCACGTTCGTGATCTGAGCGATGTGGGGCGGCTTCTACGCCTGGCTTAGGTGGCCGGGGCTTGGCCGGGTGGGAGGAATGTCGGGCATGGCCGGAGGATATATAGCCAAGAAGTCTTTGCAAAGAGTCTTTGCAAAGAACTGTTGGTGATTCAAGGCATTACACTCTCTGTGGCGCCCAACGGGAGGAGGCAGGTCATGGTGACCCGGCGTACACCGCTGCCTGGCGTCGGTACCCAGTACGACCTCGCCACACGAGGTGGACAGCACATCTCGGTCGTGGCACACGAAGACGGACGGCGGTTCATCGGGTTCTACGACCCCGAGGACCCCGACTCCTGCCAGGGGACCGTCCCCCTGGAAGCGGAGGAAGCCGCCCGGCTGGCCTCGATCATCGCCCCGGAGCGCGCGGAAAGCGCGCTTCCCGACGGCGAGTTCGGGCTCGACCTGGTCACCGAGCGGATCCCCATCGAGCCCGACTCCCCGTACCGGGGCCGGCCCATGGGCGACACCAAGGCCCGCACCCGCACCGGGGCCTCGATCGTCGCCGTATTGCGCCGCACGGGAGCACACCCGTCTCCCGCGCCCGACTACCGGCTTGAGGCAGGTGACACGTTGCTGGTTGTCGGCACCCGTGAGGGAGTCGACGATCTGGCCGACATCATCGCGGGCTCGTGAGGCACACAGAGCGAAGATCACGACCCGCACCTTGCAGACGCCGGTGCGGCGCTGCTAACGGAAAGGTGCGGTGATCGTGCACGACACCACGACCATGCTGATCGAACTGGGGGCCGTCGTCCTCGGACTCGGCCTCGTCGGGCGGCTGGCCGGGCGACTCGGGCTCTCCCCCATCCCTCTCTACCTTCTCGCCGGCCTCGCCTTCGGCCACGGCGGCTTTCTGCCGTTGTCCACCACCGAGGGCTTCATCGAGATCGGCGCCGAGATCGGCGTCATCCTGCTGCTGCTGATGCTCGGCCTGGAGTACACCGCGACGGAGCTGGTGGACAGCCTCCGCACGCAGTATCCCTCGGGGGTCGTCGACCTCCTCCTCAACGCGACACCCGGCGCGCTGGCCGCGCTGCTCCTGGGCTGGGGCCCGGTGGGCGCGCTGGCGCTCGCGGGCGTCACCTACATCTCCTCCTCGGGCGTCATCGCGAAGGTCCTCACCGAGCTGAACCGTCTCGGCAACCGCGAGACCCCCGTCATCCTGGGCATCCTGGTGATCGAGGACCTCACCATGGCCGTCTATCTGCCGATCCTCTCCACGGTGCTGGCCGGGGTGGGTCTGGCGAGCGGCAGCGTGACGCTGGGGATCGCGCTCGGCACGGCGGGGATCGCGCTGTTCCTGGCGCTGCGGCACGGACGGGTGATCAGCAAGGCCGTCTCCTCGGACAATCCGGAGATGCTGCTGCTCGTGGTGCTCGGCCTCACCCTGCTGGTGGCGGGGGTCGCGCAGCGGCTCCAGGTGTCGGCGGCGGTGGGCGCGTTCCTGGTGGGCATCGCGCTCTCCGGGGAGGTCGCGCACAATACGCGCCGGCTGTTCACCCCCCTGCGGGATCTCTTCGCGGCGGTGTTCTTCGTCTTCTTCGGCCTCTCGACGGACCCGACCGACATTCCCCCGGTGCTGGTCCCGGCGCTGCTGCTGGCCGTGGTCACCGCGGCCACGAAGATCGCGACCGGCTGGTACGCGGCGCGGCGGGCGGGAATCGGGCCGCGGGGGCGGTTCAGGGCGGGGGGCGCGTTGGTGGCGCGCGGCGAGTTCTCCATCGTGATCGCGGGCCTGGCGTCGGCGACGGAGCCACGGATCGCGCCGGTGGCGACGGCGTATGTCCTGATACTGGTGATTCTTGGCCCGTTCGCGACGCGGTGGACGGAGCCCGCGGTGCGGCAGTTGAGGGAGCGGAGGAAGGCGCGGAACGCGGCGGCCTCGGACGTGGTGGCGGAGATTCGCCCGGCCGAGTCGGGCGCGTGATCCCCGCCTGCGCTCGTGCGCCCCGGCGCCCCCCACCGTGCTCCGGCGCAATGTGACCATATGGTCCGTGCCGCCGGACGGATGAGGCATCATTCCTTCTCATGGGATTGGTCGCCGGTCTTGACAGTTCGTCCGTGTACACCCGCATCGTCGTCTGTGACGCGGACACCGGGGAGGTGGTCCGGCATGGACACGCCGAGCACCCGAGCGGGGAGGCGACGCCCGAGTCGTGGCTGCTGTCGCTGGGCGAGGCGGCCGACGGCGGGGTGCTGGAGGAGGTCACGGCCATCGGCGTCGCGGCCCAGCAGAACGGTGTGGTCGCGCTCGGCCCCGAGGGCAATCCGGTCAGGCCCGCGCTGACGGGCGGCGACGACCGGGGCCAGGCCGCCGCGCTGGGCCTGGTGGACGCGCTTGGGGGGCGGGCGGCCTGGGCGGAGGCGGTCGGCTCGGTGCCGCAGCCGGGGCAGCCGGTGGCGCAGTTGCGGTGGCTGGCCCGCGAGGAGCCGGAGGCGGCACGGCGCGCCACCACGGTGCTCCAGGCGCAGGACTGGCTGGTCTGGCAGCTCCTCGGCCGCCCGCGCCGGTGGACGACCGACCGCGGCGGGGCGTCGAGCACCGGCTACTGGTCGGCCGTCTCGGAGTCCTGGCGCTACGAGCTGGCGGAGCTGGCGATCGGGCATCCGGTGGCGCTGCCCGACGTGCTGGGTCCCGCCGAGGCGGCCGGCCGCACGCCGGAGGGGCTGCTGATCTCGGCGGGCACGGGCGAGACGATGGCCGCCGCGTTCGGCCTGGGCATGGGGATGGGCGACGCGGTGATCTCGCTCGGCGCCTCGGGGTCGGTGTGCGCGGTCCACGACGACGCGCTGACCGACCCGAGCGGGACGATCACCTGCTACGCGGACGCCACCGGGCTGCATCTGCCGGTGGTGCGGACGTTGAACGCGACGCGTGTGCTGCGGGGGACCGCCGAGTTGCTGGGCCGGGACCTGCCGGAGCTGTCGGAGCTTGCGCTGACGTCGACGCCGGGGGCGCACGGGCTGGTGTTCCTGCCGTATCTGGCGGGTGAGCGCACGCCCGAACTGCCGCACACGGCCGGTACGTTGGCGGGGCTGCGGCGGGAGAGCATGAAGCCGGAACATCTGGCCAGGGCGGCGTTCGAGGGGATGCTCTGCGGGCTGGCGGACGCGGCGGAGGTGCTGCGGAAGAGAGGGGTGCGGATCGACCGGGTCTTCCTGCTGGGCGCCGCGGCCGAGCTGCCCGCGGTGAAGGCGCTGGCGCCCGCGATCTTCGGCGCCCAGGTCGTCATCCCGGCCCCGGCCGACTACACGGCGCTCGGCGCGGCGCGGCAGGCGGCCTGGTCGCAGGCGGTCGCGGACGCCGGGGCGAGCGCGGAGGCGCCGCCCTCCTGGCCCTCGGCCCCCGGCGAGACGCTGGACCCGGAGGACGAACAGGCGGGGGGCGTGGCCGTGCGCCAGCAGTACGCGGCGGTACGGGACGAGACCCACCCCGACGCGTTCGGCTGAGGCCGTGCGGGGGCGCCCGGTCGCCGCGGGTCCGCGCGGGTCCGCGCGGGCCGCGCCGGACAACTCGGCCCACGCCGGTCAGCTGGGCTCACCCCGGTCCGCGCCGATCAGCTCGGCTCGCGCCGGTCCGCAGCGGACAGCTCGGTCCGCGCCAGTTCCCGCCGGACAGCTCAGCCCAGGCCAGTCCGCACCGGACAACCCGGTCCGCGCCAGTCCCCGCCCGACAACTCGGCTCACGCCAGTCAGCTCGGTCCGCGCCGGTCCCCGACGATCCCCGCCGGTCCGCACCGGACAGCTCGGCTCCGCCAGTCCCCGCCGATCAGCTCGGTCCCCGCTGGTCCCCGCCGGACAACTGGGCTCACGCCGATCCCCGCCGGACAGCGCCGGTCCGTACCGGTCAGCTGGGCTCACCCCGGTCCGCACCGCACAGCTCGGCTGACCCCGGTCCCCGCTGCTCCCCGCCGGACAACTCGGCTCACCCCGGTCCCCGCCGGACAGCGCCGGTCCGTACCGGTCAGCTGGGCTCACCCCGGTCCGCACCGCACAGCTCGGCTGACCCCGGTCCCCGCTGCTCCCCGCCGGACAGCTGGGCTCACGCCGGTCCGCGCCAGTCCGCGCCGGTCAGTTCGGCTCACGCCGGACAACTCGGCTCACCCCGGTCCCCGCTGCTGCCCGCCGATCAGCTGGGCTCGCGCCGGGCCGCGCCGGGCCGCTCGGCTCACGCCGGGCCGCTCGGCTCGCGCCAGTGGGCGGCGAGTTGGGTGCGGCTCGTGGTGCCGCTCTTGGCGAGGGCACGGGTCAGGTGCTTCTTCACGGTGCCGACGCCGACGAACATGCGCTGGGCGATCTGCTGGTTGGTCATGCCCTGGGCGGCCAGGCCCGCCACCTCGCGTTCGCGGGGGGTCAGGCCGAGGTCGCGGCAGGCGGCCTCGGCCAGGCGGTCGCGGGCGAGCTGGACGGCGGCGAGGGGCGCGAGCTGGCGGCCGAGCGCCCGCATCACCGCGATGTCGCGGGTCGAGACGCGGTGGGCGCCGCGCACGACGACGCCGACGTAGACCACGCCCTCCCCGCCCGCGTCGATCATGATGCCGACCTTGTCATGGATGCCGTTGGGCTTGAGGAAGCGCTCGACGTACGCGTGCTGCGCGGGCACGCGCTCGGGGCGCAGTTCGAGGAGCGTGACCGCGCCGCGTTCGGCGAGCAGCCGGTGGGCCTCTTCGGTCATGAACGGGTCCGAGGTGATCCAGTGGCGGGCGTACTCGTCCAGGAACTCGCGCGTGTAGCCGCTCTTGATCCCGCGCCCGTCCCAGAGGGCGTCGGCGATGGTCGGGCCGTGCAGCACGGCGATGGTGGAGTATCCGAACCACTCCTCCAGCCCCCGCAGCAGCCGCTCGCGGAACGCGGGCAGGTCGGCGGCGCGGTCCACCGCCTCGTACACGCCGAACAGGCGCCGGTAGTCCTCGGGCGGCAACGGCTCGTCGCCGGGCAGGCGCCGGGGGCCGCCGGGGACGGAGACGACGGCGTGCGCGGCGGCCGTGGGCCGGGAGTCCAGGGTCACACCTTCTTATAAGCCGGGACCCGTTGCCCGAGCAAGGGTTCCGGGTCGGCGGCCGTTCCACCTTCGGCCCATGTCGCCGGTGCGAAGGGCCGGGCATCGTGATCCGTGCCGGTCGGCCGACCGCGCACCCCCCGCGCGATACCAGGAGCAACGGTGCCCTCGATCCCCTCGATTCCCTCGATCGCCTCGATCGCCTCGCCCCCTTCGCCCGACGCCCGGCGCTGGTTGATCACCGGGGCGAACAGCGGCTTCGGGGCCGCCTTCACCCGGGCCGCGCTCGCCGCGGGAGACCTGGTGGTGGCCGCCGTGCGGCGCCCCGAGACGCTGGGTGACCTCGCCGCCGCCCACCCCGGCCGGCTGACCGTCGTCGCGCTGGATGTGACCGACGCGGAGCAGTGCGAACGGATCGTGCGGACCGCGGAGTCGACATACGGGCACATCGATGTGCTGGTCAACAACGCCGGGTTCGGCACCGTCGGCGCGCTGGAGGAGACGGCGGAGGAGGACCTCCGACACGCCATGGAGGTCATGTTCTTCGGCCCGGTGCGGCTGAGCAGGCTGGTGCTGCCCGGAATGCGCCGCCGCCGCAGCGGCACCGTGGTCCAACTGACCAGCATGGGCGGGCTGCTGGCGTTCGCCGGGGTGAGCACCTACTGCGCCGCCAAGGGCGCGCTCGAACAGGCGAGCGAGGCGCTGGCCGCCGAGGTGGAGCCGCTGGGCATCCGGGTGCTGATCGTCGAACCGGGCGCGTTCCGCACGGAGTTCAACGGCGCGCTCCAGAAGGCGGCGCCGCTGCCCGACTACGAGGCGACGGTCGGCACCATCCGCGACTCCCTGGCGGACGGGGACGGCAAGCAGCCGGGCGACCCGGAGAAGGCGGCGCGGGCCCTGCTGGCCGCGCTCGACCTTCCCGAGCCGCCGCTGCGGCTGGCGCTCGGCGACGACGCGGTGGCCGCCATCAGGGACAAACTCGCCCGCGTCGCCTCCGACCTGGACGCCACCGCGCCGCTGGGCACCGGCGGCGCGATCAACTTCCCCTGACCCCCGCTCAGTCCAGGTAGCCGCGCAGCTGCTCCGCGTAGGCGTGGTCGCGCAGCTTGCCCAGCGTCTTGTGCTCGATCTGGCGTATGCGTTCGCGGGTGACGCCGAAGAGGCGGCCGATCTCCTCCAGGGTCCGCGGCCGGCCGTCGACCAGGCCGTAGCGGAGCTCGACCACGCGGCGTTCGCGGTCGCCCAGCGTGGACAGAACCGCTTCGAGCTGCTCGCGCAGGAGCATGAACGCGGCCGACTCGGCGGGCGAGGGCACGTCGGCGTCCTCGATGAGGTCGCCGAGGTTGACGTCGTCCTCGTCGCCGATCGGGGCCTGGAGGGAGACGGGGTCCTGGGCCAGCCGCAGGATCTCGCTGACCCGGGCGGGGGTCAGGCCGAGCAGCACCGCGACCTCCTCGGACGTCGGCTCGTAGCCGCGCTCCTGGAGCACGCGCCGCTGCACGCGGATGACGCGGTTGATCAGCTCGACCACGTGCACCGGCACCCTGATGGTGCGGGCTTGGTCGGCGATGGCGCGGGACATCGCCTGCCTGATCCACCAGGTCGCGTACGTCGAGAACTTGAAGCCGCGGGTGTAGTCGAACTTCTCCACGGCGCGGATCAGGCCCAGGTTCCCCTCCTGGACGAGGTCCAGCATGGTCAGCCCCCGCCCGATGTACCGCTTGGCGACCGAGACGACCAGGCGCAGGTTGGCCTCGATCAGCTGCCGCTTCGCCAGCCGCCCCCGCACCACCAGCCGGTCCAGGTCCAGCGCGAGCCGGTCCCCGGGGACGTCACCGGTCACGAGCGGGAGCAGGAGCCGTTCCTCGGCGAAGAGGCCCGCCTCGATGCGCCGGGCCAGCTCCACCTCGTCGGATGCCGTCAGCAGGGGGATGCGGCCGATCTCGCGCAGGTACTGCCGGAAGAGGTCTCCGGTGGCGCCGTTGCCCTCGGGCCGGGGGGTCGCCCGCCGTCGCGCGGCTCTGGCCGTCTCGGTGGCGGGGAGGGTCGGGGTCTGCACGGAGCGGCCTCCAGAAGATCGCGGCAAGCGGGGAAGGGGAGGGAGCGGCACCGCCCCCAGTGTGGGGTACGGCACACTCCGGCCACGAGATGCGTGCGGAGACTTTTTGCAGGGGTGACTACCGAGGGCCCACGCCCGACTACCCTTCCCCCGGGGCCGGTTGGGGCCGGGCGGGGGCGCGGCTCAGGAGTAGAGCGCCTCGACGCCGCGCTCCTTGAGCGCCGTGCGGTACTGCTCCAGGGCCCACAACTCCTGGCGGATCTCGGCCGCGTGGGTGTTCCCGTTCTGGGCCTCGTCGCGGCGCGCGGTGGACTCCAGTTGGCGGATGTGCCGCTCGACGGCGGCCAGCCTGACCTGGACGAGGCGGCGCCCCGCGTACACGTCCACCTCGGCCTGCCTGCGGCGCGGCAGGGTCAGCGGCTCGACGGCCAGCTCCCTGATCAGGGTCTTCACCGAGTCGTCGGGCGCGGCCTGGCTGACGCGCTCCAGGTACGCGTCGTCGGCCGCGCTCGCCCCGCCCGCCTCCCCGATGGCGCGGCGGACCACGGCGTAGGGCGGGGCGGTGAACTCGTCCTCGCCGAAGGCGTCAAAGGCCGGCGAGACCTGCTCGGGGAACTGGAGCGCGATCTTCAGCAGCTCGCGCTCCTCAAGAAAGGCGGGGCTGCGGAGGTTCAGCGGGGGGCCCCCGCCCTGCCGCCCACCGGGAGCCGAGCCGGAGGGCTCCTGGGATCCGTGCGGCGCCTGGGAGGGGTGGCGTCCGCCGCCGGGGGGCGCGTGCCGCGAGGGGGGCGCCTGGAGACCCGGCCCCGCGCCGGACCCCTGCTGCCGGCCCCGGCCCCAGCGCGCGAGCTGCCCGATGCGCCGCACCACGAAGCGCTCGTCGGGGATGCCGACGAGCCCGGAGAGCCGGACGGCGTACTCGTGCCGGATCGCCGGGTCCTTGATCTGCGCGACGATCGGTGCGGCGAAGTCGAGCGCGGCCGAACGGCCCTCCGCCGTATCGAGGTTGTGCTGCCGGACGACCGACCTGATCGCGAACTCGAACAACGGCGAACGGGCTTCGACCAGCTTCCGCACGGCGTCGTCGCCGTCCGCGATCCGCAGCTCGCAGGGGTCCATGCCGCCGGGCGAGATGGCGATCGACGTCCGCGCGGCGAACTTCTGGTCGTCCTCGAACGCCCGCAGCGCCGCCTTCTGCCCGGCCGCGTCGCCGTCGAAGGTGAAGACGACCTCGCCCGCGCTGTGCGAGCTGGAGCTGTCCATCAGCAGCCGCCGCAGGATCTTGACGTGCTCGCCGCCGAACGCGGTGCCGCAGGTCGCGATGGCCGTGGTGACCCCGGCCAGGTGGCAGGCCATGACGTCGGTGTAGCCCTCGACGACGACCGCCTGGTTGCCCTTGGCGATGTCGCGCTTGGCGAGGTCGATGCCGTAGAGGACCTGCGACTTGCGGTAGATGGGCGTCTCGGGGGTGTTGAGGTACTTGGGCCCGTTGTCGTCGTCGCGCAGCTTGCGGGCGCCGAAGCCGACGACCTCGCCGGTGATGTCCCTGATCGGCCAGATCAGCCGTCCGCGGAACCGGTCGATCGGGCCGCGCTTCCCGTCCTGCGCGATGCCCGAGGTCAGCAGCTCGTGGTCGGTGAAACCGCGGCCCCGCAGGAAGCGCACCAGGTGGTCCCAGCCCCCGGGCGCGTACCCGACGCCGAAGTGCTCGGCGGCCTCCTGGTCGAACCCGCGCTCGTGCAGGAAGCGACGGCCGACCTCGGCCTCGGGCGAGGCGAGCTGATCCGCGTAGAACCGGGCGGCGGCCTTGTGCGCCTCGACCAGCCGCGTCCGTTCGCCCTGCTGCCGCCCGGGGCTGTACCCGCCCTGCTCGTACCGGAGCGTGATACCGGCCTGCGCCGCCAGCCGCTCGACGGCCTCGGAGAAGGACAGGTGCTCCATCTTCATCACGAAGGAGAGGGTGTCCCCGCCCTCCTGGCAGCCGAAGCAGTGGTAGAGGCCCTTGCTCGGACTGACCTGGAACGAGGGCGACTTCTCGTCGTGGAAGGGGCACAGGCCCTTCAGGTTCCCCCCGCCGGCGGGGCGGAGCTGGAGGTACTCGGAGGCCACGGCGTCGATCGGGACCGCGTCCCGTACCGACTTCACGTCCTCGTCGTTGATCCTGCCCGCCACGCCTGAAGTCTACGGCGCGGCTCGGACAGCGGCGCCGTTCACCCGGGACCGGGGTCGATCCGGGCCTCGATCCCGTCGAGGATGATGTCGAGGCCGCGCCTGAACCCGCCGTCGGAGTCGGCGTCCTCGACCTCCGCCTGCCGCGCCAGCGCCGGATAGCGGTCGGCGTGCGCGGCGACGTGCCGCTTGACCTCGCGGCGCAGCTCCGCCTCCTCGTCGGCGTCGGTGACGCGCGAGCGCCACACGTTCTCCGCGGCGACGAAGCCGTGGACGTAGGCGAACAGCGTCGAGACGGCGGCGTTGAGCTCGGGCCGCGACAGGCCCGCGCGGGCGAGGGCCGCGTAGAAGCGCTCCGAGCGGGCGAGGGAGGTGGGGCCGATCATGGGCCGGGTGCCGATCAGCGCGGTGATCCAGACGTGGCGCCGCATCACCCGGCGGCTCTGGACGAGGTGCCCGGTGAGGGCGTCGCGCCAGGGGGTGGAGTCGTCCTCGTCCACGGCGATCTCGGCCATGACCGCGTCGAGGGCGAGGTCGAGCACGTCCTCGCGGGTCTCGACATAGGAGTAGAGCGACATGGTGCCCACGCGCAGCCGGGCGGCGAGGCGGCGCATGGAGAAGCCGTCCACGCCCTCGCCGTCGAGCAGTTCGACCGCCCCCGCCACGATGCGCTCCCGCGACAGCCGCGGTCGGCGACCCTTCCCCTGGTCGCGGAACCAGAAGCTCTGGGGTCCTCGCAGCCCTGCCACCTGCCGCCGCCTTTCGTACACTGTACGGATTTCCGTACGGATAGCTTCCCGGTATGAATTCCGAAACCTGGCTGCGTGATTACGCGATGCTGGCCCTGCGCGTCAACCGCCTGGTCACGGCGGACGGCGGGGGGACGCTGCTGATCTACCGGGGTCCCGCCGCGTGGCGGACGGAGGCGCTCGGCGAGGCGCCCCCCTCGGCCGGCCGTCTGGCCGAGGACGCCGACCGGCTCCTGGGGGCCGTGCCGCCCGGCGCGGGGCGGGTCGCCCATCTGTCGGCGCAGGTACGGGCGTTGCGGGCGGTGGCGCGGCGCGCGGGCGACGGCGCGCGCTCCGGGGCAGGCTCCGGCATGCCGCTGGCCGACTTCGCGCGGGAGGCCCTGGGGATCGAGGCGGGCCCGGTGCCCCAGGCCGTGTTCGAGGAGGCGCACGACCGGCTCGACGCGGCGCTGCCCGGCGCGCACGGCTCGTTGGGCGCCCGTCTCGACGCGTGGAAGGCGGCGCACGCGCTGCGCCCCGGCCACCGCGACCGGCTGCCGGACCTGGTGGCGCGGGCCGTCGCCGAGACGCGGGCGAGGACCGGCGCCGGCATCGTCCCGCTGCCGCCCGACGAGGAGGTCAGCTGCGTCGTCGTCCCGGAGGCGCACTTCCTGGCCGCAGGCCACTACGAGGGCGGGGGCCGCTCGGTGATCTACGTCAACGGCGGGCTGCCGTTCACCGTGGCCGACCTGCTGTACGTGGTCGCGCACGAGGGCCACCCCGGGCACATCGCCGAGTCGCTGCTGAAGGAGGGCCGCGCGGACTGCCGGGTGCGTTTCATGCTGTCGCCCTCGTTCGTGGTCAGCGAGGGCCTCGGCCTGCACGCGCAGGAGCTCGTGTTCCCGGGCGGGGAGGCGCAGCGGTGGCTGGCCGAGCACGTGCTGCCCGAGCTGGGCATCGCGCCGGACGGCAGCGACTTCGCCGCGATCCACGCCGCGAGGAACGCGCTGTGGGGAACGTGGGCCAACGCCGCCTTCCTCGCGGACGAGGGCCGCCCCGAAGGGGAGATCCGCGCCTACCTGACGCGTTGGGGTCTGCTGGACGAGGCCGAACTCGCGGCGGCGCTCTCCTTTGTGACCCTGCCCGGGATGAACGCCTATGTCCTGGGCTACTACTACGGCTGGCGCGCCGTGGGGTCATGGCTGGGCGCGGCGGCCACGGGGGCGGAACGGGGTGCGCGCGTGCGGCGGCTGCTCACCGAGCCGCTGCTCCCGGCGGACCTCGCCCCCGGGGCCGGGACGGGGGACGGAACGGCGA
>NZ_LAVK01000126.1 GCF_001083795.1 Streptomyces sp. SBT349
CCACCCCCGCCACCTGAGGGAGCCCGCACCACCGGGGCCTGCCCACCGACCCGTCACGGAGGCGGCGCCGGGGTCGCTCCCCCGCGGGCGTAAAGTTCCGTCGCACCGCTGTGTCACCAGAGGAGCAGGTGTGGAGTTCCGGATACTCGGCCCGGTCGAGGCGGGGGAAGCCGGGCTCGGGGCCCGGCAGTTGCGCGTGGTGCTGGCGAGCCTGGCCGTCAACGCGAACCGGCCCGTGTCCATGGCCACGCTGAGCGAGCACCTGTGGGGCGAGGAGGGCACCGGGACACCCACCACCGTCAGAAGCTACATCCGGCGGCTTCGGGTCACCCTGAACGAGGCGGCCCCGGGCCAGGGCGGCGGGGAGTACATCCGCCGCGCCGGACCCGGATACGTTCTGGACGTCGCGAGGGATCAGGTGGACCTGCTCCGCTTCCGCGCCCTGGCCGAACAGGCCGAGGCCGCCGGCGCGTCGGGCGAGCCCGCCACCTGCGCGGCGCTGCTGGACCGGGCGCTGGCGCTGTGGCGGGGCGCGCCGCTTGCGGATGTCGTGTCCGACGTGCTGGCTCGCGATGTGGTGCCCGCGCTGGTCGACGAGCAGCTCCTCGCGGTCGAGCGGTGGGCCGAGGCGCGGCTGGCGCTGGGACTCCACCGGGAGACCGCGGGCCGGCTCGCCGGATACGCCGCCGGCTGCCCGCTGCGGGAGGAACTCCAGGCCCAGCTCATGCGGGCGCTGCACGGCTCGGGCCGGCGGGCCGAGGCGCTGGCGCTCTACCAGGCGACGCGGGAACGCCTGGGCGAGGAACTGGGCGTCGGGCCCGGCTCCGGTCTGGAACGCACCTACCTGGCGATCCTGCGTGACGAGGGCGCCACCGGGACGCCCCGCCGGGCCACCACCCTGTCCGCGCCCGCCACGGCCCACGCCCCCGCGGGTGGCCCCTCCCCACGCCCGGCCGAACTGCCCGCGGACATCAGCGGGTTCACCGGCCGCCGGGCCGAACTGGAGCGGCTGCGCTCCTCCCGGGCCGCCACCGTGGTCATCTCCGGGGCCGCCGGCGTCGGGAAGACCTCGCTCGCCGTGCACGCCGCTCACCTGCTCCGCGACGCGTTCACCGACGGGCAGCTCTTCGTCGACCTGCGCGGCCACGAGGCGGACGCGCTCAGCGCCGGCGACGTGCTGCGGCGGTTCCTGCGCGCGCTCGGCACCGACGACCGGCGGATCCCCGCAGACCCGGACGAACGCGCCGCGCTCTACCGGTCGTCGCTCTCCGGGCGCCGCGTCCTGGTGGTGCTGGACAACGCGGCCTCCGCGGCGCAGATACGCCCGCTGCTGCCCGGCTCGGCGGGCTCCCTGGTGCTGGTGACCAGCCGCCGCAGGCTCGACGGGCTGATCGCCATCGACGACGCGGTGCCGCTCTCGCTGGACGTGCTCGGCCACGGTGACGCGGTCGCGCTGCTGGGCCGGATGATCGGCGCCGACCGCGTCCGCGGCCAGCGGCCCGCCGTCGAGGCCCTCGCCGAGCTGTGCGACCGGCTGCCCCTCGCGCTGCGGATCGCTGCCGCCCGCCTGCTGGCCCACCCCCGGCGGCCCGTCGGCTGGCTCGTCGACGAACTCTCCAACGAGCAGCGCCGGCTGGCCAGGCTCACGGTCGAAGGCGACCGGGCGGCCGCGGTGCCGACCGCGTTCAGCTCGGCCTACGACGCGCTCGACCACGGTGCGGCCCGGCTGTTCCGGCTCCTGGGCCTGCACCCGGGGCCCGACCCCGCCGGGGACGCGGTGGCCGCGCTGACCGGCTCCACCGTCGCCTCCCTCCAGCCCGCCGTCAACGCGCTGCTCAGCGCCCACCTGATCCGGGAGACCGCCACCGGGGCCTACGCGATGCACGACCTCGTGCACCTCTACGCCAGGCAGCGCGCCGAGGCCGAGGAGCCGGAGGCGGAGCGGGCACTGGCCGTGGCCCGCGTGCTCGACCACTACCTGGCCCGCACCGACGCGGCGGGACGGCCGCACCAGGCCTACTACCGGCCGCCGGAGCGGCACATCGAGCACCCGCCCACCGAGCCCGCGCCGTTCACCGACCCCGCCGGGGGCCTCGCCTGGGTGGCGGCCGAGTACGCCAACATCCGCGCGGCGGCGCTGTGCGCGGCCAGGGTCGGGGACCACCGGCGGACCTGGCAGCTCGCGGACGCGCTCTGGTTCCTCCAGCACCGGCGCCGCCAGCACGAGGACTGGATCGAGCTGCAACGCCTCGGCCTCGCCGCGGCGCGCGAGCTGCGCGACGGCGTGGCCACGCGGCGGATGCTGCGGAGGCTGGGCGGGGCATACGCCGAGACCCAGCGCCCCGCCGAGGCGTTCCAGGCGTACGACGAGGCGCTGACGCTGGCCCGCGCGGCGGGCGACGAGGTCTCGGAGGCGCGGGTGCTCAACAACCTGGCGGTCCTCTACGGCTTCCTGGGCGACTCGCGGCGCGAACTCGACTGCTTCGCCCGCTGCGTGACGCTGGCCCGCAGGGTGGAGATCCCGGAGATCGAGGCCATGGCGCTGAGCAACATGGCCGAGACGTACACGGGGTTGGGGCGCCTGGACACGGCCATCAGCCATGCCAGGCAGGCCCTGCACATCCACGGCACCCTGCCGGAGAACAGCCCGCGGGCCGTGGCCCTGCGCGTACTGGGCCGCGCCCAGCGGCTGAGCGGCCGGCACGAGGAGGCGCTGGCCAGCTACCGCGAGGGCCTGACCGTCAGCGAGGCGAGCGGCGAGGACTACCGGCGGGCCGAGTGCCTGGAAGGCATCGGCATGACCCTGGCCAGCACCCGCGGCCCGGAGCAGGCCCGCCCCTACCTGACGCGCGCGGAGGCGATCTTCCGGCGGATGTCCCACCCCAGGGCGCAGGCCCTGCGCACCGAACTGGCCCGGCTCGGCGAGTGCTGAGGGGACGCGCGACCGCGGCGCGCCCCCGGGACGGCGGGCCGGCTCAGTACCGGTGAACCCCGCTGACGCTGCACTCGAAGGTCATCTCCTCGTACACGGAGTACATCCTCTCCGAGGTCAGCGTCTCGCTCTGGCCCGGCGCGAGTTCGCTGACGGTCAGCACGTCCGAGGCGAGCGTGGCACCGATGGAGTCGCCGCTGGTCTGCTCCACCACGATGGTGATGTCGTAGCTGTACGTCTCGCTGGTGGAGAGGTTGGTGACCTCCAGCTCGGTGACCAGGTTCTCTCCGATGTAGTCGCAGCCGACGACGCCGACGTCCCCCTCGGCCGGCCCCTCCGTCGCGGTGCCGCCGCCGCTGGTGCCGCCCGAGGTGGTCGAACCCCCGGAGGTGCTGGGGACGTCGATGTCGAAGTCGTCGTCCTGGCCGCCGCTGTCGCCGGAGCCGTCGCCGGAGCCCGAACTGCCGCTGGAACCGCCGCAGCCTCCGCCGCGCGTGCCGGTGGCCGCGAGGACGACGAGGACGGAAACGGCTACGGCGCGTATCTGACGGCGCGTCATGTGGGAAGAACCTCCGCGGAGCATGTGCTGGTGCGAACAGGCGGTTGAAGACGTCGGGTCGGTCAGGGCAGGGGCGGACTCCACCCGTGTCCCGAGGTGCCCGCGCCGCGAGTGACGCGGCGGGTATGAGCATGCGCGGCGGGGGCGGACAGGCGCGTTGCACCCGCGTTGCACCCGCGCCCACGCCCGCCCCCGCGCCCGCGCCCGCCGAACGGGGAGAGCCCGCCGCCTACGGCTTCCCGCCGGCCCGGAGGGCCGTGCCGGCCGCCTTGGCGGCCATGCGCTGTTCGAACTTCGAGGCGTCGATGATGTGCCGCTCGTGGTGGCCACGGCTGATCACGTCCCGCTCGTCACGGCACTCGACGGCGAAGCGCAGCCGCCGCCCCTCGACCTCGACCAGTTCGACGGACGCGGTGACCTTCATGCCCACCGGGGTCGCCGCGCTGTGGCTGAGCTCCACATGGGTACCCACCGTCTTGCTCCCCTCCGGGAGCATCGGGGCGACGGCCTCGATGCAGGCGTTCTCCACGAAGGCGACGAGATAGGCCGTGGCGAAGACCCGGGGCATGCCGGCGAAGCCGGACAGCGCGTCCGACACCGCCGGAACGGTCAGGCCCTCGTCGACCAGCAGGTGGGAGGTGTGGGTGAGGCCGGGCCGTGGGCCGATCGGTGTCATGTGTCGCTTCCCTCGTATGTCGGCCGAGTCGTCCATCGCGCTCAGGCGTCCTCGGCCGTGATCGGCGCGATCCGCGCGCCGGCGCGGTCCAGGTGGTCCCGGTAGTCCCGGGTGTCCAGGGCCAGGGAGCGGTCCAGCCGCGCGGCGTTGAAGTAGATCTCGGGGTGTTCCAGCAGGCCCGGGTCCACGATGAGTTCGAGATCCGGGTGGAAGCTGAACGGCAGGATGGTGCCGCTGACGCTGCCGGACAGGGCCTCGGCCCTGTCCGTCGACGCGAAGGACACGTAGGTGCCGTGCGCCAGGGCCTTCAGCCCGGGCAGGTCCACCCTGGCATCGCCGGGGATCACGGCGAGGAAGTACCGTTTGGTGCGTTTGCCCGTCTTGACCATGACGACGAGGCACTTGGCCGCATGGCTCACCGGATGGCCCCGGTACGCGCTGACCACCTCGGTGCGCCCCTCGGGGGCGTGGTCGATGACGCGGTACCGGGCGCCGCCCGCGTCGAGCAGCGATATGAGCCGTCCATAGGAATCCACGGCGGCACCGGCCGCGTCCTCGGCGTCCCGCGGTGCGGACGCGAACTGCTGGGGCACTCTCACCATCCCCCGTCGAACATCCTCTTGACTTCGGCGATGCGCCGCTCGTCACGCCGGTAGAAGGTCCACTGCTTGATCCTCCTGGCACGCAGCAGACCGGCGCCGGTGAGCACCCGGAGGTGCACGCTCGCGGTGGGCTGGCTCACCCCGAGCTTGTCGGCGATGAACACCGAGCAGACCCCGTCGTCGACAAGGTCCCCGTCACGCTGCCGCGGGAAGTGCGCCGCGGGGTCCCGCAGCCACTCCATGATCGCCAGACGCTTCTCGTTGCCCAGCGCCTTCAGCACCTCGACGTCAAGCATTTAGATAGTTTGCTAACCAACTAAGCGACATGTCAAGGGCCCGGCCGCGGCTCCGGTCGTCACAGGCCCCGGGGAAGGAGCTTGTCCAGGGTGATCGGCAGGTCGCGGATCCGCAGACCCGTGGCGTGGTACACCGCGTTGGTGATGGCGGCGGCCGTGCCGACGACGCAGACCTCGCCCAGTCCCTTGGTGCCCAGCGGGTTGGTGTAGGGGTCCACCGCGTCCAGCCAGTGCGCCTCGACGGAACCGACGTCGGCGTTCGCGGCGACGTGGTAGGTGGCCAGGTCGTGGTTGACGATCTGGCCGATCCGGTTGTCGACCACGCCCACCTCGTGCAGGGTCATGGAGATGCCCTGGGTCATGCCGCCGACGAGCTGCGACCTGGCCGTCCTGGGGTTCACGACGCGGCCCACGTCGAAGACGCCGACCAGCCGGGGGACGCGCACGGTCCCGGTCTCCTCGTGGATCCGCACCTCCGCGAACTGGGCGGCGAAGGAGTACATCGCGTACCGCGACGCGTTCGGGTTGGGGGGTGCCTCCACCGTGATGTCGAGCCCCTCCGCCGGGATCGCGCCGCCGTGCTCCTCGTCGACGAGGCGCCGCATCTCCCGCGTCGCCGCGACGATGGACGCGCCCCAGCTGCTGATCCCCGAGGAGAAGCCGGCGGCCGAGGCCGGCGGCAGGTCGGTGTCGCCGATCCGCAACGTCACCGCGTCGACACCGGCCCCGAGGCCGTCGGCGGCGATCTGGGTGAGGGCCGTCCAGGTGCCGGTGCCGATGTCGGCGGCCGCGATCGACACGGTGTAGCGGCCCCCGGCGGCGGCCTCGATCCGCGTGGCGTTGCCCGGCAGTTGGGGCGCCACGTACCCCCCGACGGCCACCCCGGTGCCGATGAGCCAGCCGTTCTCCCGCCGGGACCTCGGGGTGGGGTCGCGGCGGTCCCAGTCCACGAGCCGGGCCCCTTCGCGCAGGCACTCCACGACGCGCCGGCTGGAGAACGGAAGGCCGGACTCGGGGTGCGCGTCCGGCTCGTTGAGGATCCTGAACTCCACCGGGTCCATGCCGAGTTCGATCGCCATCTCGTCCATCGCGGACTCCAGGGCGTAGGTGCCCTGCGCCTCGCCCGGAGCCCGCATGATGGTCGGCACGGAGAAGTCCAGCGGCAGCAGCCGGTGCGTGGTGCGCCGGTGCGGCGCGGCCCACATCGTGCGCGACACGACGGCGATCTGCTCCGCGTACTTCTTGGAACGGGCGGTCTGCTGCACCGAGTCGTGCGCGATCGCCGTGAGCCGTCCGTCCCGCCCGGCCCCCAGCTGCATGCGGTGCCGGCAGGGGGCCCGGTAGCCGGTCATGAAGAACATCTGCTGACGGGTGAGCGCGAGCTTGACCGGGCGGCCCACGACCTTCGCCGCCATCGCGGTCAGGACGGCGTACGCCTGCGGGAACGTCTTCGAGCCGAAGGCGCCGCCGACGTGCGGGGAGATGAGCCGGATGTTCTCCGGCGGCAGTCCGAGCGTCATGGCGATCCAGCGGCGCGCGTCGGTGACGCCCTGCGAACTGCAGTGGATCGTGAGCGTGTCCTCGCCCGTCCACTCGGCGATCGCGGCGTGCGGCTCCATCGCGCTCTGGAACTGGTGCGGCATCGTATACGTGACGTCGATGGCGACCGGGGCCTCGGCCAGCGCGGTCTCGACGTCGCCCACCGCGCTGTCGGCGTCGGGCATGCCGTTGTTCAGCTCTCCCTCGGCGGTGCCGAAGAGGCCGACGTGGGCGCCGGGCTTCTCCCACGCGTCCTCGTCGTGGCGCATCTCGGTGTCGTGCGGCAGCTCCTCGTAGGACACCCGCACGAGTCCCGCCGCGTAGCGGGCGACTTCGATGGTCTCGGCGACCACCGCGGCGACGACCTGTTTGCGCCACCACACCTCGGCCGACCAGAGGATCGCGAGCTCGGGGTCGTCGCCGGCCAGCCTCGGCGCGTTCGCGTGGGTGAGCACGGCGAGGACGCCCGGCTCGGCCAGCGCGGCGGAGTCGTCGACCGCGGTGACGCGTCCCCTGGTGACGGAGGACACCACCAGGCCCAGGTAGGCCGGATCGTCCACCCGGTGCTCGAACGCGTAGGTGGCCGCCCCCCGGACCTTGAGGGGCCCGTCGAGACGGCTCAGGGGAGTCCCCACCACGGGGGTACGGCTGGTGCTCATCGCTGCTCCTCCGCAAGGTCGTTCAGCATGCCGACGATGACGTTGCGGGCCAGCGGCACCTTGAAACCGTTGCCCGGCAGGGGCCTCGCGGCGACGAGTTCGGCCTCGGCGGCGTCACGGAAGGTGACCGCGGTGGCGGGTGCCCCCAGGAGCAACTCCTCGGCCGCCCTCGCCCGCCACGGCTTGTGCGCGACGCCGCCGAGGCCGATGCGCACCTCGCGTACGGTGCCGTCCGCCACCTCCAGGGCGACGGCGGCGGAGACGAGGGCGAAGGCGTAGGACGCGCGGTCGCGGATCTTGCGGTACTGCGACCGCGCCGCGACCGGCAGGTGCGGCAGGTCGATCGCGGTGATCAGCTCGCCGTGCCGGAGAACGGTGTCGCGCTCCGGCGCCTCCCCCGGCAGGCGGTGGAACTCCCCGAACGGGACGGTCCGCTCGCCCTCGGGTCCCCGGACCCGCACGACGGCGTCCACCGCGGTGAGCGCCACCCCCATGTCCGAGGGATGCGTGGCGACGCACTCCGGTGACGCGCCCAGGACCGCGAGGTCCCGGTGGTGACCCTCGATCGCCGAACAGCCCGATCCCGGCTCGCGCTTGTTGCAGGGGGTGGTCAGGTCCTGGAAGTACACGCAGCGGGTGCGCTGGAGGAGGTTGCCGCCGCTCGTCGCCAGGTTGCGCAGCTGCCCGGAGGCCCCCGCGAGCACGGCCTGCGCCAGCATCGGGTAGAGCCGGCGGACGCGGAGGTCGGCGGCGAGGTGGCTGTTGGAGACGGCCGCGCCGATGCGCAGGCCGCCGCCGGGCAGGTCGTCGATCGTGCCGGACGTGAGCCGGCGGACGTCGACGAGCACGTCGGGCCTCGCCACCTCCAGCTTCATCAGGTCGACCAGGTTGGTACCCCCGCCCAGGTACGCGCCGCGCGGCTCCCGTGACAGCAGGCCGACGGCCGTGGCCACGTCGTCCGGCCTCTCGTAGCGGAAGGGGATCACCGCGCCACCTCGCTGATCGCGGGCCGGATGTTGACGTAGGCGGCGCAGCGGCAGAGGTTGCCGCTCATGCGCTCGGCGATCTCCCGGTCGTCCAGCGTGACCTTGCCGGCGGTGATGTCCTCGGCCACGGCGCTGGGCCAGCCGGAGTCCGCCTCGGCGAGCATGCCCACCGCGGAGACGATCTGACCGGGGGTGCAGTACCCGCACTGGAAGGCGTCGTGCTCGATGAACGCGCGCTGGAGCGGGTGGAGCTCCTCCCCGTCGGCGAGGCCGGCGGCCGTCACCACCTCCGCCCCCTGGTGGGCGACCGCCAGCGCGAGGCAGCTGAGCGCGCGCTCCCCGTCCAGCAGGACGGTGCAGGCGCCGCACTGCCCGTGGTCGCAGCCCTTCTTCGGACTGGTGTTGCCCAGCCGTTCGCACAGGGCGTCCAGCAGGGTGGTGCGGGTGTCCACGGTGAGCCGGTGCTCGGCCCCGTCCACCCGGAGCGTGATGTCCACGTCCATGACGTCGTTCCTCCCAGGAATCCGTTGAGGAGTGCGGCTTCCCGAGCCGCGATGTGCCGGCGGATGTCCGCTCCGGTGGCCACCGCCTCCGTCCGGCGTCAGCCGCGGGTGTCCGGCGCGGGCCGGTGGTCGTTTGACCGGGCGCCGGGGCGCGGTCCCGCGCCTGGTCCGACGACCACCGGCCATCGCTTCCAGATGGCCACGTGCAGGATGACTCCCATGCCGACGGCGTTCAGGGCGCTGTAGGAGACCCAGTCCTCCGGGTGCGCGCGCCCCCAGTCCACCGTGTCCGCGTAGGAATGCAGGGCCCAGTACATCAGCCACGCCACGGCGATCGAGGTGATCACCACGCCGATACGGCCGGGTAGCGGACTCAGTCGCGTCCACGGCCAGCGGTCGAAGAGCATCGCCGTGAGCAGGAGGGCCGCGATGCCGCAGGCGCAGGCCGCCGCCACCTGCCTGCCGGACAGGCCCACGGCGTGACGCATGAACAGGTAGAAGCCCCAGGCACACGCGATCACGACCACGTTGGCGAGCGGAAGGCGGATGGCCCTGCGCCGCACGGCCGTGAAGGGCCATCCCCGCAGCACCACGAAGAACACCAACTGCCACGCGCCCAGTGCGCTGAGCCACGCCCCGTAGACGACGGAGGGGACGGGGCCCCCGGGATCGCGGAGGCCGTCCTGCCCCCCGGCCTCGACGTGCACGAGGAGCAGGTAGGCGGCCACCCCCACGCCCCAGGCCACCGCGAGGGCCGCGAGTCCCGAGGCGAGACGGCCGAGGCGGCGCAAGGGCCACCCCTCGGACACCAGGGTGAGTTGGAGGATCGCGGTGAACACGCCGGCGGCGACGGGCAGGGTGTCGGGGAAGGTCTTCACCTGACCGGCGCCCGGGTCGGGGTCGAACAGGGCGCGGGCGTCGAATCCGGCGACGACGGCTTGGCCGAGGAGGGTGAGGCCCACCCCCGCGGCCAGGGCGATCAGCGTGTCCGTCAGCCCCGACCAGCCCGCGCGCAGGGTGCTCCCGGGCCAGTCCTCCCACCAGAAGGCGATGACCGCGACGACCGGAAGGGCGAAGGTGGTGAGGGGGGCCAGTACCTCAAGGGATGCCACGGGCCCCCCGGCGCCGAAGGCCAGCAGGAAGAACAGGGGCACGAGGAAGGTCAGCCCCGCGAGGCCGATCAGCGGCTGACCCCGCCCCGGACCGGGGGCCAGCCTTCCCGTGGCCGGCTCCGGCGCGCTCAGGGCGGGCCGGCTCGACAGCGGCGGAGTCCCGACGTACCCCCGGGCTCGTTCGCCGCCGTTCACGGCCGCGACCCGGACGTCGTCTGTCCGGTGCCGACCGGACCGGTGAGGGTGTCGATGCCGTCACTCCTGATCGTGAGCCTGGCCGTGGGTGGTGCGCGGGGCGCACGGGGCGCACTGTAACCCACTATGGGTGGGTTGGCCCGGATCACAACGTGGGCGACCACCGGCCGTCCGGCCCCGGCACCACGACGGGGGCCCACTCCCGCACGGAGACGACGGTCACCCCGGGCGTCCGGTGGAAGTACGGGTCCGCCGCCAGGACGCGGTCCAGCTCCTCCGGGCCCGGGAGGTCGAAGACCAGCAGGGCTCCCGATTCGTCCGCCCACGGGCCCGCCGCGAGGAGTCGTCCCTCCTCGTGCAGCCGGGCCAGGGACGCCCGGTGGGCCGGACGCCCGGCCAGCCGTTCCTCGGTCGCCGGGAGGGTGAATGCGAGTTCGACGATCAGCATGACCGGAACGGTACGGTCGGCAGCGTGACCGCGTCTGTATCAGCCGATACACCCGACCCCGCCGAGGCCCTGCGCGCCGTGCCGCTGCTCGCCACGCTGCCCCCCGACCAGCTGCGCGCGCTGGGGGCCGCGTCGCCGCCGCGCCGCGTGCCCGCCGGTCACGTCCTGCGCCACGCCACGGACCCCGCCACCCACCTGCTGCTGCTCCTCGACGGCCGCGTCTCGGCGACGCTGACCACCCGGACCGGGCGGCTCGTTCGTCACGGCGACTGGTCCGGTCCGCGCGCGCTGGACAAAGTCGCCGTCATCGACGGCAACGGCCACACCGCGACGCTCACCGCGGTCACCCCCTGCACGGTCCGCGCCCTGCCCCGCGAGCGTTTCCTCGCCCTCGTCGACGACGCCCCCGCCGTCCGCCGCCACGTCCTGCGCGTACTCGCCGCGGAGGTCCGCGCACAGGGGGAACGGTTCACCGCCGCGGCGACCCTGCCCGCCGAGGCGCGGCTGGCGGCCTGGCTGCTCGACCGGAGCGCCGCCGCGTCCGGCGGCGGAAGGCGTGTCCGCCTGCCCGGCACGGGCACCCAGCAGGACCTCGCCGACCTGCTCGGCGTCTCCCGCGTCACCGTCAACCGCGTCCTGTCCCGGCTGCACCGCGACGGCGTCATCACCGTCGACCGGCACGGCGTCCGGGTGATCGCCCCCGAGGTGCTGACGCTCAGAACCCGGGCGCCGGAGGCATCCGACCGCCCCTGACCCTCCGCGCGACACCGCCACGACGGGAACGCGTTCGCGGGCCAGCGCGGCGCGATGCCGGTGAAGGGCCGCCAGGTCGTGCCGGTCGAAGGGGGACTGCTCCGGCCACTTGATGAACCGCTCGACCGATTCAGCGCCGGGCCGGCGCTCCGGCCTCCCGCCACAGCGCGCGGGTCAGGTCGGCCGCCGGACCGCTCCGGGCCAGCCGGTGTCCGGTACCCGCCCACAGGTGCATCGCGTCCAGGTCGCCGCGCCGGGCGGCGGCGGCCCGCAGGGGCTGGGTGAGGTGGTGCACCTCGGGATAGGCCGTGGGCGCGTGCGGCTGGTGGCGGTCGATGAAGGCGTTGCGCAGCCCGCGCGCGGGGCGGCCGGTGAAGGCGCGGGTCACGGTGGTGGCGTCGCGTTCCAGCAGCGCTCGCCGGTGTGCCGGGGAGGCGCCGGACTCGTCCGTGCGCAGATAGGCGGTGCCGAGCTGGACGGCGCGCGCCCCCGCTCGCAGTGCGGCGGCGATCGCCGCGCCGTCCGCCAGGCCACCCGCGGCGATCAGCGGCAGCTCGGTCACCTCCCGTACCGCGGCGAGGAGTTGGAGCAACGGCAGCGTGCCGGGCTCGTCCTCGGCGCGATGGGTGGCACGGTGGCCGCCGGCGCCAGGACCCTGCACCGTGAGCACATCGAGTCCCAGCCTGGTGGCCGCCAGCGCCTCGGCAGGAGTGGTGACGGTGCCGATCTGCACGCCGCCAACGGCGCGAACGGCCTCGACATCCGCGCGTGCGGGCAGGCCGAAGGCGTAGGACACATACGCCACCGGGTCGGCGATCAGCGCCGCGAGCTTGGCGTCCCAGTCGTCGCGGTCGGGCGGGATCACCGAGGGAAGTTCGACCCCCCACGCCTCGGCCTCGGGCAGCAGCCGCCGACGGTAGGCGGCCACCACGGCCGCGTCGGAGGGCGGCCCCGGGACGAAGAGGTTGACGCCGAACGGACGGTCCGTCAGCTCACGGGTCCGCCCGATCTGCTCGACCATCGCACCCGCCGTCCGGTACCCGGCAGCGAGAAACCCCAGACCACCGGCACCGCTCACCGCCGCCACCAACGCGGGCGTCGAGGCACCCCCCGCCATCGGCGCACCGACGACGGGCACGGCCAGCTGAAAACACATCACGTACGTCCCCTCCACGCCCTGCCGCCTCGGCCTCACGCGGCCGGTCACACGTTGAAACGGAAAGTTAATCACAACGCTGTGACCTGCGAAGATGTTGATTCTGAGGACCCAAGTCAGCACGGAATCAGCACGGTGACACACACGAGGCCCGGGGATCAGTAGTGGTAGCGGGCCGCCAGGATGATGATTTCCCGGTCAGTGACCAGATGGACGAGGCGATGCTCGTCATCGATCCGCCGCGACCAGGCCCCTGGCAGGTGGTACTTCAGCGGCTCGGGCTTGCCGATCCCGGCGAACGGGTCGCGCAGGACGTCCTCGATGAGCTTGTTGATCCGGGTGAGCATCTTGCGGTCGTTCTTGAGCCAGGACGTGTAGTCCTCCCAGCCGCCCTCTTCGAAGACGAGCCTCACGCGGCGCCCTTCTCGACACCCGACGCATCAGGGTCGATGAGTTCCCGCTCGGAGAGCCCTGCGTCACCAAGCGCGTTCTCGTACGCCTTGAGCAGCCGGCGGGCGTTCGCCGGCGAGCGCAACAGGTAGGAGCCTTCACGCAGGGCTGCGTAGTCCTCAGCCGAGACGAGCACGGCGTTCCCGTGTTTGGAGACGATCTCGATGGCCTCATGATCGTCGTTGACCTTCTTGATCAACGGGAAGAGGGCCTTGCGCGCCTCGCTGGCAGTGATCGACATCGACTGAACTCCCTCCATGACTGGTACCACATAACGTACCATCGACCAGAGGGTCGGGCGGGCCGAAAGTCAGCACCAGATCAGCACAGAAAAGAGAACGGGGCTCGCCTCCAGAGAGGCGAGCCCCGCTTGACCTGCGCATTTGACAGATCAGTCTAGCTAAAGGTACTCAAATGATCACACATTGAAGCGGAACTCCACCACGTCGCCGTCGCGCATCAGGTAGTCCTTGCCCTCCATGCGGGCCTTGCCGCGGGCGCGGGCTTCGGTGACGGAGCCGGCGTCGATCAGGTCGGGGAAGGAGATCACCTCGGCCTTGATGAAGCCCTTCTGGAAGTCGGTGTGGATCACGCCGGCCGCCTCGGGGGCCGTGGCGCCCTTCTTGATCGTCCAGGCGCGGGTCTCCTTCGGACCCGCCGTCAGGTAGGTCTGGAGGCCCAGGGTGTCGAAGCCCACGCGGGCCAGGGTCGCGAGGCCGGACTCGGTCTGGCCGACGGTCTGGAGGAGTTCGAGCGCCTCGTCCTCCTCCAGCTCGGCGAGGTCCGCCTCCAGCTTGGCGTTCAGGAAGATGGCCTCGGCCGGGGCCACCAGGGCCCGCTGCTCCTCCTTGAACGCCTCGTCCACGAGCTCGTCCTCGTCCACGTTGAAGACATAGAGGAACGGCTTGACCGTCAGCAGGTGGAGCTCGTGGAGGGGCTCGGCCCGTTCGGTGCCCTGGGCGATGCCCGCGGAGAAGAGGGTGCGGCCCTCCTCCAGGATGGTCTTGGCCTCCTCGACGGCCCTGACCTGCGGCTGCCTGTCCTTCTTGACCCGGGCCTCCTTCTGGAGCCGGGGCAGCACCTTCTCGATCGTCTGGAGGTCGGCCAGCATCAGCTCGGTGTCGATGGTCTCGATGTCGCTCTTGGGCGACACCTTGCCGTCGACGTGGATCACGTTCTCGTCGTGGAAGGCTCGGATGACCTGGCAGATCGCGTCGGACTCGCGGATGGTGGCGAGGAACTTGTTCCCCAGGCCCTCTCCCTCGCTCGCGCCGCGCACGATGCCCGCGATGTCGACGAAGTCCACCGTGGCGGGCAGGATCCGCGCCGAGCCGAAGATCCCGGCGAGACAGGACAGCCGGGGGTCCGGGACGCCGACGACGCCGATGTTCGGCTCGATCGTGGCGAACGGATAGTTGGCCGCGAGCACGTCGTTCTTGGTGAGGGCGTTGAACAGGGTCGACTTGCCGACATTCGGCAGGCCGACGATTCCGATCGTGAGCGACACGTGAGACTTCCCGGAGCGAGGGGGCGAGACGAGGGCCGAGGGACAAGTCTACGGCCGCCCGCGCGGCCCCCGGGCGCCGCGGGCGGACAGTCATATGGCACGCAAGCGTGTCCATCACGCTATCCGTCCCCGCCCCCGGCTTACCGTGGTGACGTGGAACACAGTACGCACACCACCCGTCACGCTCGGCAGTCGGCGACCGCGGTGCGGACGAGGGTGCCCCGGCCGTCCCCCGGTGTGACCGCCGGGCAGGACCCCCACGACCGCCCGTCGGCGCAGGGCCGGGGGCGCCAGCGGCGCCGGTTCCCCCGCCCGAGGCTCACCGGCCTCGGCTGCGGCGTGCTGGCCACCGCGGCGATGGTGGCGGCGGCCTGGCTCTGCAAGCCGCTGGGCGGGGTCCCCGCGCTGTACGGGGTGCTCTCTGTGCTGACCTGCGCGGCCACGGCGGTCTGGGTCAGGCCCGCGGACCTGATCTGCGCGCCGATCGCCGCGCCGATCGCGTTCGCCACGGGGCTGCTCTCGACCGCGGGGCCCATGGCCACGCTGACCGAACTCGCCCTGCGCGCGCCGTGGGTCTTCGCCGGAACGCTGACGGCGGGAGTGATCGTGCTGGTCCGCAGGGGGCTCGACCTCCTCCGCCGCCAGCTGAGGCGGCGCCGGGCCGAGGCCCGCGCGCAGACCTGACGTCCGTCCTCCGTCGCCATTCGCGGGCTTCCCCGCAACACGTCAATCTCCCCTGCCACGAGGTCCGCAACGGCGCCCGATCATAGGAACGGGCCCATCACGGCTGGGGACAAGGGAGATACAGGGGGGATGGAGGGGGGATGGAGGGCTAGCCGCGCACCTTGTCCGCCGCCTCGGCGCGCAGGTCGCGGCGGAGCTCCTTGGGCAGGGAGAACCGGATGTGCTCCTCCATGGGCTTGACGATCTCGACCTCGTCGAAACCGTGGGCGACCAGCCACTCCAGGACGCCGTCCACCAGGACCTCGGGGACCGAGGCTCCCGAGGAGAGCCCCACGGTGGTGACCCCGTGCAGCCACGCCTCGACGAGCTCGTCCGCGTGGTCGACGAGGTGGGCCTCGCGCGCGCCGGCGGCGAGGGCCGCCTCGACCATGCGGACGGCGTTGGACGAGTTCTTCGAGCCGACGACCAGCACCAGGTCCGCCTCGGCGGCGACCTGCTTGACGGCGGTCTGCCGGTTCTGCGTGGCGTAGCAGATGTCGTCGCTCGGTGGGCTGAGGAGCGCGGGGAAGCGGCGCTTGAGGGCGTCCACGGTCTCCATGGTCTCGTCGACCGACAGCGTGGTCTGGGAGAGCCAGACCACCCTCTCCGGGTCGCGGACCTCGACGTTCGCGACGTCGTCGGGGCCGTCGACCAGGGTGATGTGGTCGGGCGCCTCGCCGCTGGTGCCGATGACCTCCTCGTGGCCCTCGTGGCCGATGAGCAGGATGTCGAAGTCGTCCTTGGCGAAACGGACGGCCTCCTTGTGGACCTTGGTGACCAGGGGGCAGGTGGCGTCGACGGTGGCGAGCTTCCCGCGCTCCGCCTCCCGGCGGACCTCGGGGGAGACGCCGTGGGCGGAGAAGATGACGATCTCGCCCTCGGGGACCTCCGCGGTCTCCTCGACGAAGATGGCGCCCTTCTTCTCCAGCGTGGAGACCACGTACTTGTTGTGCACGATCTCGTGGCGGACGTAGATGGGACCCCCGTACTGCTCCAGGGCTCTCTCAACGGCTATGACCGCGCGGTCCACGCCCGCGCAGTAGCCGCGGGGGGCGGCGAGCAGGACGCGGCGGCGCCCGGTGTCTTGAGCGTCTTCAGCCATGTGCCCCATGGTACGGGGGCGGCGACCGGAGGGGGCTGTCAGTGCTCGGCGCTACCGTGACGGCATGGCAGTGCGGACAACGGCGGAGGTGCCGATCCCGGTCGGCGAGGTGTCGCGGCTGATCGGAGGGTGGATCGACCGGCTCGGGGCGGTCTGGGTGGAGGGGCAGATCACCCAGCTCTCGCGCCGGCCCGGCTTCGGGGTGGTGTTTCTCACGCTGCGCGATCCGGCGCACGACGTGTCGGTCAGGGTCACCTGTTTCCGGGGGGTCTTCGACCCGGTCGCCGACGTGATAAGCGAGGGCGCGCGGGTCGTGGTGTTCGCGAAGCCCGAGTGGTACGCGCCGCGCGGCGAGCTCTCGTTGCGGGCCTCGGAGATCCGTGCGGTGGGGGTCGGTGAACTCCTGGTCCGTCTCGAACGGCTGAAGCGCGCGCTGACGGCCGAGGGGCTCTTCGCACCCGAGCGCAAGCGGCGGCTGCCGTTCCTGCCGGGCCGGGTGGGCCTGGTGACGGGGCGGGCCTCGGCCGCCGAGCGGGACGTCCTGGAGAACGCGAGGCTGCGCTGGCCCGCCGTCAGATTCGCCGTACGGAACGTGGCGGTCCAGGGGGTGCACGCCGTGCCGCAGGTGATCGACGCGGTCAGGGAGCTGGACGCCGACCCGGACGTGGAGGTCATCGTCGTGGCCAGGGGCGGCGGGAGCGTCGAGGACCTTCTGCCGTTCTCCGACGAACGGCTGGTGCGCGCCGTCGCCGACTGCCGGACCCCGGTGGTCTCGGCGATCGGCCACGAGCCGGACGCGCCGCTGCTCGACCTCGTCGCCGACCTTCGGGCCTCGACGCCCACCGACGCGGCGAAGCGGGTCGTTCCCGATGTGCGCGAGGAGCTGGCGCGGGTGCGGCAGTTGAGGGACCGGGCGCGGTGGGTGCTGGAGTCGAGGATCGACCGGGAGGAGCGGGGCCTCGCCGCGGCGCGCGACCGGCCGGTGCTGGCCGAGCCGCACCGGCTGGTGCGCGGGCGCGCGGAGGAGCTGGACGGGCTGCTGGGGCGCGCCCGGCGCACGCTGGGGCATCTGCTGGACCGCGCCGCCGCGGACCTGACGCACACCCGTGCGCGGGTGGTGGCGCTGTCGCCCGCGGCGACGCTGCGGCGCGGTTACGCCGTGCTCCAGCGCGCGGACGGGGCGGCCGTGCGCGCCGCCGACGAGGTCGAGGCGGGCGAGGTGCTGAGGGCGCGCGTGGCCGAGGGCGCGTTCCCGGTGACGGTCGGCGAGCGGCCCGGTGGGCCGGAAGGGCGGGCATAGGGTGACGGGCATGACGCAGGCGGACACCGGCGCGGACACGGACGCGACACTCGGCTACGAGCAGGCGAGGGACGAGCTGATCGACGTGGTGCGCAGGCTGGAGGCGGGCGGGTCGACGCTGGAGGAGTCGCTGGCGCTCTGGGAGCGGGGCGAGGAGCTGGCCCGGATCTGCGAGCGCTGGCTCGAAGGCGCGCGCGCCCGGCTGGACGCGGCGCTGGCCCGGGAGAACGGCGAAGAGGACGAGGACGGGGACGGGAACGGGGACGGGGACGGGGAGAAGGACGCCGACGGCGCGGTGGAACGGGAGGCCGAGGCCGGAGAGGCGTGAGGCGTGCGGCCCCGCCGCGCGGGGGCGCCCGGCGGCTCAGCTCTCGGGGGTCCTGACCTCCAGGGCGGCGGCGAAGTGCGCCAGCCGCTCGAAGGGCGCGGTGCCGTGCACCACGGTGGTGACGCCGGCCTCGCGCAGCACCAGCGCGTCGTACTTGTCGCCCTCGTACCTGGCCCAGTCGCGCCCCGCGACGGCCTGCTGGGAGCCGGTGTCCTCGGCGCCCCGGGTCATCTCCTCGATGAAGCCGTCGGCGTCGCCGTCGGCCTGGGCCACCGCGGCGTACTCGTCGTCCGGGTCGAGGAAGCCCAGGCGCCAGGTGGCGCCGAACTCCCCCATCGGCTGGTACCGCACGGAGGTGGCCCGCCAGTCGTCCGGGAGTCCCTCGGGCACGACCAAGGCGTAGGGGGCGGCGCGGGCGGCGGTGGCCGCTTCGAGGTCGTACGTGACGGTCGGCGTCGAACCCTCAGGCTGGTCCCCGGGGTTGAGGAGGACCAGGGCGAAGGCGCCGACGCAGAGCGCGGCCAGCGACAGCGTCATGTTCCACCAGGACCAGGGGGGGCGCCGCCTGGCGGGCGGCGCGGTGGGCCGGCCCGCCGCGCGCCCCGCCCGCTCCGAGGTCGGCTCCCCGGCAGGCTCCTCGGTCGGCTCCTCGGTCGTCGATTCGCCGGGTGCCACGTCTTTCGCCACGCCGCCATTGTCCCGCACACCGGAGCGAGGCGTACAGCCACCCCCGGTTCGCTCATTCGAGAGGGGGAATGCTCATGTGCACGCGATCCGGTTAGAGTCGGAAGACCCTCCCCGCGACCGTGCGAAGGACCGCGCGCAGAAAGGTCGTCCCGATGTCCGAGCACCATCTGCCACCCCCGCTCAACGTCTCTCCCGAGGCCCCCGACCGGAACCTCGCCCTGGAACTGGTCAGGGTCACCGAGGCCGGGGCGCTGGCCTCGGGACGCTATGTGGGCCGCGGCGACAAGAACGGCGCGGACGGCGCCGCCGTGCGCGCGATGCGCACCCTCATCTCCACCGTCTCGATGAACGGCGTCGTCGTCATCGGCGAGGGTGAGAAGGACGAGGCGCCCATGCTGTTCAACGGGGAACGCGTCGGCGACGGCTCGGGCCCCGAGTGCGACGTCGCCGTGGACCCGGTGGACGGGACCACGCTGACCGCCAAGGGCATGGGCAACGCCGTCTCCGTTCTCGCGGTGGCCGAGCGCGGCACGATGTTCGACCCCAGCGCCGTCTTCTACATGGACAAGCTGGCCACCGGGCCCGAGGCGGCCGAGTTCGTGGACATCGACGCGCCCGCCGCCGTGAACATCCGCCGGGTGGCCAAGGCCAAGGGCGGCTCCCCCGCGGATGTGACGGTCTGCATCCTGGACCGGCCGCGCCACGAGGACCTCGTCAGAGAGGTCAGGGAGTGCGGGGCCCGCATCACCTTCATCCAGGACGGGGACGTGGCGGGCGCCATCATGTCCGTGCGCGAGGGCACGGGCGTCGACCTGCTGCTCGGGGTCGGCGGCACCCCCGAGGGCATCATCGCGGCCTGCGCGATCACCTGCCTGGGCGGCACGATCCAGGGGAAGCTGTGGCCCAAGGACGAGGCCGAGCGCCGCGCCGCGCTCGACGCGGGCCACGACCTCGACCGCGTGCTGCACACCAGGGACCTGGTCCGCGGCGAGAACGTGTTCTTCGTGGCCACCGGCATCACCGACGGCGAGCTGCTGCGCGGGGTCCGCTACCGCGCGGAGACGGCCACCACGCAGTCGCTGGTGGTGCGTTCCCGCTCCGGCACGATCCGGCAGATCGACTCGACGCACAAGCTGTCCAAGCTGCGCGCCTACAGCGCGATCGACTTCGACAGCGCGGGGTAGTCCTCCGGCCGGGGGCGAACGGCCGGGCGGCCCCCGGCGCCGGCGCGGTCGCCGGCCGGGGACCGTCCGGCCTGGGGGACCGGGCGGCGGCGCTGGCCAGCTC
>NZ_LAVK01000127.1 GCF_001083795.1 Streptomyces sp. SBT349
AACATCCATGATCCACATCGCGTCGATCGACAACCTTACCAAGCGCATAACAGGCGAGACCACACCAACCTGGCGAGGCACCTACTAGGGCATAAGCGGCAATCTGCCTACTTCAAACGCCCTCTGAGAGCGATACCTGGAGCCAGCCTCGACGGTTGGCTCCCAATACTTCAGGCGCCAAACACTGCTTGGTACGCGCTCTGCCCCGCCCCGACGAGCATGGTCAGGCCAGGGGTAGCCGTACCGATTGCGGTGAGGGTTGCGTTCAGCCGATCAAATGCGGCCCGTACACGTCCCGGTTCAGGCAGACCGGTGGTGGCAGCTTCTTCCAGAACCTCTGCATCCAGAATCAGCTGGCTCTGCTCCTCTACGGAGACTCCCAGGCTCGGCGCGAACTGCCGGACCTGCTGAGCGAACTCAGCGAGTTTGGAAGCGTCCAGGCCGAAGGAGTTGTTCTGCACGACGTGCTGCTGCGAGCCAGCGACGAAGCCGTGGGAGCCGGTGATGTTGTAGGTGTCGCCGCCAGTCGGTTGACGGCTCAGAAAGTCATTCACGGTGCCTCCAGCGAGTACGCAGCGGGTGCCTTGTGCCGTGATCAGGACTGTGACCTCGGCCTCTGTGACCACTCGCTCCACAAGAGCGTGCTCGCCCAGGTAATCGAGCGCGCTGAGAACTTCATCCTCGGTCAGGAGATCCCCGGCGAAGCTGCACAGCGGATCTTCCAGGAATGCCAGCGCCGGAACAGAGGCTTGCCTTCCGCCCACGCGTAGGACCCAGCGCAACAACACATCGCAGGCGTGCCCGAAGCGTTCCACTGCGTCGGTGCGCAGAGCGAGCAGGCGGCGCGCTTCCAGCACTCCGTCGTCCGTGGGGAACACCTCGGAGAGCCCGCCGGCGAGGGTTCGTGCGATATTGACGAGCCCGAGCTTTTCAAGCTGCAACGCCATGTTGTCGCTGTCGCCCTCCGGCAGCCCTTCGTCGCGCGCGAAGTCCCGCACGTCTACGTAGTGGCTCGGATTCTGCTGGACCGACTCGTACAGCCAGAGCAACAAGCGGGACAGCTGCGGGTCGCTTTCGAGGCCGCTGGCACTCGCCAGGGTGAGCACACCCATGGACGGGGGCTCGACCTCGATGGGGATGCGGACGGGATGCTTGCGGTTCGCCCGCTCGAACTCCTTGACGATCTCTTTCTGCATCTTCGCGATCGCGCGCTTGTCGATCTTGAACCCGGCCAATCCGGTCTCCTATGGGGCGGTGATGGTTCAAGGCTAGACGGGGGCACTGACAGCGAGGACACGTATCCCGTCGAAGAGTCCGTTGCTGGCCAGGTCGCCGCAAGGCGGCCGGGTAGGGAGCTGCGTCCCGAAGTCGGCTCCCAAATGGCTCCCAAAATAGCCCCCGAACGCAGGTCAGGCCTGGTACTGATCTCTCAGTACCAGGCCTGACCTGGTGTTTCTCTGTCGGGGTGGCGGGATTTGAACCCACGACCTCTTCGTCCCGAACGAAGCGCGCTGCCAAGCTGCGCCACACCCCGGTGCGGCGTTCAATACTCTAGCCGACCGGTAGGCGAACGGGAAATCAGGTTTCTCGGGGGGTCAGTGTCAGCAGCGTCGCCTCGGGGGGGCAGGCGAAGCGGACGGGGGTGTAGCGGTTGGTGCCGCAGCCTGCCGAGACGTGGAGGTAGGCGCGGTGGCCGGGGGTTTCGTGGGTGGACAGGCCCTTGACGCGGGCCGTGTCGATGTCGCAGTTGGTGACCAGGGCGCCGTAGAAGGGCACGCAGAGCTGCCCGCCGTGGGTGTGGCCGGCGAGGATCAGGGGGTAGCCGTCGGCCGTGAACGCGTCCAGGGCGCGGAGGTAGGGGGCGTGCACCACGGCCAGGGAGAGGTCGGCGTCCGGGTCGGGCCCGCCGGCGACGCTGTCGTAGCGGTCCCGGCGGATGTGCGGGTCGTCCAGGCCGGTCAGCGCGATCTCCGTGTCCGCGGCCTTCAGGCGGCCGCGGGTGTTGGTGAGGTTGACCCATCCCGCGTCGTCGAAGGCGTCGCGCAGCTCGGGCCAGGGATTGCGCGGAACGTTGCTCGCCGGGGGGTTCCCGTTGAGGCCGAAGCGGCCGGAGGCGCGCTCCGCCAGGTAACGCGCCGGGTTGCGCAGGCGGGGCGCGTAGTAGTCGTTGGAGCCGAAGACATACGCGCCGGGGAACTGGAGCAGGGGCCCCAGGGCGTCCAGCGCCTCGGGGACGGCCTCGGGGTCGGAGAGGTTGTCGCCGGTGTTGATCACCAGGTCGGGGCGGAGCCCGGCGAGGGACTGGAGCCACCGCTGTTTCTTGCGCTGGCCCGAGACCATGTGGATGTCCGAGACATGCAGCAGCCGCAGGGGGGCCCTGCCGGGCGGGAGGACCGGGACGCTGACGCGCCGCAGGCGGAAGGAGCGGACCTCGAAACCGGCGGCATAGGCCACGGTGGCGGCGGAGACGGCGGTCACGGCGAGGGCGGCGTTGAGGGGGATGCGGTAACGGGCGCGCATGGGGCCATCGTTTCAGATGATCGGTACCGCACAATGGGGGGCATGACCACGTTCAAGTCCCAGCTCCGGAACGATCTGACGGCGGCGATCAAGGAGCGCGACGAGCTGCGTTCTGCCACGCTGCGCATGACGCTTGCCGCCATCACCACCGAGGAGGTCGCGGGCAAGGCGGCTCGTGAGCTGTCGGACGACGAGGTGCGCAAGGTGATCACCCGGGAGGCGAAGAAGCGGCGCGAGGCGGCGGAGGCGTTCGACAAGGGCGGGCGTCCCGCGCAGGCCGAACGGGAGCGGGCCGAGGGCGAGGTGCTGGCCGGGTACCTGCCGGCGCAGCTGTCCGACGAGGAGCTGAACGGGCTGGTCGCGGAGGCCGTGGCCCAGGCACGGGCGGACGGCGCCGAGGGACCGCGGGCCATGGGCGCCGTGATGAAGATCGTGAACCCGAAGGTCGCGGGCCGGGCCGAGGGCGGACGCGTCGCCGCGGCGGTCAAGAAGGCCCTCGCCTGACGCAGCTCGACCGCGCCTGACCGGGCGGCGCGAAACGGCCGGCGGTCCCGGGGGTGACTCCCCGGGGCCGCCGGCCGTGACGCGTCTCAGTCGCGGGGGCGGCCGAACGGGTCGCCGTCGCCGCCGCCGAGAACGTCCGGAGGCAGCTCGATCTCCGGCGGGAAGACGTCCCCGCCGCCCCCGCCGTCATCGCCGCCACCGCCACCGTTGCCGCCGTTGCCGCCGCCACCGCCGCCGTTGCCATTGCCGCCGTTGCCACCGGGGCGGCCGTCGTCGTCGTCCCCGCCGGGTCGGTCGCCGTCGCCGCGGGGGACGTTCACCTGGTTGAACGTCGAGGGCGCGACGCCTTCGAGCGCGCCGGTCATCGCCGCGTTCCAGATCGGGCCCGCGACCCGGGCACCGCTCGCCTGGGCGAAGTACTCGCCGCCGATGGTGATGTCCTCCATCGACAGCGGGGTGTCCCAGCCGCCGACGCGGACCGCCGTGGAGATGTCGGGGGTGTAGCCGACGAACCAGACGTTCTCGCGGTTGTCCGTGGTGCCGGTCTTGCCCGCGTTGTCCCGGCCGTCCAGTCCGACCGCGGCGCCCGTGCCGTCCTCGATGACGCCGGAGAGCATCTCGTTGATGGTGTCGGCGGTGTGCTCCGACATCACCTGGCGGCACTCGCTCTCGGGAACGGTCATCTCCTGGCCGTCGGCGTCGGTGACCCCGGTGATCGCGACCGGCTCGCAGAAGGTGCCGCGGTTGGCGAACGTGGCGTAGGCGGTCGCCATGATCAGCGGGGTGGTCTCCTGGCCGCCCAGGGTGAGCGAGGGGTGGGCCTGGAGGGGGCTGCCGCTGCCGTGCTCGACGCCCATGCGCCCGGCCATGGTGAGCGTCTCGCAGAGCCCGGCCTGCTTCTCCAGCTCGACGAAGTAGGTGTTGATGGACTGGCCGAGGGCCGTGGTCATGTCCCACGTGCCCCTCTCGTCCTCCCGCTCGTTCTGGAACTCCCACTCCGGCTCGGTGCCCTCTATGGGCCGGTTGTCGCAGTCGCGGAAGTCCTCGAAGCGGACGGTGTGTTCGTACCCGGTGCTGTACTCGGTGGCCGGGGAGATGCCCGCCTCCAGGGCCGCCGCCGCGGTGAACGGCTTGAACGTCGAACCGGGCTGGAAGCCGTCGCGGCTTCCGCCCATGGCGGCGCCGACGTTGTAGTTGATGGAGGTCTCGTTCTCCTGGTTGCCGTAGGGGAGGCTCTGGGCCATCGAGAGGATGTGCCCGGTGCCCGGCTGGACCTGGACGACCGAGCCGACGACCTCGTCCTCCGCGTAGACGTGCTCGCGCGCGGCCTGGGTGGCGGCCGCCTGGGCGTCCGGGTCGAGGGTGGTGCGGATGGTCATGCCGCCCAGCGCCCACAGGGCCTGGCGGTCCTCCTCGGTCTCGCCGAAGACCGGGTTGGCCAGGAACTCGCGCTGGACGTAGTCGCAGAAGAACTCCGCGTCGTTCGCCGCGGTGATGCAGCCGTTGGCCGGCTCGCTCACGTTCAGTCCGAGGTCGCGCTCGCTCGCCTCGTCGGCCTCGGCCTGGGTGATGTCGCCCGTCTCGACCATGGCCTGGAGCACCGTGTTGCGGCGCTCGAGAGCGGCCTGGTCGTCCACGGTCGGGTCGTACTGGCTGGGCGACTGCACCAGGCCGGCGAGCAGGGCGGACTCGTGGAGTTCGAGGTCGGCCGCGGACGTGGAGAAGTAGCGCTGGGCCGCGGCCTCCACGCCGTACGCCTGCTGCCCGAAGTACGTGATGTTCAGGTAGTTCTCCAGGATCTGGTCCTTGGTGAGCTCCTGTTCGAGCTGTATCGCGTACTTCATCTCGCGGATCTTGCGGCCGATGCCCGCGGCGCCGGTCTGGGTGATGGCCTCGGCGACCGCCTCCGGGTCGTCGCCCGCGGCCTCGACGAACACGTTCTTCACGTACTGCTGGGTGAGGGTCGAGGCGCCCTGCTCGACCGCGCCCGACTCGACGTTCTGCGTGAGGGCGCGGAGGATGCCGCGCAGGTCGACGGCGCCGTGCTCGTAGAAGCGGGCGTCCTCGATGGCGATGATCCCCTGCCGGAGCGTCTCCGACATCTCGTCCAGGGGGACCACCGTGCGGTTCCTGTAGTAGTAGTCGGCGATCTTCTCGCCGTCCGCGTCGAGGATGGTGGTGCGCTGGCTGAGCGGCGGTCGCTCCATCATGGACGGGATCTCGTCGAACCCGTCCATCGTGCCCCGGGCCGCGAGCCCGAGGGCGCCGACCGCCGGCAGGGCGATGCCCGCGAGCACCGCCCCGGACAGCACGCTGACCCCGAGGAACTTGGCAGCCTGCTGCATGGTGGTCAGCCCGCCACCGGAACGCTTCCTACTCATGGCGGCAAGCCTACGTTCTCAAAAGCCGGACAGGGGTCCATCTGTTCGCCTAAGCTACTCACGGTTCACACAATGATCCGCCCGTCAAGCGAGCCATCACTCGAAGGGGTGAGTTCGCGGAGACGCTGTGGCAGTGATCGGCACAACGTTTACCAGGGGTTCTTGCGCAGCACTCGTGTGGGTGACTTGGCGCTCTCCATAGTCCGATCGGGCCATTCAAGATTAGACCCCCTGGGGGTGTTGTGCGGTGCCCGCCTTCCGTAACGTCCTCAACTGGCAAGGGTGAATATGCCACTTGCCGCCGTGGGGGAGCCCGATTCGGGAGAGGACGGCACCGGCATGAGCTGGGTTACCGACTGGAGTGCGCAGGCGGCCTGCCGCACGACGGATCCGGATGAACTGTTCGTACAAGGGGCGGCTCAGAACAGGGCCAAAGCGGTCTGTACCGGATGTCCGGTCCGGACGGAGTGCCTCGCAGACGCGCTGGACAACCGCGTGGAGTTCGGCGTCTGGGGCGGCATGACCGAGCGCGAACGGCGCGCGCTGTTGCGCAGGCGCCCCACCGTTACCTCCTGGCGGCGCCTGCTGGAGACCGCGCGCTCGGAGTACGAGCGCGGCGCGCGCCCCATCAGCGTGCGCGCCGGGGATCGGAAGGACAACCGGGACTACGAGGAGTACAAGGACTTCGAGGGTTACAACGACTACGAGCCGTACGGCTACGGGGACTTCCCCGGCTTCGCGAACGTCGGCTGAGTCTTCCCGCCGCCGGCGAGCCGTTCACCGATGGCGCGCAGCCCTGCCAGGTCGTGCACGTCGCCGGGCAGGGCGGCGACCTCCACCACCGGCACCTCGGGGTGGAGTGCGGTGAAACGCGCCCGCGTGCGCTCCTCGCGCGCGACCTGGCGCATGCGCTCGGCGTGAACGCGCAGCAGCCAGGGCGCGCTCCGCGCTCAGGCGGGGGGCGGCGGAGGTCTGCACACGGTTGAGCACGAGACCGGCCAGCGGCATGTGGTCGGCCTTGAGCCGGTCGACGAAGTAGGCGGCCTCGCGCAGCGCGTCCCGCTCCGGCGCGGCCACCACGAGGAACGCCGTGCCGCTCGCCTGGAGGAGCCGGTAGGTGGCGTCGGCGCGGGTCCTGAAGCCGCCGAACATGGTGTCCATCGCGGCCACGAACGTCTGGACGTCCCGCAGCAGCGCCGTTCCCAGGACCTTGCCGAGGGTGCCGGTGAAGAGGGAGAGCCCGGCCATGCCCAGGCTCATCACCTTCCGCCCGGCTCGGCCGCCCGCCTTGGCCGGGGCCATCAGCACCCGGATGAAGCGCCCGTCGAGGAACGAGCCGAGCCGCTGGGGGGCGTCGAGGAAGTCGAGCGCGGACCGGCTGGGCGGGGTGTCCACGACGATGAGGTCCCACGCGTCGCGGGCGGCGAGCTGCCCCAGCTTCTCCATCGCCATGTACTCCTGGGTGCCCGCGAAGCCTGCCGAGAGCGACTGGTAGAAGGGGTTGTCCAGGATGGCGCGGGCGCGGGACGGGTCGGCGTGGGCCTCGACGATCTCGTCGAAGGTCCGCTTCATGTCGAGCATCATCGCGAACAGCTCGCCGCCGCCCGACGTGTCGGTGCCGGGCACGGGGCGCGGCACGTTGTCCAGCTCGGTCAGGCCCATGGACTGGGCGAGCCGCCGGGCCGGGTCGATGGTCAGGACCACCGCGCGGCGCCCGCGCTCGGCCGCGCGCAGGCCGAGGGCCGCGGCCGTGGTCGTCTTGCCGACCCCGCCCGAGCCGCAGCAGACGATGATGCGGACGTCCGGGTCGTCCAGCAGCGGATCCACGGCCAGCCTGGGCACGCCGGGGGCGCCCTGGCCCCGTGGCTCGCTCGCGGCGGTCACCGCGCGCCCCCCGTCCAGTCGAGGTCGCGCAGCAGGCGGGCGAGCCGGTAGAGCCCGGCCAGGTCGGCGCCCTCGGTGAGCAGCGGCAGCTCGTGCACGGGCAGGCCGAGCCCGGCCAGCTCGGCGCGCTGGGCCCGTTCGAGAGCGAGGCGCTGGGTGTGCTCGCGGCCCTCGGTGAGCAGCGGCCCGGCCAGCCGGCCGGCGCCGCGCAGCCCCGCGCGGGTCAGCGCGGCGGCGAGGCCGGGGTCGTGGTCGGGCACGGGCACGGCGACGTCCCCGGCGGGGCGGGCCATGTTCACCACGACGGCGCCCGCGGGCAGATCGGCGGCGCGCAGCTCGGCGACGGCGTCGGCCGTCTCCTGCACGGGCATCTCCTCCAGCAGCGTGACCAGGTGGACGGCGGTCTCCGCGGACTTCAGCACGCGCATCACCGCCTGAGCCTGGTGGTGGATCGGTCCGACGCGGGCGAGCCCGGCCACCTCGTGGTTGACGCCGAGGAAACGGGCGATGCGGCCGGTCGGGGGCGCGTCCATGACCACCGCGTCGTAGGCCCTGCCGGTGCCGCCCTGGCCGCGGCGCCTGACGGCCTCGCACACCTTCCCCGTCAGCAGGACGTCCCGCAGTCCGGGCGCGACGGTGGTGGCGAAGTCGATGGCCCCGATGCGGCGCAGCGCGCGGCCCGCGCCGCCGAGCTTGTAGAACATCTGGAGGTAGTCGAGCAGCGCCTGCTCCGCGTCCACCACCAGCGCGTACACCTCGCCGCCGCCGGGGCCGATGGCGATGCGGCGCTCGGCGTAGGGCAGTGCCTCGGTCTCGAAGAGCTGGGCGATGCCCTGGCGGCCCTCGACCTCGACCAGCAGCGTGCGCCGCCCGCGCTCGGCCAGGGCGAGCGCGAGGGCGGCGGCGACGGTCGTCTTGCCGGTGCCGCCCTTTCCGCTGACCACGTGGAGTCTGGTGCCGGGAACGCTCACGGAGCCGAGCCTAGGCGAACGGCCGCCGCGGTGTCAGAGCCGGACACTAGAGTGAGGCACATGAAGAAGTGGGAATACGCGACCGTGCCGTTGCTCGTGCATGCCACCAAGCAGATCCTTGACAACTGGGGGGACGACGGCTGGGAGTTGGTGCAGGTCATCCCGGGTCCGAATCCCGAGCAGCTGGTGGCCTACTTCAAGCGCGAGAAGCCGCGGCCATGAGCGGCGCCGGGTCCGTCGAGGCGCGGCTGGCCGAGCTCGGCCTGACGCTGCCCGAGGTGGCGCCGCCCGTCGCGGCGTATGTGCCGGCGGTGGTGACAGGGCCCTATGTGTACACCTCGGGGCAGGTGCCGCTGGTCGGCGGCAGGCTGGAGGTCACGGGGAAGGTCGGGGCCGAGGTCGGCCCGGAGCTGGCCAAGGAGCTGGCGCGGACCTGCGCGTTGAACGCCCTGGCCGCCGTGAAGTCGGTCGCGGGCGACCTGGGCCGGATCGTCCGCGTGGTCAAGGTGGTGGGCTTCGTCGCCTCGGCGCCGGACTTCACGGGCCAGCCGCAGGTGATCAACGGCGCCAGCGAGTTGCTCGGGCAGGTCCTCGGCGAGCGCGGTCGGCACGCGCGCAGCGCGGTCGGCGTCGCGGTGCTGCCGCTGGGCGCCCCGGTCGAGGTCGAGATGCAGGTGGAGCTGTCCGATGGCTGACGCGGCGCCGGGGGATCGCGTGGCGCCCGACGGCGGGCGGGTGCCCGCCGACCCCATGCCGGACTGGGAGAAACGGTTCAGGGCGCCGCGCGTGGGGCTGCCGGGCTGGGCGCGGGAGGCCCCGGACCGTTCGCTGTTCGTGTCCAACGCGACGGGCACGTTCGAGCTGTACGCCTGGGACCGGGCCACCGGTGGGCAGCGGCAGGCCACCGACCGGCCGAACGGGACGGTGGACGGCACGCTGTCGCCCAACGGCGCGTGGCTGTGGTGGTTCTCCGACACCGACGGCGACGAGTTCGGCGTGTGGATGCGGCAGCCGTTCCACGGGGGCGAGGACGAGACGGCCGTGCCGGGGCTCGCGCCCTCGTTCCCGGCCGGGCTCGCGCTCGCCCTCGACGGCACGGCGGTCGTCGGCCGGATGACCGAGGAGGACGGCACGACGCTCCATGTGGCGCGGCCGGGCGAGGAGCCGGTGGAGATCTACCGGCACCGGCAGTCCGCGGGCGTGGGCGACCTGTCGCACGACGGCTCGCTGCTGGCCGTGGAGCACACCGAGCACGGCGACGCGATGCACTCGGCGGTGCGGGTGGTGCGCCTGGACGGCACGGCGGTCGCCGAGCTGGACGACACCAAGGGCGGCACCGAGGAGCTCGGCCTGACGGTGCTCGGCTTCGCGCCGGTGGACGGCGACTCCCGGCTGCTGATCGGGCATCAGCGCCGCGGGCGCTGGGAGCCGATGATCTGGGACCCGCTGACGGGCGAGGAGACCGAGCTGTCCACGGGGCTCCCGGGCGATGTGCACGCCGACTGGCTGCCCGACGCCTCGGGACTGCTGATCGACCACAGCCACCAGGCGCGCGACGAGCTGTGGCGGTACGACCTGGCCACCGGTCGGCCGGACCGGGTCGAGACGCCGCCCGGCACCATCTCCGGCGCCACGGGGCGCCCCGACGGCACCGTGGAGTACCTGTGGTCCTCGGCCGCCGAGCCGCCGCGCGTGGTGTCCACGTCCGGGCGGACGGTGCTCGATCCGCCGGGGATGCGGGCGCCGCGTTCGCTGCCGGTGACCGACGCCTGGGTGGAGGGTCCGGGTGGCACGGTGCACGCGCTGGTGCAGCGGCCCGAGGGCCGGGGCCCGTTCCCCACGGTCTTCGACATCCACGGCGGGCCCACGGCGCACGACAGCGACGGGTTCGCGGCGGGCCCCGCGGCCTGGCTCGACCACGGCTTCGCCGTCGTCCGGGTCAACTACCGGGGCTCCACCGGGTACGGGCGGGAGTGGACGGACGCGCTCAAGCACCGGGTCGGGCTGATCGAGCTGGAGGACGTCGCCGCGGTCCGGCGGTGGGCGGTCGATTCGGGTCTCGCCGACCCGGAGCGGCTGGTGCTCACCGGCGGGTCGTGGGGCGGCTATCTGACGCTGCTGGGCATCGGCACCCAGCCGGACGCCTGGACGGTCGGCGTGGCGGCGGTCCCGGTCGCGGACTATGTCGCCGCGTACGAGGACGAGATGGAGGCGCTCAAGGCGCTGGACCGGACGCTGCTCGGCGGCGCGCCGGACGAGGTGCCCGAGCGGTTCGAGGCGTCGTCGCCCCTCACCTATGTGGACCGGGTGCGGGCCCCGGTGTACATCTCCGCCGGTCTGAACGATCCGCGCTGCCCGATCCGCCAGATCGAGAACTACGTGGCGAGGCTGGTGGAGCGCGGCATCACCCACGAGGTGTACCGGTACGACGCCGGGCACGGCTCGCTGGTGGTGGAGGAGCGGATCAAGCAGGTGGCGCAGGAGATCCGGTTCGCACAGGCACATCTGCCTCCGTCCCCGGACCTGCCTGGGACGGGAGCGAGGACGGCGACGACGACGGAGCACCGGGCGACGGCGGAGTAGCGGACGGCGGCGGAGTAGCGGGCGGCGCGGCCCGGGGGCCGTGGGGCCGGCGGTCGGCGGGCGCGGCGGGGAGGAGGCCGAGCTCGGCGTCGCGCCGGGTCTCCACCTCCCGCCGGAAGAGGCGCGCCCACATGAAGACGGCGAACGCCGCGAAGACGAACCACTCGGCGGTGTAGCCCAGGTTCTGGAAGGCGTCCATGTCCAGACCCGTGCCGGTGGGCGCGGTGGCAGGCACGGCCGTCATCGGCTCCTCCGCGTCCCGCACGGTGATCCAGACGTCGGAGACCTCGTACGGCAGCACGTTGATCAGCGAGGCCGCCGAGATCACCCCGAGCTGCCCCTCGGGCAGGCCCGTGGTCGGCGCGGTGACCTCGCTGGGGGACTCGGCGGCCTGGAGGGCGCCGGTGACGGTCACCTCGCCGCCGGGCGGCGGGGGCGCGGCGCTCGCGTCGGCGGCGCCGGGCAGCCAGCCGCGGACCACGGGGACGGCGGGGCCGCCGTCGGAGGGGCGCAGCGGCGTGAGCACGTAGGCGCCGCGTGCGCCGTCCAACGTTCGCTCGGGGACGAGGAGTTGGTGGTCGGGGTCGTACACTCCCGCGATCTCGGCCTGCCGCCCCACGGTCTCGGTCGTCAACGGCATCAGCTCGGCGAACGGCCGCGCCTCGCCGGTCGCCTCCGCGAGCTCTTGCTGCTCGCGGTGCGCGTCCACCTGGTCCTCGAAGCGGCCGAGCTGCCAGGTGCCCGCGACCAGGCAGACCGGGATCGACAGCACCACGAAGACGTTGATCGCCCACCAGCGGGGCGTCAGCAGGAACCGGTACACGCCCCCACGGTACGTCCAGGCCCCGGCCGCTAGGGCCCCGGGGCTTCCAGAACTCCCGTGCGGTAGATCGTGCCGGAGCAGTCGCCCTCCAGCCGGATCTGCGCCGCCGCCGGCTCTCCCGCCGCCGGGGTGTACCGGAGCACGACGCCGTCGTCGTCCTCCTCCTCGTCGCTCGGCGGGTCGCTGGGGTCACCGGTGCTGGGGTCGTCGCTCGGCTCCTCCTCGCCGGGGTCGCCGGTGCCCGCGGTGGTGCCGGGACCGTCGCTCGACCCGTCGCCGTCGCTGCCGGACGGGGGCCCCTCGGTGCCTCCGCCCCCCGCGCCGCCGCCGTTCGCCCCGTCGCCGTTCGCGCCGCCGTTCTCGCCCGGAGCCGAGGAGGGCGCGTTCTGGACGTCCGCGGACATCGGGTCGGCCGTCGAGGTCGGCGGGTCGTCCGCGGGCCTGTCCTCGTCGTCGGCCTTCTCCACCTCGCAGGTGCCGGCGGCGGACGCGCTCGGGACCCAGGCGAAGCGCACCTCGTATGCCTCGCCCGCGGGCACGATCAGTTCCTCGTGCGTCTCGTCCGGGGTGGGGAGCCCGGTCGCCCGGTCCCCCTCGGTGCGGTCCACGATCTGGATGTCCGCGGCGCCCTCGGTGCCGAACGGCAGGGCGGCGAGCTCCCCGTTCCCCGTGACGAGGCAGGCGGTGTCCGAGACGTTCGCCAGGCGGATCAGGCCGTAGATGCGGCCCTGCTCGTCCGGCGGCTCCAGGTCCGTCGTGACCTCGCCGAGCTGGCCGCGGCGGCAGGTCGGGGAGCTGGCGCCCAGGGTCTCGTCGGAGTGGGGCGAGTTCGGCAGGAACTGGCCGTCGTAGACGCCTCCGGGCGGCCTCCCGGGGCCGGCGGTTCCGTCGGGGTAGTCCTCCGCCCCGCCGGTGGGCCGGCCGTCCGACGGGTGGATGCCGAGGGAGCCGCCGTCCGCGGTGCCGCGCTGGCTGCCGTCCACGGAGTGGTCGGCGCCCGCGTCGAGCGAGTTCTCGCCGCCGCCTCCGACGCTCGCCGCCGCGGACAGCACCAGCGGGGCTCCGAGGCCGAGCAGCGCGACGGAGGCCGCGGTGCCGATCAGCAGGTGGCGCCGCCGGCGGCGCCGGGCCGGGACCGCGTCCTGGAGGTGGTCGAGCGCCCCGGAGGTCGGTTCGATGCCGCCCACCGCGTCGCGGAGCAGCCGGCGCAGCTCCTCCTCCTGGCCCGAGAGGGCGGGGGACCCGGACGGGTCCGGGCCGCCCGGAACGGCCCCCTCGACGCCCTCGCCGTCGCCCTCGGTGTCGGCGTCGGTGTGCCCGGGCAGGTCCGGCAGGTCGGGCAGCGCGGTCAACCGCCGCCGTTTCGGCGGCTCCTGAGCGTTGCGCCCCTCACGCCTCTCGCGCGCGTCTCGCCGATCCCGCGCGTCGCGCCTGTCCCGGGGGCCCCTCGGCCCCGGCGGGCGCCGGATGTCCCGGTCATCGCCGCTCATCGGACGGCCTCCATGGCGACGCGCAGCGCGGCGATGCCCCGCGAGCCGTACGCCTTGACGGAACCGGCCGAGATGCCCAGGGTCTTGGCCACCTCGGCCTCGGTCATGTCGGCGAAATAGCGCAGCACGAGGACCTCGCGCTGCCGCCGTTGCAGCCCGCGCATCGCCTTGATCAGGTCGGCGCGCTCGAGTTGCTCGTAGGCGCCCTCCTCCGCGCTGGCCATGTTCGGCAGCGGCTTCGAGAGCAGCTTCAGGCCGAGGATGCGGCGGCGCAGGGTGGAACGCGACAGGTTGACCACGGTCTGGCGCAGGTAGGCGAGGGTCTTCTCCGGGTCGCGCACGCGGTTGCGCGCGGAGTGCACACGGATGAACGCCTCCTGCACGACATCCTCGCAGGACGCCGTGTCGTCGAGCAGCAGCGCCGCCAGTCCGAGCAGGGAACGGTAGTGGGCGCGGTAGGTCTCGGTGAGGAAGTCGATGGTGGTCCCCGCGGCGGCCTCAGCCATGGCGTCGCCCGCGTCCTCGCCCTGGGCGGGGATGTGCGTCGGCCGGGAGGCCGGCAGGGGAGCGGTCACGGGCGCGCCCCCGGCCAGGCGTCGCGGGGGCATTGCCGGAAATCCGAGAACCTCTGCAACCTCTGCCACGCATGTTGGACGCCCATTCCCCCGTAAAGGTTGTACGGCGTGGGCGGGCTGTCGGCTTTCGAGGTACCCGGTCTCATAACCCACCGCCCACCGTGAAGGTCCCATTTCCGTCCGTGTCCGCGCCGGGTCAGGGCGCCAAAAACGCACCCCGCACCGCAGTTGGCTGCCTAGCGGTGCGGGGACTTGAAATGGTCTCCCGGCTCATCCGCCGGGAGCAAGCCATCAGGACCTACGACTTGGTCACGAGAGCTTCACATCTGGTCAGCCTCGGCCACCACCGGACGTTTTCGGTCGGAACGGGCCGGTGTGAGGAGGTGGCGTGAGAAGAAGGTGGGAGGGGACGGGAGGGCATTACGGGGGGCTCAGCGGCCGGTGCCCCCGTAGACCACGGCCTCGTCGCTGTCGCTGTCCAGGCCGAACGCCGTGTGCACGGCGCGCACCGCCTCGTTGACGTCCTCCTCGCGGGTCACCACCGAGATCCTGATCTCGGAGGTCGAGATCAGCTCGATGTTGACGCCCGCGTTCGACAGCGCCTCGCAGAATGTCGCGGTCACACCCGGGTTGGTCTTCATGCCCGCGCCGACGAGGGAGATCTTCGCGATCCGCTCGTCGTAGCGCAGTGCCTCGAAGCCGATGATGGCCCGCCGCTTCTCCAGCGCGTCGATCGCCTTGCGCCCCTCGTCCTTGGGGAGGGTGAAGGAGATGTCGGTGAGTCCGGTCGACGCGGTCGAGAAGTTCTGCACGACCATATCCATGTTGATCTCGGCGTCGGCGATCGCGCGGAAGATCTTCGCCGCCTCACCCGGCTTGTCGGGAACGGCGACAACGGTGATCTTCGCCTCGGACGTGTCGTGTGCGACCCCCGAGATGATTGCCTGCTCCATCGGCTGACCTCCTGGCGGTTCCTTGCTGATCCAGGTGCCCTTGAGCCCCGAGAACGACGACCGCACGTGAATCGGAATGTTGTAGCGCCGCGCGTACTCGACGCAGCGGTGCAGCAGAATCTTGGACCCGGAACTGGCCAGCTCCAGCATGTCCTCGAACGAGATCCACTCGATCTTGCGGGCCTTGCGCACGACCCGGGGATCCGCGCTGAAGACGCCGTCCACGTCGGTGTAGATCTCGCAGACCTCGGCGTTGAGCGCGGCGGCGAGGGCGACGGCCGTGGTGTCCGAGCCGCCGCGGCCGAGGGTCGTGATGTTCTTCCCGCTCTGGGACACGCCCTGGAACCCGGCGACGATCGCGATGTTCCCCGCGTCGACCGAGCTCTGGATCCGGCCCGGCGTGACATCGATGATGCGGGCCTTGTTGTGGACGGAGTCGGTGATGACGCCGGCCTGGCTGCCGGTGAACGACTGTGCTTCGTGACCGAGCGACGTGATGGCCATCGCCAGCAGCGCCATCGAGATGCGCTCCCCGGCGGTCAGCAGCATGTCCAGCTCGCGCCCCGTGGCGACGGGCGACACCTGGCCCGCCAGATCGATCAGCTCGTCCGTCGTGTCGCCCATCGCGGAGACGACGACCACCACCTGGTGGCCGTTCTTCTTCGCCTCGATGACCCGCTTGGCGACGCGCTTGATGCCCTCGGCATCGGCAACGGAGGAGCCGCCGTACTTTTGCACGACAAGGCCCACGTGTGCTCGCTCCTCGTTCTCTTGCTCTCCATGGCCGAAAACAGGCCACAGCCGGATGAAGTCTACCGAGCGGGCCGCCCCACTCGCCCACCCAGCGACCACCCCTGCCCTGCCCCGGACAGGAGCACACCGGATTACGCCACGAACGTAAGACACGTCACACACCGGCCGCGGGCCCCGGGCGGGCCGCCGCCGGTGTGCTGGTGACCGGAACGGGACGTAACGTTCACCTATGGGTGCTATGCCGTCTTCGGGTCTTGAGCGCCTCGACCCGCCCGTCCTGAGGGCCGTGCGGGAGACGGGAGCCTACGGCGGGTTCGTCTACCTGCTCGACCCGGGGGAGCGGGTGCTCCGCCTGGCGCTGGTGTCCGGGCTGCCCATCGACATCTTCATGCCCTGGATACGGGTGGGCCTGGAGGCGCCCCTCCCGCTGACCGAGGCCATCATCCGGCGACGTGCCGTATGGGTGGGCGTCGGCGAGATGGCCAACCGCTACCCGCAGGTCGGCATGGTGCTGCCGTATCCGTTCGCGTCGGCGTACGCCCCGATCACCCTCGGCGAGACGGCCGACGGTAGCGGGGAGGGTGAGGGCGGGGGTGAGGGCGGTGACGGCGGTGACGGGGACCTCGGCTCCGACGCCGGCGTGCTCGGGCTGCTGTGGCCGGGCACGCACCCGGCCGGCCACACCCCCGTGGAGCACGAGGGCCTCCGGGACGGCGCCGCGCGCCTCGGCCGGCTGCTGCGCGGCATCGCCGCCGCCGGGCGCCCGTTGCGGGGCGGGGAACGGCCGCGGGTGCTGCTGCGGCGCCCGCCGACGCGCCTGGGGCACGAGGAGGCGCTGGCGGCGGCCTGGCTCACCGAGCGCCTCCCCGAGGGGCACTGCGCGGTGGAGCTGGACGGCCGCATCTCCTATGCCAACGCGGCGGCGGCCGAACTCACCGGCATCCCCCCGGAGGAGCTTCCCGGCTGCCGGCTCTGGGAGAAGCTGTCCTGGCTGAGCGACCCGGTGTTCGAGGACAGGTTCCGCAGGGCGCTGCTCAGCCGCCGCCCCACCTCGTTCACCGCGCTGCGCCCGCCCGATCGCTGGCTGCGCTTCCACCACCACCCCGACGCGTACGGCGTCAGCCTCAGGATCGCCCCCGCGCCCGCCACCTCGACCGAGTGGGCCACGCCCGAGGACCGCTCCGCCCGCGCGATGCCCGGGGGCCGGGCCGCGCCCGTCCGGGTCGGCGCCCTGTACCACCTGATGCAGCTGGCGGCCGTGCTCACCGAGGCGGTCGGCGTCAACGACGTGGTGGACCTGGTGGCCGGCCAGATCATGCCGTCGCTCGACGCCCAGGGGCTGCTGATCTTCGTCGCCGAGGGCGGCAGGCTCCGCGTCGTGGGCCACCGCGGCTACCGGCCCGAGTCCATGGAACGGTTCGACGGCACCCCGATGGACTCCCCGAGCTCGCCCGCCGCACGGGTGCTGTCCGAGGGGGAGCCCGCGTTCTACGGGTCGCCCGACGAGCTGGAGCCGTCGTTCTCCGGCCTCCCCGCTCTGACCGGCAAGGAGGCGTGGGCCGTGCTGCCGCTGATCGCCTCGGGCCGCACCGTCGGCTGCTGCGTCGTCGCCTACGACCGCCCGCACCCGTTCAGCCCGGACGAGCGCGCGGTGATGACCTCGCTGGCCGGGCTGATCGCCCAGGCCCTGGAACGCGCCAGGCTCTACGACGCCAAGCACCACCTCGCGCGCCGCCTCCAGGCCGGGCTGCTGCCGCGGGCGCTGCCCGAGGTGCCGGGGCTCGACGTCGCCGCCCGCTATCTGCCCGCCACCCGGGGCGTGGAGATCGGCGGCGACTTCTACGACCTGATCCGGCTGGGCGGCGACACGACCGCCGACACGGCCGTGGCCGCCGCGATCGGCGACGTCCAGGGGCACAACGTCAAGGCCGCCGCGCTGATGGGCCAGGTCCGCACGGCCGTGCACGCCACGGCGGGCGCGCCGCCGGGCGAGGTGCTCGGGCGGGCGAACCGGCTGCTGACCGACCTCGACCCCGGGCTGTTCACCAGCTGCCTGTACGTGGATCTCGACCTCACCGCGCGGCGCGCCAGGCTCGCCACGGCGGGCCACCTGCCGCCGCTGCTGCGCCACCCGGACGGGCGCGTGACTGCGCTGCCGGTGATCCCGGGCCCGTTGCTCGGCATCGACCGGGGCGCCGAGTACCCGGCGATGGAGATCCCGCTGCTGCCGGGCGCCGTGCTGGTCCTCTACACCGACGGGCTCGTCGAGCAGCACGGGCGGGACCTCGACGAGTGCATGGCGGAACTGGCCCAGCACGTCGGCGAGACGGAGGCGCGGGGGTCGATGGACGAGCTGGCCGACGCGCTGCTGCGCAGGGCGCGGCGCTCGGACGCGTTCAACGACGACATCGCGCTGCTGCTGCTCAGCCCGCGGTGACGCAGCCCGCGGTGACGCCTTCCGCCCGTCGGAGCGCGGGCCGACGGGTGGGCGTCAGGAACCGCCGGCGGGGCCGAGGCCGAGCGGGGTGGCGATCTCCGCCTGCATCACCCGGCCCGCCTGCCGCTCCAGGTCCCCGTCCTCCGCTTCGCTGTCGGTGTCCAGACCGTCGAGCTCGGCCAGCGGAGTGTCCAGGCGGACGTGGGCGACGAGGGACTGGAGGGCGCGCAGCGCGGCGCTCGCGGTGGGGCCCCAGTTCGACAAGTAGGAGAACTGCCACCACCACAGGGCCTCGCTGACCCGCCCCGCGGTGTAGTGCGCCAGGCCGTGGCGCAGGTCGGAGATGATGTCCGCCAGGTCGTCGGAGATGCGCGCGGCGACCGGCGTGCTGCGCGGCACATACGGGTCGAAGACCTCGGAGTAGATGTCGATGGGTGCCAGCAGCGAGCCCAGGCGCTCCCGCAGCTCGTCCATGTCGGGCTCCGGGCCGGTGTCCGGCTCGTACCTCTCCTCGGGAACGATGTCCTCGTGCGCGCCCAACCGGCCGCCGGCCAGGAGGACTTGGGAGACCTGGAGCAGGAGATAGGGCACCGCGCTGTCCGGGTCGTCGCCCTTGGCGACCTCGGAGACGGCGACGATGAAGCTCTCGATCTGGTCGGCGATCTGGACCGCGAAGCTGTCCGGCCCGTCCGGTGCGCCCGGTGCGCCCTGTCCCTGGACCGCGCCGGCCTGCGGCTGCGGCGTCGGCTGCATCGGCGGCATCGCTTCGGACATCATGTGATCGCCTCCCCAACGGTCCCTATGTCTGCGTCTGCATTACACATCAAGCAGGCGTCTTCCCTCGAACGCGCGCCCCAAGGTGACCTCGTCGGCATACTCCAAGTCTCCCCCCACCGGCAGCCCGCTGGCTAGCCGAGTGACCCGGAGGTCGAGCGAGCCGACCATCCTGGCCAGGTAGGTCGCGGTCGCCTCGCCCTCCAGATTGGGGTCGGTGGCCAGGATCAACTCGGTGACGGAACCGTCCGCGAGGCGGGCGAGCAGCTCCCTGATCCGCAGGTCGTCGGGCCCCACGCCGTCGATGGGGCTGATCGCTCCGCCCAGCACGTGGTACCGCCCACGGAATTCGCGCGTTCGTTCGATCGCCACCACGTCCTTGGGCTCCTCGACCACGCAGATCACCGTGAGGTCGCGGCGTGGGTCGAGGCAGACGCGGCACCGTTCCTCCTGCGCGACATTGCCGCACACCGCGCAGAACCGGACCTTCTCCTTCACCTCGGTCAGGGCGTGCGCAAGGCGCCGGACGTCGGCGGGCTCGGCCTGGAGGATGTGGAAGGCGATGCGCTGCGCGCTCTTGGGGCCGACGCCGGGCAGCCGGCCCAGCTCGTCGATGAGGTCCTGGACCACGCCCTCGTACATCAGAACGGCAGCCCGGGAATGCCGCCTCCGCCGAGCCCCTGGGCGAGGGGGCCGAGCTTGGTCTTGGCCAGCTCCTGCGCGGAATTGTTCGCATCGCGAACGGCCGCGATCACGAGGTCCGCCAGGGTCTCGGTGTCCTCCGGATCCACCGCCCGGGGGTCGATCTCCAGGCGCGTCAGCTCGCCGGAGCCGGTGACCGTGGCCTTGACCAGCCCGCCGCCCGCGGAGCCCTCCACGGGCGTCTCGGCCAGCTCCTGCTGGGCTGCGGCAAGATCCTGCTGCATTTTCTGGGCCTGCTGCAACAGCTGTTGCATATCGACCCCACCACCGGGGAACACGGCCTCACTCCTGGCTCGTCGACGACGTTTCTTCTCGTGCCCTGTCGAGCCTACGGGCTCGGGTG
>NZ_LAVK01000128.1 GCF_001083795.1 Streptomyces sp. SBT349
CCCACGGCCCCGGGCGGCGGCTCCGGGGTCCCGAGCGCCTCGCCCCGGCCCGCCTCGTTCGCCTGGGCGAACAGATCCTCCTGCGTGAAGTCCGCGAGACCGCTGACCCCCACGCCCAGCAGCCGCACCCCCTCCGTGGTGTCCACCAGTTCGAGCAGCCTGCCCGCCGCCTCCCTCACCACCCCCGGGTCGTCCGTGGGGCCGCGCAGCGTCTCCGAGCGGGTGAGCGTCGTGAAGTCGTAGCGCCGCAGCTTCAGCACCACCGTCCGCCCCGACCGGCCCGCCTCCCGCAGCCGCCGCGCGCAGCGGTCGGCGAGCCTGGCCACCTCGAACCTGATCCGTGCCCGGTCGGTGACGTCCACGTCGAAGGTGTCCTCGACGGAGATCGACTTGGTGTCCCGGTCCGCCACCACCGGGCGCTCGTCCACGCCCCCCGCCATCGTGTACACCGAGGTGCCGTGCGCCCTGCCCAGCAGCCTCAGCAGCTCCGCCTCCCCGGCCCGCACGGTCTCGCCGATGGTGGAGATCCCCGCCCGGCGCAGCACCTCCGCGGTGGCCGGGCCGACGCCGGGCAGCGTCCGCACGGGCAGCGGCGCCAGCAGCTCGCGCTCGGTGCCCGGCGGGATGAGCAGCAGGCCGTCCGGCTTGGCCCGTTCCGAGGCGATCTTGGCGATCATCTTGGAGCCCGCGAGTCCCACCGACCCGCTGACCCCGGTCCGCTCCCGGATACGCTCCCGCAGCCGCTCCCCCGTGCGGCGGGCCTCCTCCCCGGTGGAGACCCCCGGGTCGCCGGCCGCCAGGTCGACGAACGCCTCGTCCAGACTCAGCGGCTCGATCAGCGGCGACAGCTCGGCCAGCAGGCCCATCACCGTCTCGCTGATCGCCCGGTAGACCCCGAACCGCGGGATGAGACAGGCCGCGTTCGGGCACAGGCGCCTGGCCTGCGCCATGGGCATCGCGGAGTGCACCCCGAACACGCGGGCCTCGTAGGACGCGGTGGCCACCACGCCCCGCGGACCGAGGCCCCCGACGATCACCGGTTTGCCGCGCAGGCTCGGCTTGGCCGCCTGCTCCACCGAGGCGTAGAAGGCGTCCATGTCGAGGTGCAGGACCGTTGGCTGGCCTCTCACTCCGCCGATGGTGCCCCATGGGTCCGACAGTGCGCCCCCGGGGCGCACCGGCGGCGGGCGGCGGCCCTCAGCCGGTGCGGTGGCGCCGGCGGGCCAGCTCGTCCGAGGGGTGCGCCGCGGGCACGGGCTCGCCGGTGTCGAGGCGCTCGGCCGGGAGCTGCCCCAGGGCGCTCTCCACGTCCGCCCAGACCGCGCCGACCGCGATGCCGAACACGCCCCTGCCGCCGCGCAGCAGGTCGGCCAGCTCCTCGGGGGAGGCGCAGCGGTAGACGGTGGCGCCGTCGCTCATCAGCGTCAGGGTGGACAGCTCGGCGAGAGCGGTCGAACACAGGGCGCGCACGGCCGTTCTGATGCTCTGGAGCGAGACCCCCGCGTCGAGCAGCCGCTTGACGATCTTGAGGACCAGGACGTCGCGGAAACTGTAGAGGCGCTGGGTGCCCGATCCGTGCGCCGGGCGGACGCTCGGCTGGACCAGGCCGGTACGGGCCCAGTAGTCCAGCTGCCGGTAGGTGATGCCCGCGGCGGCGCAGGCGCTGGGCCCGCGGTATCCGATCCGCTCGGTGGTGCCGCGCTCCTGGGCGGCGAGGCTCCCCCTCGGTCCCGCCCCGGCCACCGGCGGTCCACCGGGGAGGGCGGCTGTCGTGCCGACCGCTCTGCTGTCGCCGTCACCTGTCACGCCGGCCTCCGTTCCGCATGCCCCTGCCGTGCCTTCGCCGCTCACCCGCTGTCACGATGAGCACGCGCACAGCGCTCCTCCCAAGACATGCCCCATTGACGCTAGGCATCCACCCTCAGCGCGTCAACGATCGCCACGCGCCGCTACTGGCTGCTCGTGCCGAAGTCCTCGGGCGAGATCTGGTCGAGGAACTCGCGGAACCGTTCCACCTCGTCCTCCTGCTCGTCGGGGATGATGATCCCCGCGTCGTCGAGGACCGCGTCACTCCCGTAGATCGGCGTCCCCACGCGCAGTGCGAGGGCTATGGCATCGGAGGGGCGGGCGCTGACCTCGACCCCGCTGGAGAAGACGAGCTCGGCATAGAACACCCCGTCACGCAGGTCGGTGATCCGCACCGCGCTGAGCTCCTGCCCCACCGCCTCCAGCACGTTCTTGAAGAGGTCGTGCGTCAGCGGCCGGGCAGGGGTCATCCCCTGCTGGGCGAACGCGATGGCGGTCGCCTCTCCCGGCCCGATCCAGATCGGGAGATAGCGATCACCGCCGACTTCACGGAGGAGCACGATGGGCTGGTTGTTGGGCATTTCCACCCGTACGCCCACGACGTCGAGCTGATTCACACAGCAACCCTAGGCGCTGCCGAGTGCATTTGGATAGTCGAGCACCGCCGCGCGGCGCTCACGCGCCGCACGGGGACTTCAGAATCCCCGCCTGCTGGCGAAGAAAACCAGCCGGTACTTGCCGATCTGCACCTCGTCGCCGTTGCCCAGCACGGTCGTCTGGTCGATCGGCTCCCGATTGACATAGGTGCCGTTCAGGGAGCCGATGTCACCGACGGTGAAGCCGCCGTCGGGCTGCCGTGTGAACTCCACGTGGCGGCGGGAGACCGTCACGTCGTCCAGGAAGATGTCGCTGTGCGGGTGGCGGCCCGCGGTGGTGACCTCGCCGTCCAGGAGGAAGCGGCTCCCGGAATTCGGCCCGCGGCGAACAATCAGCAGCGCCGAACCCGGCGGCAGCGCCTCGACCGCGGCCTGGGCCTCCGGCGAGAGCGCCGGGGCCGGGTGCTGGCCCGTGACCTCGGCCTCGTACGCCTCCAGGCCCGTGATCGAGATGGTGGAGGTCGTCTCCGAGGAGCCTTCGACGCCGGGGCGCAGGCCGCTGCCGCAGTTGGAGCAGAACCTGCTGGTCGCGGCGGACCTGTGGCCGCAGCGGGGACACGTCACGCTCTCGCGCCCGGGGCCCTGGGAGCCTATGCCGCCGGGCCCGCCGACCTCGTCACGGAACAACGGGCGGCCCGGCTCGGCGCCGCCAGGCGCTGACTCGCCTTGCTGGCGGGCGCGAGGCCGTGCGGCACTGTGCGCCCCGCTCTGACGCCTGCCGAACAATCTAGCGAAAAAGCTCACCAGCGATCCCCTCGCGCCTAGCCCGACCCGTCATGGGACGGGACGGTCCATTGTCTCTCACCGGCCGTTCAGGACGTCTCGACAACGTCCACGGCCTCCGTTCAGTTTCCCTCACCGAGCGCCCCGGAGCTGTGGCAGCCCCTGCGACGCCCGGTTCGATCACGACGACGACTGAGCGTAGTCAGGCTGCTCCGCCGATCGCAAGGCGTCGACCGTCACCGTCTCCGGCCGTTCGATCACCACCGTGGCCTGCTCGTTCTCCAGGGACTGCACCACGCCCCCGGGGATGTTCAGCGCCGGCTCCAGATCCTGTGGCCGCCCTATGGCCCGGATCCGGAACGGAGCGCGGACCGGCCGGCCGTCGACGTGCACGCCCCCGTTGTCGTCCGTGAAGGAGGTGGCCGCCACGATCCGCACGTCGTTGATCTGCATCGCCTCGGCACCCGCGGCGCGCAGCTCCTGGACGGCGTCCAGCAGCATATCCGCCTGGACGGCGCTCAGCGGGTCCTCGATACGGAGCGTGATGCCGGGGCCCTCGGCGGCGAGGGTGCCCGCCAGGATGCCGAGCTGCCGCTCGCGCTCCTCCGTCTGCCGTCTGGCCTCCTCGGCCTGGTCGGAGCTGGTCTCCAGCTCGGTGCGCTGCTCCTCCAGGTCGGCCTTCTCCGCCTCCAGGCGGGCGGTGCGGTCCTCCATGTCGCTCAGGATCCGCACCAGGTCCTCCTGGCGGGCGCCGCGCAGCGCGGTCTCCTCGCTGCCGGCGGCCCGCACCTGGATGGCCAGGCCCAGGCCGAGGACGAAGAGCAGCACCGCGGCCACGACCTGGCCGCGGGCGGCGCGCGGCGGCCACAGGGCCGCCCGCAGCGCGGCGCGGCCGGTGGGACGTCCCGGCCCGTCCGCCGCGGGCTCCTCCGGGGTCTTCCCGCGGGTGGTCTCGTCGGTCATGGCCTCACGCCCCGAAGACATGCCGCCGGATGGCGGCGGCGTTGGAGAAGATGCGGATGCCGAGGACGACCACCACGCCGGTGGACAGCTGGGCACCGACGCCGAGCTTGTCCCCGAGGAACACGATCAGCGCCGCCACCACCACGTTGGACAGGAACGACACCACGAACACCTTGTCGTCGAACATCCCGTCGAGCAGGGCGCGCAGGCCGCCGAAGACCGCGTCCAGGGCGGCGACCACGGCGATGGGCAGATAGGGCTCCATGCCCGTGGGCACCACGGGACGGGTGAAGATTCCTACCACGACTCCGAGCACGAGCCCGGCAACGGCGATCACGGGGGCTTCCTTCTCCTGATTCCTCGGGACGGGCGGCGGTGGTCAGGCCGCGGGTCTCGCGGTACGCGCCGTCAGCCCGGGGGCCGCGGGCAGCCGCAGGTCGTCACGGACATCCACGCTCGCCCTGACGCCGTAGCGGTCCCCGAGCGCGGCCAGATGGCGGCCGCCCCCGGTCTCGGCGAAGGAGGCGGCCAGCTCGTCGCCGGCGCCGATGACGAGCAGGGAGTAGGGCGGGGCCAGCGGCCTGTTGTCGACCAGGACGGCGTCGCCCGCCGCGCGGATCGCGGAAAGGGCGGTGAGCCGCTGCCCGTTGACGGAGATCGCCTCGGCGCCCGCCTGCCACAGGCCGTTGACCACGCGCTGGAGGTCACGGTCGCGCACCCGGCCCGCGTGGAAGAGGTCGTCGTCGCGCGGCCCGCCGGGGCTGAGGGCGGCGTCCTCGGCGTCGTCCAGGGTGAGTTCGAGCCCGGGACCCTCGACAGGCGTGGCGCCCGCCAGGAGCGCGGCCAGGTCGCCGCGTTCCGTTCCCTCCTCGCCGATGGCCTCGCGCCGGCGCGCGTCGACGTCCGCGCTCAGCTCGTCCACCTCGGCCTGGAGGTCGTCCAGCTCCGCCGTGCCCGAGTCGACCCGCTCCAGGAGCTCTTCGCGCTCCCGGGCGAGGGCGGGGGCCGCCTCGCGGGCCTGGGCGGCGCCCAGCGTGACGACGAGGGCGGCCAGCACCAGCCCCGCGGCCAGCCAGATCCTGGCGCGCAGGGTGCGCGGCAGGTCTGAGCGGCCTTCGGCCCGACGCCTGGCCGCCGCCTGGGCGTAGCCCTCGTCAAGGGTGGTGCTCATGACGGTGGTCAGCAGCGACATGGAGGCGTCGGGGCGCGCGGCGGGGCGCGGTCCGGGCTCCTGCTGTGGCATGGCGGACATCGTCGCACGCGTCGCAGAAAAGACCGAACCGGCCCCGGTGGCCGGGTCCTTGGGCGTCAGGACCCGTTGGCCGGACAGGTGGGGCGGGCCGGCGCCCCCTAGCGGTCGGCGCTGTCGACCACGCCCGACCAGTGGTCGAGCAACTCCTGCGCGGCGGGCTCGTCGGGGCCCTCGGCCCACAGGTGGGTGACGGCCTCCGCCGGGTCGGGCAGGACCAGGACCCACCTGCCGTCGGGCTCGACCACCCGCACGCCGTCGGTGGTGTCGACGGAGCGGCTGCCCGCGGCCTCGACCACGCGGCGCATCACCAGGCCCTTGATCGCCCAGGGGGTGACGACGTCCCGGCTCACCACGTGGGCGCGCGGGATGCGGGCGTCGATCTGGGAGAGCGAGAGCTGGGTGCGGGCGACCAGGCCGACCAAGCGGACGAACGCCGCCGTGGCGTCGAACACGGAGGTGAACTCGGGGATGATGAACGCGCCCTGGCCGTCCCCGCCGAAGACGGAGCCCTCCTTGTGGGCGACTCGGGTCAGGTCGTCGGGCGAGGTGGTGGTCCACTCGACCTGGGTGCCGTGGTAGGCCGCGACCTGCTCGGCGATGCGCGTGGTGGTCACGGGCAACGCGACGCGTCCGCTGCGGCGTTCGGCGGCGATGAGGTCGAGCATCACCAGCAGGGCGCGCTGGTCCTCGATGATCCGGCCGCGCTCGTCGACCAGCGCCAGCCGCTCGCCCACGGGGTCGAATCTGACGCCGAAGGCGGCGCGGGCGGAGGCGACCATCTCGCCGAGCCTGACGAGCCCGGCGCGGCGGACGTCGGCGGTCTCGGTGGGCCTGGCCTCGTCCAGACCGGGGTTGATGGTGAGGGCGTCGACCCCGAGGCGGCCCAGCAGGCTGGGCAGGACCAGGCCGGCGCTCCCGTTGGCGGCGTCCACGACGATCTTCAGCCCGGCCTCGGCGACGCCGCTGCTGTCCACGGCGCGCAGCACCGAACCGGTGTAGCCGTCGAAGACGCTGGCGGGGAACCGGAGATCGCCGATCTCGCCGGGGAAGGCGCGGCGGTACTCCTGGCGGGCGTAGACGCGGTCGAGCTTGCGCTGGCCTCCTTGGGAGAGGTCGGCGCCGCGCTCGTCGAAGAACATGATGTCGACGGAGTCGGGCACGCCGGGCGTCGTGCGGATCATGACGCCGCCCGCGCTGCCGCGGGCGGTCTGCTGCCGGGCCACGGGCAGCGGGACGTTCTCCAGGTCGCGCACGTCGATCGCGCTGGCCTGGAGCGCCGAGATGACGGCGCGCTTGAGGGCGCGCGCGCCACGTGAGTGGTCACGCGCCGTGGTGACGGTGGAACCCTTCTTGAGGGTGGTGGCGTAGGCGCTGGCGAGCCGGACGACGAGCTCGGGGGTGATCTCGACGTTGAGGATGCCGGAGACGCCCCGGGCCCCGAACAGGTTCGCCTGTCCGCGGGACTCCCAGATGACCGACGTGTTGACGAAGGCGCCGGCCTCCACAGTCTTGAACGGGTAGACGCGGACGTTCCCCTGGACGATGGACTCCTCGCCGACGAGGCACTCGTCGCCGATGACCGCGCCGTCCTCGATGCGGGCGGCGCGCATCACGTCGGTGTTCTTGCCGACGACGCAGCCGCGCAGGTTCGTCTGGGGGCCGATGTACACGTTGTCGTGGATCACCGCCCTGTGGAGGAACGCGTCGGACTTGACCACGACGTTGGAGCCGATGACGGTGTGCTCGCGGATCTCCGCGCCGGCCTCGATCTTGGCGTAGTCGCCGATGTAGAGCGGGCCCCTGAGCTTGGCGTCGGGGTGCACCTCGGCGCCCTCGGCGATCCACACGCCCGGCGAGATCTCGAAGCCGTCGATCTCGACGTCGACCTTTCCCTCGAGCACGTCGGCCTGGGCCTTGACGTAGCTCTCGTGGGTGCCGACGTCCTCCCAGTACCCCTCGGCGACATAGCCGAAGACGGGCTTGCCCTCTTTCATCAGGCGGGGGAAGACATCGCCGGACCAGTCGACCGGGACGTCGGGCTGGACGTAGTCGAACACCTCCGGCTCCATCACGTAAATGCCCGTGTTGACGGTGTCGGAGAACACCTGTCCCCAGGTGGGCTTCTCGAGGAAACGTTCGACGCGGCCGTCCTCGTCGACGATCGTGATGCCGAACTCCAGCGGGTTGGGAACGCGGGTCAGGCAGACGGTGACGAGGGCACCGCGCTCCCGGTGATAGCGGACGAGCTCGGTGAGGTCGAAGTCGGTGAGCGCGTCCCCCGAGATGACCAGGAATGAGTCGTCCTTGAGTGCGTCCTCTGCGTTCTTCACACTTCCGGCCGTGCCCAGTGGCTTTTCCTCATGGGCGTAGGTGAGATCCATCCCGAGTTCCTCACCGTCACCGAAATAGTTTTTGACGAGTGAGGCGAGGAATTGAACCGTGACGACGGTCTCGGTGAGCCCGTGCCGCTTCAGCAGCCGGAGCACGTGCTCCATGATCGGGCGGTTCGCCACGGGCAGCAGGGGCTTGGGCATGCTCGCGGTCATAGGGCGAAGCCGGGTGCCTTCGCCACCAGCCATTACGACGGCCTTCATATCGGAAGTGTCCTCCTTGGGGAGTCGACAGTCACTCCGACTGCGCCCGTCTGGAGGGGCCCTGGGCCCGGGGTGGCTCCCCGGAAAAAGTGCGGCACATGCGGGCGCCAAGCCCCTGCGACGCTGCCAGGGCGAGCTCAGTCGGCCGTGGCATCCGCCGTGAGGATACGGCGGACCTGGACCACGTAGAGGATCCCTGCCCACCAGTAGAGTGCTGTACCCCAGCCAGCGAACGCCCATCCGAAAATAGCAGCGAGCGAAGGCAGCAGGCCACTTCCCTCGCTCAGCAGCAGCAACGGGAAGGCGTACATCAGGTTGAAAGTGGCCGCCTTCCCGAGGAAGTTCACCTGCGGGGGCGCGTAACCCGCCCGGTCCAGGCGCCACACGGTCACCAGCAGCATCAGCTCCCGGGCGAGCAGCAGGGCGGTCAGCCACAGCGGCAGGATGTCCCGCCAGGTGAGGCCCACGAGGGTGGAGAGGATGTAGAGGCGGTCGGCGGCGGGGTCGAGGACGCGGCCGAGGGCCGAGACCTGGTTCCACCGGCGGGCCAGCTTGCCGTCCAGGTAGTCGCTGACGCCGCTGGCGGCGAGGACGAGCAGCGCCCAGCCGTCCAGGTCGGGGCCGTCGAAGACCGGGGAGAGGACGAGCCAGAGGAAGAGCGGCACCCCGAGCAGCCGCGCCGCGCTCAGGAGGTTGGGGATGGTGAGGACCCGGTCGGTCTGAATCTCTGTCTCCTGGACCTCCACCCGGACGCCCTCCTACTCACCCCGTGCCGGCGCTGTGCGCTTTGACCTTACCGGCCGCGGAACGCGCCGAGGCGGGCCGGTCGCCCAGGCCGCGCCGGGGGGTGATGGCATAGCCTTTTGTGGGGATCAGCGCCCTGACGCGACGGGATGAGGCGGGTCACATGGAGTCCAGGCTTCGGGGTGTCGGCGTCAGCCACGGGGTGGCGATCGGCGAGGTCAGGCATCTGGGCACGGCCGTGCTCGAACCGCCGGCCGGGCAGGTCTCCGCCCGGGACGCGCCGCGCGAGCTGGGGCGCGCCCGGCGGGCCGCCGAGGCGGTGGCCGCCGACCTGGTGGCGCGGGGCACCCTGGCGGGGGGCGAGGCCCAGGCCGTGCTGGAGGCGCAGGCCCTGATGGCCCGTGACCCCGAGCTGATCGCCGACGTGGCGCGGCGGATCGGCGTGGGAGCCACGGCCGAACGGGCGGTGGCCGACGCGTTCGCCGCGTACCGGGCGCTCCTCGCGGGCGCGGGCGCCTACCTGGCCGGGCGGGTGGCCGACCTGGACGACGTGCGCAACCGGATCGTCGCCCGGCTGCTCGGCGTGCCGGTCCCCGGGGTCCCCGACAGCGACGAGCCCTATGTGCTGATCGCCCGCGACCTGGCCCCCGCCGACACCGCCCTGCTGGATCCGGCGCTGGTGCTGGGCTTCGTCACCCAGGAGGGCGGGCCCACCAGCCACAGCGCGATCCTGGCGCGTGCCCTGGGCGTGCCCGCGGTGGTGGCGCTGCCGGAGGCCGGGGACATCGCCGAGGGCACGCTGGTCGCGGTGGACGGCTCCACCGGGGAGGTCGTGGTCGCCCCGGGCGAGCGCGAGCGGGCGGCGCTGGCCAGGGCCGCGGCCGGGCGGCGGGCCGCGCGGGAGTCCCCGGCCGGGCCCGGCGCGACCTCCGACGGCCACCGGGTGCCGCTGCTGGCGAACGTCGGCGGGCCCGCCGACGTCCCGGCCGCCCTGGCCGCCGGGGCGGAAGGGGTGGGCCTCTTCCGCACCGAGTTCCTCTTCTACGAGGGGGGCGCGGCGGGCGAGGGCTTCGCGGGCGGGGCGGCCGAGCCGCCCGGCGAGGACGTGCAGGCCGCCGCCTACCGCCGGGTACTGGAGGCGTTTCCCCAGGGGCGCGTTGTGGTGCGCGTGCTGGACGCGGGCGCCGACAAGCCCCTCCCCTTCCTTCCGGGCGCCGGCGAGTCCAACCCCGCGCTGGGCGTGCGCGGCTTGCGCGCCCTGCTCGCGCGCCCCGACGTCCTGGACACCCAGCTGCGCGCGCTGGCCTCGGCCGCCCGGGGCCTGCCGGCCACGCTGGAGGTGATGGCCCCCATGGTCGCCGACCGCGCCGACGCGCGGGCGTTCGCCGAGTCCTGCCGGGCGGCCGGGCTCGACGCCGCGTACGGCGCGATGGTGGAGATCCCGGCCGCCGCGCTGCGGGCCCGCGCGCTGCTCCAGGAGGTCACGTTCCTCTCGGTGGGCACCAACGACCTGGCGCAGTACGCCTTCGCCGCGGACCGGCAGGTGGGGGCCGTCTCCCGGCTCCAGGACCCCTGGCAGCCCGCGCTCCTCGACCTGGTGGCGCTGGCCGCCGAGGGCGCCGCGGCCGAGGGAAGGGGCTGCGGGGTGTGCGGCGAGGCGGCGGCCGACCCGATGCTGGCCTGCGTCCTGACCGGCCTCGGCGTCACCAGTCTGTCCATGGCGCCCTCGGCGATCCCGGAGGTGCGGGGCGTGCTCGCCCGGCACACCCTGGCGCAGTGCTCCCGCGCCGCCGCCGCGGCCCGCGCCGCGGACACCGCCGAGGAGGCGCGCACGGCGGCGCGCGAGGTGTTGTCGGGAGAGGCGCCCCTCACGGCGGGGTGAGGCCCGCGAGCCGGCGGCCGGAGTCATGCCCCCGCGCACGCGGAGGGCGGCGGCTGGGGGGCCGCGCGGTAGGCCACGCCGCGCTCGGGCGGCACGGGCTCGCCGGTGTAAGCGTCCGTGCAGTACGCCGCGAAGACGCCGCCCTCGCTCAGCGGGAACAGGCGGCCGGACCGCAGGCTCCAGCCGCACACCTCCTCCCTCGGCTCCCCGGCGTCCGGGGAGGGACCCGTCCCCGCGTCCGCGGTCGAGCGCAGCACGAGACCGCCCGGGTCGCCGGTGGCGAGCGCCACGGCCAGCAGCGTGCACAGCACCAGCGCCTCGGGCTCGGCCACGTGCAGGGAGCCGTCGCCGCCGCGCTCGGCCACCAGCGCGGCGGTGAGCGGGCCCGTCTCGGGGATCAGGCTGCACACCAGGTGGTGCGTCCCGGCCGGGGCCCGCTCCAGGATGCCCGCCAGCACCCCGGCCGCCCGCTGGAAGGCGCAGCGTGCCTGCGGGTCCCCGCAGGACGGGCACGTGCCGGCCGCGGCCAGCAGGTCGGCGCCCAGCTCCCAGGTCTCCCAGCGGACGTGCTCGGCCAGCAGGGCGGGCACCAGCCGCGCGAGGGGCTGCCCCTCGTACGGAACGGTGGCGCCGCGCGCGGCGATCTCCGCCGTGTACCGCGCGCGGCTCGCGGGGCTGTCCGGGCCGAGCCGCTCCCGCTCGCAGAAGTCCGCGAAGCCCACCGGGTCGAACAGGGCGACGGCGGTGTGCCCGTGCCGCCCGGCCAGCGTGCGCAGCAGCGCCTCCGTCCTGTGCAGATAGCTGCGGTGGTCGCTGAAGCCGAACGTGCCGTAGCGGCGCATCAGCGCGAACCCGGCCTCGTCGGCGATGACCGCGACCGTCCCCGCCGACTCCCGCAGCGGCGCCGCCTCGTGCCGGTCACGTCCGCCGCGACCGTCACGCCCGGCGCGCCGCCCCCTGATGTGTGCCATGACTCCCCCTCAACGGATCGGAAGCTCTTGGTCACCCACCGTAATCGCCGCCACTGACAACGGCCCGCTCGCGGGCCAGCCGCTCGAAGAACCTGAGCAGTTCGGGGTCGTCCACGGAGCCGGGGTTGACCGCCGATTCGAGGCGCGCGCCCTGGAGGAGGCGCTTGACGGGGACTTCGAGGCGCTTGCCCGTCAGGGTGTGGGGGACGCCCGGGATCTCGATGATCTCGTCGGGCAGGTGACGGGGCGACAGGGCGGCGCGGATGGTCCGCCGGATCCGCTCGCGCAGCGCGTCGTCGAGCGCGGCGCCCTCGGCGAGCCGCACGAACAGCGGCATCCAGTAGCCGCCGTCGGGCTGTTCGACGCCGATCACCAGGGACTCGCGGATCTCGGGCAGCCGCTCCACGGCCTCGTAGATGTCGGCCGAACCCATGCGCACGCCCTGCCGGTTGAGCGTGGAGTCCGAGCGGCCGTGGATGACGACCGTGCCGCGCGAGGTGAGGGTGGTCCAGTCGCCGTGGCGCCAGACGCCGGGGAACATGGCGAAGTAGCTGTCGTGGTAGCGGGATCCGTCCGGGTCGTTCCAGAAGCGGACGGGCATCGAGGGCATCGGCGCGGTCACCACCAGCTCACCGACCTCGTCGCGCAGCGCGTCCCCGTCGGGCCCGAAGGAGCGCAGGTCGGTGCCCAGGCACGGCGCCTGGAGCTCGCCGGTGTACACGGGCAGGGTGGGAACGGCTCCGGCGAAGCAGCTGCACACGTCCGTGCCGCCGCTGACCGAGGCGATCCACAGGTCCGCGGCCACCTCCTCGTGCAGCCAGCGGAACCCGTCGGGCGGCAGCGGCGACCCCGTGGTGGCGACGCACCGGGTGGCCGACAGGTCCAGGTCGCGGCCCGGGTGGACGTCCGCCTTGCCGCAGGCCATCACATAGGCCGCCGAGGTGCCGAAGACGGTGGCGCGGGTGCGCTCGGCGACCCGCCACTGGGCGGCCGTGTCCGGATGGCCGGGGCTGCCGTCGTAGAGCACGGCCGTGGTCCCGGTCAGCAGCGCGGAGACCAGGAAGTTCCACATCATCCAGCCCGTCGAGGTGTACCAGAACAGCCGGTCCCCCGCCCCGAGATCGCAGTGCAGGCCGATCTGCTTGAGGTGTTCGAGGAGGATGCCGCCCTGGGAGTGGACGATCGCCTTCGGCAGCCCCGTGGTCCCGGAGGAGTACAGCACCCACAGCGGGTGGTCGAACGGCACCGGCTCGAACACGGGGGGCGCGCCCGAGGTGGTGAGCGCCTCCCACTCCAGCGCGCCCTCGGGGGGCGCGCTCCCCAGCAGCGGAACGTGCACCACCGCGCGCAGCGAGGGCAGGCCCTCGCGGAGTTCGGCGACGGTGGCGGCGCGGTCGTGGACCTTGCCGCCGTAGCGGTAGCCGTCGACGGCGAACAGCACCACCGGCTCGACCTGCTGGAAGCGGTCCAGAACGCTGCGGGCGCCGAAGTCGGGGGCGCAGGACGTCCAGACCGCGCCCACCGCGGCCGTGGCGAGCAGCGCGATCACGGCCTCGGGGACGTTGGGCAGATAGCCGCTGATCCGGTCGCCGGGACGGACGCCGAGGGCGCGCAGCTCGCCGGCGAGCGAGCCGACCCGGGCGCGCAGTTCGGCCCAGCTCACCGGCTCGGGCTCATGGCGCTCGTCCACGCGCAGCAGCGCGGGCTCCCCGGCGCGCGCCGGGTCCTCGGCGGTGCGCAGCGCGTGTTCCGCGTAGTTGAGGGTGACCCCGGGGAACCACGCGGCGCCCGGCATGGTCCGTTCGCCGAGGACCGTCCCCTCCGGGCCGGTGAGGCGGACGTCGAACCACTCGACGATCGCGCGCCAGAACGGGCCGAGCTCGGCCACCGACCAGGCGTGCAGCGCGGCGTAGCTCGCCACCGGGTCGCCCTCCACCGGCGCCGGGGCGCCGTGGCGCTCGGCGGCCCACGCGTGAAAGCGGGTCAGCCGGGCGGCGGCGGCCCGTTCGGCGCTCGGCCGCCACAGCGGCTCCGGCGCGGACGGCGGTGCGGTGTGCGGGGCAATCATGGCGCCTCCCGGCGGGTACGCGTGGCACGGCTCAGCAGGACGATGCCAGGTGTGCGGGGCCCGCACCAGGCCCGGGGAGGGGCCCGCCACCCGGATGCCCGGCGGCGGGGCGGACGGCGGCCGAAGGGGGGCACTTCACGCCCGTGGAGGCCGGGCGGTTCCCCGGCGGGGAGGGCGACCTCCCGGCGGGGAAAGGGGCGACGGCGGCGTCCGGAGCCACCCCCGTCGGTCCCGGGCCGCCGCCGTCATGGTTTCCGACGTGCGGGGTCCGGGGGCGGTTCGTGCCCGAGGGGTGTTGTCACCGGTTCGCGACATGCGCGCAGCGTCCCGGAGAAGAAGCGCGCCGTCAGAAGGGTTCGCCGCCGGGGACGGTGCGGGGGGCGGTGGCCAGCCGGGGGCCGAAGCGCTGGACCAGCAGCGTCATCTCGTAGGCCACCAGGCCGAGGTCGGCGTCCGCCTCGGCGAGGACGGCCAGCGCGCTTCCCGCGCCCGCGGCGGTCACCATGAGGAACGCCTCGTCCAGCTCCACCAGCGTCTGCCGGGCGGAGCCGGTCTCGAAGTGCTGCCCCACGCCTCTGGCGAGCGAGTGGAAGCCCGAGGCCACGGCCGCCAGTTGCTCGCCGTCCTCTCTGCTCAGCGAGCGCGAGGCGCCCCGTGGCAGCCCGTCGGCCGCCAGGACGAGTGCGTGGCGAATGCTGGGCACGCGCGTGACCAGTTCGTCCAGGAGCAGTCCGAGCTGCCTGCTCTCGTGCTGGCTGCCGGCCTCCGGTGTGGTCATCGGTCCTGCCTTACGGTGTCTGGCTGCTTACGGTCGTCAGGTCTGCGGGGTCTCGTCCCCGCCGGGGTCGTTCTGCTGCCGCCCGAGCCGCCAGCCGCGCTGGAGGGCGGCCATGCGGGACCGCACCTCCTCGGCGTTCAGCTCGGGCACGTCGTCGGGGGCCCGGGTGTCACCGCCCGGCGTGGGCTCCGCCGCCGCCGGGGCGGGCGCCGCCGGGGCGGCGTGCCGGGCGCGGCGCGGCAGTCCGGCCACGGTGGTGCCCTCGGGGCCCGCCGGCTGCCGACTCCTCGGGCCGCCCTGGGCCTCGGGGCCCGGGGCCTGCTGGGGGCCGACGGCGCGGCCGTGGTCGACGACGAGCACGGGGGACGCCCTGCGATGCGGCAGCCGCGGGATCTGCGCGATGCCGTCGTGGTCCTGGGCGGCGGTGTGCTCGACGACCGGCTCGGCCGCGGGGGCGTCGTCCTCCGCGCCGACCGGGGCCTCCAGCTCGACGGGCCCGTCCATCGGCCCGTTGAGCAGGGCCGGGCGGCCCGGCGAGCGGGGAAGGCGCTCGCGCTCGGGCGGCTCCTCCGCGGTCTCCGTGAGCAGGTCGCCGGGGATGAGCGTCACGGCGGTGGTGCCGCCGTAGGGCGAGTCCTTCAGCGCGACGCGTATCCCGTGCCGGTCGGCGAGCCTGGAGACGACGAACAGGCCGATCCTGTCGGTGTCGGACAGCTCGAACTCGGGGGTGTCGGCGAGTCGTTGGTTGGCCTCGCGGAGCGCCTCGGCCGTCATGCCGAGGCCGCGGTCGTGTATCTCCAGGGTGAAGCCGTGCGGGACCCGCTCCCCCGTGACCTGGACGGCCGTGTGCGGGGGCGAGAACACCGTGGCGTTCTCCAGGAGTTCGGCGACCAGGTGGATGAGGTCGGCGACGGCGCCCCCGGTCACCGCGAGCGGCGGGAGCCGGTGGATCTCGACGCGCTCGTAGTCCTCCACCTCGTCAACGGCCGCCCGCACCACGTCCATCAGCTGCTCGGACTTGCGCCACTGGCGGGCGGGCGCGGCGCCCGAGAGGATGACGAGCCCCTCGGCGTGGCGCCGCATCCGGGTCGCGATGTGGTCGACGCGGACCAGGTCGTTCAGCTCGTCGGCGGTCTCGGTGCGGCGCTCCAGCGCGTCCAGCAGGTTGAGCTGGCGGTGGAGCAGCACCTGCTGGCGGCGCGCGAGGTTGACGAAGACCTCCGAGACGCCGCGGCGCGTCTCGGTCCGCTCGACGGCCGCGGAAACGGCCTCGCGCTGAAGGGTGTTGAGGGCGCGGCCGACCTGCCCGACCTCGTCCGGCGGGTACTCCAGGCGCGGCGCCTCGGTCTCCACGTCCACGTGTTCACCGGCCGCGAGCCGCCGCATCACGCCCGGCAGGCGGAGTTCGGCGGCGTCCTTGGCCTCGCGGGAGAGGGCGCGCAGATCGCGGTCGAGGCCCCGCCCGACGCGCAGCGCGACGACCGCCGAGGCGGCGACGGCGAGGAGCCCCACGCCGCCGACGACCACCGCCCGTACGAACGCGCCCATGGTGGCGGACTCGGTGTCGGAGTCGACCTCGGCGCCGGCGTCCGCCGCGAGCCGCGAGAGCTGGTCCAGGGCGCCGCTCCCCGACTCGTCCCAGTGCTCGGCGGGGACGACGGTGGCGCCGCCGTCCAGCAGCCCGGCCTCGGTGGTGGCCAGGATGCGGCCGGTACCGCTCTCCCAGAAGCTCTCGTGCGCCTGCCGGTCGTCGATGGGGAGGTCGGGCAGGAAGGCGTCGTAGGTCGTGTCGCGCCGGACGATCCCCTCCTCGATGCGGCGCAGTTCGGAGGTGGTGACCACCCCCGCGGCCAGCGCGCCCGCCACCAGGGCGTCCTCCTGCGCGAGGTACTCGCGGGCCTGGTGGAGGCCCGCGACGGCGCGGGCGTGCCGGTCGGCGTCGGCGCCCGCGTTCGGGTGCAGGACCGAGAGCAGGCGGAGCCCGGGGGCCGTCACGCCGCTGTAGGCGTCGAGGACATCCGTGCGGTCGATGGTGTTGGCGGCGACCTGGTCGCGGAGCTGGTCGAGGTCGTTCAGCGCGGACAGCAGGCTCTCCAGGCGCTCCTGCCCCGTTTCGCCGAGGTCGCCCTCGGCGCCCCTGGCACGGTCCCTGACCACGCCGACGGCGAGGTCGGTGGCCCGCCTGAGCTCATCCAGCCTGCTGAGCTCCTCGGCCCGTCGGGGATCGCCGAGGTGGAGGAGGGTCTGGCGGCGCTCCCGCTGGACGGCGTCCACCGCGTCGGCGGTGGGGCCCATCAGGGAGTCGGCCGCGGAGGAGGCGGAGAGCGCGCCGTCGGCGTCGGACACGGTGATGACCGACGCGAACGCCCAGACCGACACGAGCGACAGCAGGGGCACCAGCATGAGGGCAGCCGTCCTGCGTCGGACCGATGTGCCGCGAAAGCGCATGCCCTCCCCTTGATTCGCCCGGCGATCCGGCGGTGGCCGCCACGGATCGGCAGCGCGAGCCTACTACCGGTCGGGCGCCGACTCGGCTATCACCCGAGGATTGCATGGAGTTGACTCACGGGGGCTCATGTTGGCCCCTCATGACCCGGCACGCAAGGCGTTCTACCATGTGGGACGGACGACATATCCGCGCATCTCACCTGGCAGGGAGCGAAGGCGGAGTGTACGCGAGACCCCGGATGCCGGACGCCGTGCGCGACGCGGCGGTGCGTGCCGTCATCATCATCGCACTGACGCTGACGCAGGTCGTCGTCGTGCTGCTGTGCACCCTCGCCGGCTCGTGGCTGGCGTTCCCCATGGTGCTCTCCTCGGTGGCCAGCACGTTCGTGGCCACCTGGGCGGTGCTCGACATCTGGATCACGCGGCAGGCGTGGCGTCAGCGCAACGGCGTGGTGTCGGCGCCGAGCAGCGCCGCCCGGCGGCGGCGCGGGCTCGTGCGCCGCCGGTGACCGGGCGCCGCGGCGCTCACCGGCGGCGAACGGCCCGTCAGGGGCCCGGCTCCGCGGTGGTGGTGGGCTCCGCCGCGGCGGTGGCCGGGCGGCGGAAGATCCGGGTGGCCGTGATCTCGCCGTGCACGGCCTCCGCCGAGGGGTCCTGGTCGGGCAGTCCGGGGCGCAAGTGCTCCTCGACACTGATGTACTTGAGCCCGGCGCGCAGGTCCGCGTCGTTCCGCAGGCGGATCACCAGGGGGAACTCGGCCAGCGCCGTGGTGTCGAACAGGCCCGTGGTGTACAGCAGTTGTACGCCGAGGGCGTCGGCGACCGCGCGCTGGAGCTCCAGCAGGTAGGTGGCGTTGGCGCGGCCGATGGGGTTGTCGAGGAACAGGGTGCCCGCGTGGCGGTGCCGGTCGCGTCCCCGGTCGTTGCCCCGGAGGGCGGCCATCGTGCAGTAGAGCGCGATGGCGGCGGTGAGCAGCTGGCCACCGGAGAAGACGTCGCCCATCTGCCCCACGGGGACGCGCTCGGCGCGCAGCACGGCGTCCGGCTTGAGGATCTCGACCTGCACGCCGCGGGGGCCGAGGGCGGCCTGGACGCCGCGCAGCAGCAGGGACATGCCGTCGCGGCGCAGGTCGGTGTTCTTGCGGACGGCCGCCCTGGTGGTCTCGTCGACGACCTCGCCGAGTCGGTCGGTGAGGGTGGCCTGGTCGGGGTCCTCGAACCTGATCCGCAGGAACTCCTGCCCCGACCACTCGCCGAGCCCCTCGGGCAGCCGGGAGAGCCGCTGGGCGGAGCGCAGGGTGTCGAGCGAGGACTCGACCAGGCCGCGCAACCGGTCGACGATGCCCTCCCGGTTCCGTTCGAGCTGCGCCAGCTCGTCGGTGAGGACCCGCAGCCGCGGGGCGAACGCCTCGGACCAGGCGGCGGCGTGTGTCGGCAGGGCGGCGGCGGGCAGCTCCCTGATCTGCTGCCGGGCGGGGGTGCGGACCTGCTCGTACCGCGTGGAGTTGGCGTGCCGGACCAGGCGGTCGGCGGCCTCGCGGACGGCGGTCTCGGCCGCGGCGAGCCCGGCGGCGCGGGAGCGCAGGTCCCGGCGGGCCTCGGCGGCGCTCTCGCGGGCCTCGGCCGGGGTGCCGGGGTAGGGCTCGGCGGCCTCCGCCTCGGCGGGGGCCGCGGACTCGGGCGGCGCCTGGCCGGGCGCCGGGTCGCGCAGCAGGTCCCGCAGCAGCGCGGCGATCTCCTCGAACCCGGCGGCCCCGTCCTGCGCGGCCCGGTGGGCGGCGGACAGCTCCTCGTGGGCGTCGTGGGCGGCCCGGAGGGCCTCTTCCCGGGCGGCGAGCCCGGCGGCGGCGGCCCGGCTGAGCTCCCGGGCGCGCTCGGCGTCGGCGGGGATGTCCTCCTCGGGCAGCTCGATGTGGACGGCGCCCTCGGCGGGGGCCAGGCGCTCCGCCTGGCCGCGGAGCCGGCCGAGCTGCTCGCTCGCGGCGCTCGCGCGGCTCTCCAGACGGTGCACCAGGGACTCGGCGCGGGCCGCCGCGGCCTGCCGGGAGGGGCCGTCGGCGCCCTCGTTGCCGTCGAGCAGCCCGGCGGCGCGGGTGCGCACCTTGTTGCTCAGGCGGCCGAGCGCGGCGAGCGCGGCGCTCTCGTCGCCCTCGGCGCGCGCCTGCTCGGCGCGCAGGTCCGCGCCGACACCGACCTTCTCGTAGAGCTGCGACGCGGACCGGTACGCCTCCCGCAGCGCGGGCAACGAGGCGGGCGCCCCGCCGGGCTCCCCCGCTCCCGCGTCCTCGGGGGCGCCCGAGACCTCGGGGCGCTCGGCGCGAAGGGCGCGTGCGGTGCGGCGCGCGTCGTCGGCCGCGCGCTGGACGCCTCGGTGGTCCTCGTCGGCCGCGCGGGCACGGGCCAGGCCGTCGGCGGCGCGGGCCTCGGCCTCGGCGGCGTCGGCTGCCAGCTCCTTGAGGCGGGAGGCCCAGCGGGGGCGTTCGCGCAGGCGGGAGGCGAGCCCGGCGAGGGCGTCGGCGGAACGGCGCGCGCGCTGCGCGGCCTCCTGCCGGTCGTCGCGGGCCGCGGCGGCCTCGGCCGCGGTCTCCTCGGCGGCGGCGCGAGCGGCGGTGGCCTCGGTCAGGCGCGCGGCGGCGGCCTCGGCGGTGCTGGTGGTCGCCCTGGC
>NZ_LAVK01000129.1 GCF_001083795.1 Streptomyces sp. SBT349
CCCCCCGGGACAGGCGCCGCCCCCGCCCAACGGCAAGCCCGTCGGGCCGACCTTCCGCATCCGCGCCGCATCCCACGAGGCTGAGGAGGAGCACGCTCGCGGCAGCCACGTGCCACCCGGCAGCTGAGGAACCCCGCCCGTCCCGCCCGCTCGGGCGTCGGCTCCTCGGCTCCCCGGCGGATATCGTGGCCGTTCGGCGCGACGGCCGAGCCAGGCTTCGGCGCGCGGGAGGAGGGCGGCATGACCGCTGTGACCCGCTTGGTCACCTACGCCGATCTGGACAACGCCGCGACGGACGCTCGGCAGTTGTCGGTGACGGCACGGCTGGAGGCGGTCCTCGCGGACGGCCGCGGTCTGGTGCTGCTCGACGATCGCGGCTGGAGTTCCTCGGGCGGAGCGGACGTCCGGGCGTGGATCTCGGCCGAGGACGTCGAAACGACGGCCCGGATGGTGGTCGGGCCGGACGAGCCGGGCGAGGGCGAGACACCCGAGCAGGCGGCGTCCGGCCACTGGGGCTCCCTGGCCCGCATCCTGGGGCGGCAGGGCGTGGACGTGGACGCGCACGAGCTGGAACGGCTGCCGCATGACGTCGTGCTCGGCGAACGCCTTCGCGCCCGGATCGCCTGAGACCGCGCAGCCTGGCATGGGCGGGGCGGTCCCATCCGGTCCGGGGAGGGGAGGGTTCATGTATCCCCGGACCGGGGGCGTCTGCCTCGGGTGCCGGGGCCGTAGGTCCGTTTCCACCGCCGGCGGTGCTGGTGGTCGCCCTGGCCCGAGCCGTTGAGGTCGGCGAGGGCGGTGAGGCGGGCGCCGTTGTGCCAGGAGGCGAGGAGGTCGCGGTGGAGGGCGATGATGCCGTTGGCCACGGCGAACTCCTCGGCCTTCCGCGTGATGCGGGCGGTGGTGACGAAGAGGGCCACGTCGGCGCCGAAGTGGGTGCGGGAGCCGAGGAGTCCGCGCATGTCGGGGCTGCCGATGGCGCGGTGCGGCGCGTAGCGCTTGCACTGGACGACCAGGGTGCGGCCGTCCGGCAGGCGTCCGGTCACGTCGGCGCCGTCGTCGCCGGTGCCGCCGACCCGTTCCACCTCGGTGCAGCCGTCCCGGCGGCACAGGGCGGCGACCAGCTTCTCGAACTCCCCGCCCGGCAGCGTGTCCACCTCGGCCAGGGACCGGTGGTTCTCCAGGACGCGGTTCTCCTCGCGCCACACCCGGTCCCTCTCCCGTAACGCCCGATGCGTCCGCCACCCCCACCACCCCGTCGCGCCGAGGCCACCGGCCAGGGCGCCGGCCAGCAGGAACGGCCAGACGCGCGACCAGAACACCACCACCGCCACCAGCACGACCCCGGCCGCCCCGGCCGCCGCGCGCCTGACCCGCCGGCGCCCGCGGGCCCGCCCTCGCCGCCTCCCCATCACGCCATCACGCTCCGCCCCTCGGCCGGTGCTGTCGGCCACCACACTGGCGCAGACGGCCTCGGCCGGGGAAGACCGCCGTCGTGGTCAGCCGTTCATCGCGGTGAGCAACGCCGACAGGTCGGCGACCATCTCCTCCTCGGTCAGCGCCCGGGTGTCGAAGTCCCCGGCGTTGAAGAAGCCGCCGAGGGTCAGGTTGACGTAGTGGTCGCCGACCACGTAGCCGGCCCGCAGGTTGCCGTGGCCGTTGCCGTCGTCGTCGTAGACCAGGTACCCCGACGTACCGGCCGGGAGGGCGTAGAGCGGGCCGGCGCCCGGCGAGTCCCTGAGCTCGTCCATGGTGAACCGCAGGTCGGCTCCGAGCTCCCCCGCGGGGTACATGGCATCGGAGCCGGACAGGTCCTGGACGTTGATCCTGATGGTGCGGATGCCGGCGTTCTCGCGCCCGTAGGCCGCCTCCGACGGCCCGTAGACGCAATCGGTCTCCGGAACGACGTCCTCGGGGTCCTCGGGGGCGGAGGCGGTCTGGAGCCGCACGTCGAGCTGTTCGGTCGCCACCGCGGTGACGGCGGCGCAGCGCTCCTCGGCGGCGCCCTCCGTCGGCAGCATGGGCTCCCCGAAGTCCTCCAGGCCCGGGTACTCCACGGCGGAGGACGCGCTGAGCTGCGGTCCACCGGCCGAGGGGTCGCCGCCGAGTGACCGCACGATGTCGGTGATCTCCCGGAAGGTGATCTCCTCGGTGAGCGGCTCGTTCGCGCCGTCGAGGCGCTCGATCCAGCCGTAGACGAGGACGTAGAAGGTGGTGTCCCCCTGCCGGAACGAGGCGGTGCCGTCGCCGCGTTCCAGGCTCGGCTCCTCGTTCTGGTTGTGGACGATCCACCCCTCCTCGCCGGCGGGGAGCGCGTACAGCGGGCTCCAGGTCATGTTCTCGCCGCCACCTCCCACGTTCGAGCGGATGACGGAGGAGAATCTGTCGTACGCCGCCTCGGCGTGGTCCCCGGACGACATGTACACGTTGGCCATGATGTTGAAGGTGCCATCCTCCAGCGTGCCGGCCGCCGGAGTGTTGTACCGGCAGTCGATGCCGCCGTCCTCCGTATCCGCGCTCTCGAACTCGTAGTTGCGGGCGAACATGGTCTCCGAGACCGCCGCGCACGCGGTATCCGGCCCCGACGCGTAGCCGAGCGCCCGCGCGTCCGGGACGTCGATCGGCTCCAGCGTCGGATGCGGGGTCAGCTCCACCCCGCTCGCCGGGTCCTCCGCGCTCTCGTCCCCGCCCAGGAACAGCACGGCCCCCACGCCCACGGCCACCACGGCCAGCACGGTGCCGACCACGGCCACGGTCCTCGACGGCGTCGAACGACGCGCCGGCGGCCGGGGCGGCCCCGCGGGCCCGGGAGGGTAGCCGGCCCCGGCCGCGGGAGCCCCGTACGCGTACGGGGGCGGCTGATGCGGTGGTCGGGGCGGCTGGTAACTGTTGGACATGCCTTCGTGTGCTCGCTCTCGGTGCGTTCGCTCGCCGGGTTCGGGGGCCGACGGCCGGCCGCAGAACCCCCCGCTCGCTCGTGGCGGTCGAAGCCCCGAGGCGGCACCGATTCGACGCGGCGGGCATCCTCTGGACACCCGCCGCGACGTTCCCCCGGTCAGTGGTGCACCGTCGTGCTCCACCTCGGAACAGCTTGCCGCCGCCGCTTTCGTCTCACTTTCATGGCCGGAGAGACCGCGGGTGCCCGGCAGGCGGCAGAGTGGGCGGGAGCCGATCGGGAAAGGGCGGGACAGTCATGGAGTTCCAGGTGCTAGGCCACCTCGCGATCCGGCGGGAGGGGCGCACCGAGACACTGGCGGGGCGGCTGCAACGCACCCTGCTGGCCATGCTGCTGGCGCGGGCCGGCCGGCCGGTGCCGGTGGACGAGCTCACCGACGCCCTGTGGGGGGAACGGCCGGACTCCCGGGCCGAGCAGCGGCTTCAGCTCCACGTGCACCGGCTGCGCCGCACGCTCGGCGAGCCGGAACGGCTGTCGTTCGTCCCGAACGGGTACCGGTTGCGGGTGCTGCCGGGCGAGTTGGACGCGCAGCGGTTCGAATCGCTGGTCGGGGAGGCCCTGGGGGTCGTCCCCCGGGATCCGCGGCGCGCGGTGGAATCGCTGCGCGAGGCGCTCGGCCTGTGGCGGGGGATGCCCGTCGGTGATCTGGATGTTCCGTGCCTGATCGACTGGGCGCACCGGCTGACCGAATGCCGGTTGACCGCGATCGAGGCGCTCTATCAGGCCGAGCTCGCCACCGGGCGGGAAGCGGCGGTCGTCGGCGAGCTGGCCGACCTGGTGCGCGCGCACCCGCTGCGTGAACGGCTGCACGGCCTGCTGATGACCGCCCTCTACCGGGCCGGCCGTCCGTCCGACGCGCTGGCCGCCTACCGCTCGGCGCGGACCGCCCTCGTCGGGGAGCTGGGCCTCGAACCGGGCCCCGAGCTGCGGGCGTTGGAGCGGCGGATCCTGGCCGGTGAACCGGTGGCCCCGGACGGCGCCGGGCCCCCGGCGGCCTGCGCGCCCGCTCAGCTTCCCCTGGACGTGGGGACGTTCGTCGGGAGGAAGGCCGAACTCGCGCGACTCGACGGCCTGCTGTCCGCCGAGGGGCCGGTGGTGATCTCGGTGGTGGCCGGAACGGCCGGGGTGGGCAAGACGGCCCTGGCGGTCCGGTGGGCGCATCGGGTGCGGGAGCGGTTCCCGGACGGCCAGCTGTACGTCGACCTGCGGGGCTACGGCCCCGACCAGCCGGTGACGCCGGACGACGCGCTGGCGGGATTCCTGCGGGCACTGGGCCTGGACGGCGCCGCGATCCCCCCGGACCTCGACGAGCGTGCCGCGCGGTTCCGCACACTGGTCGACCGGCGCCGGATGCTGATCGTGCTGGACAACGCCCGGACGGTGGAGCAGGTGCGCCCGCTGCTGCCCGGCAGCACCACCTGCTTCGCGCTGGTCACCAGCCGGGACGCGCTGGCCGGGCTCGGCGCGCGGGAGGGCGCCCACCGGATCGGCCTGGACCGGCTGCCCTTCGGGGACGCCAGGACCCTGCTGCACGCGCTGCTCGGCGACCGGGTGACCGCCGAGCCCGAGGCGGCGGCCGTGCTGGTCGAGCGCTGCGCGCGGCTGCCGCTGGCGTTGCGGATCGCCGCCGAGCTGGTCCGGGCGCAGCCCGCGCGCGGGATCGCCGAGCTGGCCGGCGAACTCGCGCACCAGCAGGACGCGCTCGACCTGCTGGACATCGAGGGCGACCCGTACACGGCCGTGCGGGCGGTGTTCTCGTGGTCGTACCGGCGCCTCGACGCGCCGGTGGCCCAGGTCTTCCGCTTACTCGGCCTGCACCCGGGGCACGACGTGGACGCTCACGCGGTGGCGGCTCTGGCCGGGAGGGGGCTGCGGGAGACCCGCCGGACGCTGGACACGCTGCTGCGCGTGCACCTCGTCGACCAGACCCCCGGGGGGCGCTACCAGCCCCACGACCTGCTGCGGGCCTACGCCGCCGAGCTCGCCGCGGAGACCGACGGCGCGGACGAGCGGGAGGCCGCGCTCGGCCGGCTGCTCGACCACTACCTGGCCGCCGCGTCGGCCGCGATGGATGCCATCGCGCCGAACGACTACGTGCCCCGGCCCAAGGTGTCCGACCCGCACGGCGAGCTCCCCCCGTTCCCCTCCTACGACCACGCCTTCCGCTGGCTCGACGCCGAGCGGGCCAACCTGCTGGAGGCCACCCGGCACGGCGACGGGACGTACGTCCACGACATGGCGCAGACGGTGTGGCGGTACCTCGACATCGCCGGGTACCAGCACGAGGCGGCGGCCCTGCACACCAGGGCGCTGGAGGTCGCGCGCGGTCTGGACGACACGATGGGCGAGGCGCACGCGCGGCGCGCGCTCGGCCTCGCGACGAGCCGCCTGGGCCGCAACAGCGAGGTGGTCGCCCACCTCACCTGGGCGCTGGAGGTGTACCAGCGGGCGGGGGAGAGGCTGCTGCACGCCTCCACCCTGAGTCTCCTCGGCAACGTGTACTCCAAGCGGGGCGAACTGCACGAGGCGACGGGCCGGTTCGAGCGCGCGCTGGAGCTGAACAGCCCGAACCTGAACTGGCAGCTGACCGCCGTGTCCTCGACCAACCTCGCCCGGAACCTGCTGAGCCTCGGCCGGCACGAGGAGGCACTGCGGCACCTGGACAACGCCGTGGTCCTCGCCCGCGACCACGGGAACAAGCCCCTGGAGTGCAACGCGCTCTGCGTCCTGGCCGAGGTCTGCGCGGACCTGGGCCGCAACGAGGAGGCCCTGGGCCACGGGCACCGGAGCCTGGCACTGGCCCGCGAGACGAGGTACCGCTCGTTCGAGGCCGAGTCGCTGCGCGTCCTCGGCACCGCCCACCGGCAACTCGGCGACGTGGAACAGGCGTCCCGTGACCACGACGAGTCGCTCAGGATCGCCCGTGACGTCGACGACACCCTGACGACCGCCAAGACCCTGAACGCGCTGGCGGCCACCCACGCCTCCGCCGGGCGCCCGGCCGAGGCGATGCGCTGCTACGGCGACGCCCGGGATGTCGCCCTCCGGGCCGACCACCGCGTGCAACTGGCCCACGCGCACGCGGGCATCGCCGACACGCACGCCGAACTCGGCGACCACGAGTCGGCCCGCGCGCACTGGCGGCGGGCGCTGAGCACCTACGAGCAACTCCGCCTGCCCGAACGGTCCGCCCGGGTACGGGCACGGCTGGACGCCGCCGGGTAACGCACCACGGGCACGGCGGTCGGGCAGAGATCCGGGGCTCCCGCGCCGTTACCGCACGTCGGAGGCCGCGAGCTTCACGAAGTGCTCCAACGCCTCTCGTGCCTGCGTGCCGAATGCGCCCACTTCTCCCCTGTCGGCGGCCTTGTGCATCCGGTGCGTGAGGTCGTAGGCGTGTTGCGCGGCATGGATCAAGGCGGGGCTGCTCGCTATGAGCTGGACGCGGAACAGCGCGTGGAGGGCGACGCCGCGAAGGCGGTATGCCTCGACGCGAGCGTCGAAACTGATGGTGCTGTCCGGGTCCTCGTTCTTGCGGTGCCAACGGTCGTGCTGGCCTCTCCTGAACTCGGTCACCGCTCCGGCGAAGTCGCTGTACACGGTCATACGCTCGGAGCGCAGTTGCTGCTGAGCCGCGAACCGTTCGTCACGTGCGGCCGCTCGACGTTGGAACAGATGGGTCATGGCGACACCGAGCAGAGTCCCCAGGACCGCGATCAAAGCTGAGAGAACACCGGCCACAGGGAGAAGGACATCACAGGATCGCCTGGGTTCGAAGGGTCAGGTGTGGGCGGTGCGGCCCGCCCGTGAGGCCGTTGCCGGTACGCGGCGTTCGGCACCGGCACAGCGGGGGCGGGTCCGGGCGGAGTAGGAACGGGCGGCCACGATGAGGGCGAAGCCCAGGCCGGCGAAGGCCAGACCGCCGAAGGCGACCATCCACGTGATCCCGGAACTCGTGGTGAACGCCCCCGACGGCTCCAGCTTCGGCAGCACTCCGGTGGCGCTCAGCGGGGCGAGGATCAGCAGGAACGCTCCGTATACCGACAGGCCGACGGAGCTCAACCACGCCGGCAGCAACGGCAGGAGGCGTGGGACCCGCCGCCCGGAGAGGAACAGGGTCCATCGGGGGAACACCTGGCCCCACGGGTGCAGCAGTCCCAGCAGCAGGAAGATCGCGGCCATCGCGGCCAGCACGGTGACATCGATCCCCACCGACGCGAGGGCCTTCGCGAGTCCCGACTCGCCCGCGTTCATCTCCCGCCACCCGTCGGCCGTGACACCGATCGCATCGCCCCCCAGCGTCCAGATGGTCTTGACCCCCGCCCACGGCAGGAGCCCGCACATGAGCAGGTGGACCGCGACCCGGGTTCGCTTCGGGGCGAGGGAGGGGCCGGGGTGGGCGAGCGTACGGTCGAAACCTCCCGGGTGGTCCTGTCCGCACCGGGGGCACCTGCCTCGCAGCCGTCGTCGGTACGACAGCGCGACGAGGATGAGAAGGGCGGCGCCCACCGCGCTCACCACGTCATGCGCCAGGCCGGTGACACTGTCCACCCCGGAGAACGACGCCAGCGTCACGACATGCGCGGGCAGGCTGGCCATGCCCATCACGAACACCGGGATCGTCAGGATCAGCGCCGCCGCCGACGTCACCCGGCCACGCCCGGCGAGAGTCCGGGTCGTGGCCAGGCAGGCCGCGGCGGCCAGAAGGGCGAGGGCCGCCAGGAGGAGCTGGACCGCCGGCGCGTACGCGACATCCGGCGACCACGGCACGATGGCGCCCGACGCGGCCCATGTGACCTGGACCACGGCGAAAAGCACGCCCCATACCGCGGCGGCGTGCGGTACCCACGCGGGCCAGCGCCGCGCCCAACCCCCGTCCTCCCCGCGTCCTCCGGCGGCGGGGTGGAGCCGGTACGCACGCGCGCTCTCGTAGGAACAGCCACCGTGACCTCCGGTTCCGCGTGACTGCCCCCCAGAGTCCCCGGCACCCCCGCCGGTCACATCCGCCGCGCGGCCCATCCGCCCCCCTCGCACGGGGGAGAAGCGAACGGGCACTCCGAGAAGACCCGCGTCCGCACCGGCGCGGCGCGTCTCAGGGAACGCGGTCGTAGGTGTGGTCCGGTGGCTGGGGCGGCCAGGCGAGCGGGTCGTCCTTCTCCCAGATCTGCTGGCACGAGCCGGTGTTCGCGCACTGGGTCGCCCGGGTGCGCCAGCCGGCCATGTTCATCAGGCCGGCCTTGTCGCCGGCGGTCCACACGTCGTTCCAGCTGGAGACGTCGTCGGCGACGCGCACCGATGACATCAGCGTGTCGTCGCCGCGGAACGGCGTGTTGTAGTGGGCCAGGCCGAGCGTGTGGCCGATCTCGTGCATGACCGGGATCGCCATCGCGTACCGGGACCAGCGGTCGCCGTCCTCGCTCTCGTCGACCAGCTCGGTCCAGACGTCGGAGGCGATGAGGCGGATCAGCCCGCCGTCGTAGACCGCCCCCCGGTCGTCCAGGCGGGAGGACGGCGAGGCGATGCCCGTGGAGGGGATGTCGGCGAACACGATGGCGATCTCCCGGTCCCCGTGGCTGCCGGGCCATGTCTCGCCGTCGTAGCTGTCGTACTCCAGCCGGCCGCCGACCCACTTGTTGGTCTCCAGGACCATCGTCGACATGACGTCGTCGAGCCCCTGGATCCAGTGCCGCTCCTTGTCCCGCGTCGCGGAGTCGGTGGAGCCGCGGTAGTTGAAGTAGAGCCGCACGGTGTAGCTCTCCTGCAGCTCGTAGTAGGCCGGGTTGTTGAGGCCGCCGACCCTGAGCAGGTTGAAGCCGTGCGCGTTGGCGGTGTACGCCCCCGCGCCCGGGTCCACCAGCATGGGACCGGGCTGGTAGGGCCTGCGGTCGATGTCGGGATCGAACGGGGGCTCGGCGGCGGCCGGCAGCGTCCCGGCCAGCAGGGTCGCCGTCAGGGCGGCCAGAACCGCCAGGCGGGCGCGCCAGCGGCGCCAGGTGGTGTCCACAGAGGTGCTCATCCTTCTCCGTCCGCGAGGGCGCACGTCCCCACGGCGGGGGCGCGCGCCGGCCAGCAGTGCAGTGGAGCGGTGGAGCGGTGGAACAGTGAAGCGGAATCACTGTAGACGTGAGGGAACGGTGCAGGCGGCGTGTTCGCCGCACTCGACACCCCCCTGTGACGGTCAACGGCCGGAGCACCCGGCCTGATCGGCCGGGGTCGGTCAGGGAAGACGCCGGCGGATCGCGGCCCAGGTGACCAGGTGGTCGCGGGTGGGGCCGGGTGCCAGGTAGCCGACCAGGCAGTCCAGATGGGCCGTCAGGTTCTTGTGCCACCGCAGCTCGCGGATCCGCTCGAAGGCCAGGTCACGCCAGCCGCCGGCGAGAGCGGCGGCCTGCGCGGGCGTGAACGTCAGTGCCGCGAGCGTGACGGATGCCAGCGCTTCGGGGCTCCAGTCGGGGTCCGTGTCATCGGGACCCAGCCGGTCGATCACCCACATCCGGAGCATGAACTCCTGCTGGGTGACCCGCGCGTACTGTCCTTCGCCATCGGCGAGCATGCGCCGGTTCGCGAGCAACGACAGCTTCGCCCACTGACGACGAACGTCCTCGGGGCGGGTGGAGTCGTACGCATGTCCCTGCGCCACGACGCGTGCTGCCTCAAGCTGCTGTCCGCAGGCGTCGTGGAGGTAGGTGCGCAGCTGATCGAGCGTCCACGTGCTCGGATCGTGCCCTGGCTCTCCTCGGTCCGTGTCGGCGCTCACGCCCCACCTCATCGGCTCGGAGGATGCTCAGTCGAGGCAGAACTCGCTGCCCTCGATGTCCTGCATCACGATGCACGACTCGTTGACGCCATCGGCAAGCAGCGTTCGCACGTGGACCGCGCCTAGCGCGACCAGTCGTGCGCACTCCGCCTGGAGTGTGGCGAGGCGCTCCTCACCCACGAGCCCGGTGCCGGCCCGCACGCAGAGATGCACCCGATTCTTGACGACCTTGCCCTCGGGAACGCGCTGGAAGAGCAGCCGCGGACCCACACCCGAGGGATCGACGCAGGAGAACCATTGCCCCTGATCGTCAGGCGGCAGCGAGCGCTGGTAGTCGTCCCACGTGTCGAACCCCTTCGGCACCGGCGGTATGACGTACCCCAACACCTCGCACCAGAACCGAGCGGCGCGCTCAGGCTCCGCGCAGTCGAAGGTGACTTGAAACTGCTTGATCGATGACATCGGCGCACCATAACAGCGGGACCTTATGCCGATTCACCGGCTGCCTCGGTGGCACTGAAAAGATGCGGCGAATCCCCCACCGCATCCTTCTGTGTGGTGCCCCCGGCAGGATTCGAACCTGCGCACACGGCTCCGGAGGCCGTTGCTCTATCCCCTGAGCTACGGGGGCGACGGGGAAAACAGTACCAGCTCGGGGGAGGGGCCCCGCACCGTTGTTTTCGTACGTGGGTGCAGGGCGCGGCCCTCCCGGGTGCAACTTCGTGAAACCGCAGGACGCGGCCATGGCAGGCGCTTACCCTGGGTGGGTGCCAGGCGCTCCCGGCCGGGTCCTTGTCGTCGACGACAGCCAGGTCATCCGGCAGTTGATCAAAGTGAATCTCGAACTCGACGGCTTCGAGGTCATGACCGCGTCCGACGGCGCGGAGTGCCTGGAGGCCGTGCACCACTTCCGCCCCGACGTGATCACGCTCGACGTGGCCATGCCGCGCCTCGACGGGCTGCGGACCGTGGGGCGGCTGCGGGTCGATCCGCGGACGGCGGACATTCCGCTCGTGCTCGTCAGCGCCAGCGCGGCGGACGGGCCGCCGGGCGGGGTCGACGCGGTGCTGGCCAAGCCGTTCGAGCCGGCCGAGCTCGTCGGCCTCGTGCGCAGGCTCTGCGCCGAGGGGCGGCAGCGCGTTGTCCGGCTGGCGAAATCGCCGGCGACGTGCCGGTGCTCCTCTCGTACGCTGGCCCCGTGACTCCCGCCCAGCTCTCCCGGGCCGTGCTCAGCTCAGCGAGCGAGTTCGGCGCGACCGCCCTGCCCGGGGGCGCGCGGCTTCGGCCGCGAGGCGTGCGGGCCTGGGGGACCGGGATCGCGCTGCGGCTCGCCGGGCCCGCCGGGGTGCCGGCCGTCGAGGTCGCGCGGACCCTGCGCGAGCGCCTGGTCAACGCGCCCGGCGTGCGGGCCGTCGAGGTCACCGGGGGCGGCTTCCTCACCATCGAACTGGGCGAGGACGCCGACGCGGCGCTGCTGCGCGAGATCCTGGCACGGCCCCGTCCCGCACCGCTTCCCGACGACCCCGCGCGCGATGTCGCGCGCTGGGCCGCCGCGGCCGGGGGCAGGGCCGAGGCCCTGCTGATGCAGCGCGAGGAGAACCCGCTGTTCCGCGTCCGCTACGCGCACGCACGCACGCGTTCGCTGGTGCGCGGGGGGCTCGCGCTGGGCGTGGAGCCCGAGGCCGAGGGCGCGCGGTTCGAGAGCGCGCCGGAGCGCGCGCTGCTGACCGCGCTGGGCGAGCAGGTGGGGAACGTCCGGGGGAACGTCCGGCGGCTGGTGGCCGTCGGGGACGCGTTCCTGGAGACGGAACGGGCGCGGGCCACGCTGCCGGTGGGGGACGAGAAACCCGGGGCCGTCCACCGTGCCCGGCTGGCGCTCGCCCAGGCCGCCGGCGCGGTGCTCGCCGACGGCCTGCACCGGCTGGGCATCAGCGCGCCCGATCACCTGTGACCTGAACGACAGAGGACTTCCCCATGAGCCGTTCCGCCCACCCCGCCGGGCCCCGGCACGCCGACGTGCTGCCCGAGGGCCACTACTCCGCTCCGCCCGTCGACCTCAACGCCCTCGACCCCAAGGTCTGGGCGAAGAGCGTGAGCCGGGGCGAGGACGGCGCGATCACCGTCGCCGGCGTCCGCGCGAGCGAGCTCGCCGAGGCCCACGGCACGCCCGCCTACGTGCTGGACGAGGCCGACTTCAGGGCGCGTTGCCGGGCCTGGCGCGAGGCGTTCGGCGCGGACGCCGACGTGTTCTACGCCGGGAAGGCGTTCCTCTCGCGCGCCGTCGTGCGCTGGCTCGCCGAGGAGGGGCTCAACGTCGACGTGTGCTCCGGCGGCGAGCTGGCCACCGCGCTCGCCGGGGGCATGCCGCCCGAGCGCATCGCCCTGCACGGCAACAACAAGTCGGTCGCCGAGATCACGCGCGCGGTCGAGGCGGGCGTGGGCCGGATCGTGATCGACTCGTTCCAGGAGATCGAACGCGTCGCCGCCGTGGCGCGCCGCCACGGCGTGCGCCAGCGCGTGCAGATCCGGGTGACGGTCGGCGTCGAGGCCCACACCCACGAGTTCATCGCGACGGCGCACGAGGACCAGAAGTTCGGCCTGGGGCTCGCGGACGGGAGCGCGGCCGAGGCGGCGCGCCGGGTGCTGCGCCATGGCGAGGACCTCGAACTGATCGGGCTCCACTCGCACATCGGCTCGCAGATCTTCGACCTGGCCGGGTTCGAGGTCTCGGCCCGCCGCGTCGTCGGCCTGCTCAGCGCGATCCGCGACGAGCACGGCGTCGAGCTGCCCGAGATCGACCTCGGCGGCGGCCTCGGGATCGCCTACACCTCGGACGACGACCCGCGCGAGCCGCACGAGATCGGCAAGTCGCTGGCGGAGATCGTCGCCAAGGAGTGCGAGGCGGCGGGGCTCGGACTGCCGCGGCTCTCCGTCGAGCCGGGGCGCGCGATCGTCGGGCCCGGCGCGTTCACCCTCTACGAGGTCGGCACGGTCAAGCCGTTGAGCGGCCTGCGCACCTATGTGAGCGTCGACGGCGGGATGTCGGACAACATCCGCACGGCGCTGTACGACGCCGAGTACACCGCGGTGCTCGCCTCCCGCACCTCGGCCGCGCCCCCCATGCTGGCCCGGGTGGTCGGGAAGCACTGCGAGAGCGGCGACATCGTGGTCCGCGACGCCTACCTCCCGGCCGACGTGGCGCCGGGCGACCTGCTCGCCGTGCCCGCGACCGGCGCCTACTGCCGCTCGATGGCGAGCAACTACAACCACACGCCCCGCCCGCCCGTGATCGCCGTCGCGGACGGCGTGGCCCGCGAGATCGTGCGCCGGGAGACCGAGGAGGACCTGCTCCGGCTCGACCTCGGCTGAGCCCGCGCCGCCCGCGCGCCCGACCGCCGCCGCGTCCGTATGGTGAACGTGGGGTGGGGTTCGCGCGCCGGTGCGTGACACTGAAGCCCCAGGATGAACGGAAAGGCGAGGTCGAATGGTGCGCACTCGTCCGCTGAAGGTGGCGCTGCTCGGCTGCGGAGTGGTCGGCTCGCAGGTGGCCCGCCTCATGACGGCGCACGCCGACGACCTCGCCGCGCGGATCGGCGCCCGCGTCGAGCTGGCCGGGGTCGCCGTCCGCCGCCCGGACAGGGCGCGCGGCGACATCGCCCCCGAGCTGGTCACCACGGACGCCGAGGGGCTGGTGACCCGCGGCGACATCGATGTGGTGATCGAGCTGATCGGCGGCATCGAGCCCGCCCGCACCCTGATCAACGCGGCCTTCGAGAGCGGCGCCAGCGTCGTCACCGCCAACAAGGCGCTGCTGGCCGGGGACGGGACCGCGCTGCACGCCGCCGCGGAGAAACAGGCGGCCGACCTCTACTTCGAGGCATCGGTCGCCGGCGCCATCCCGCTGCTGCGCCCGCTGCGCGAGTCGCTGGCGGGGGACAGGGTCGACCGGGTCCTCGGCATCGTCAACGGCACGACCAACTTCATCCTCGACCGCATGGAGTCCAGCGGCGCCGGCTACGGCGAGGCCCTGGCCGAGGCCACCGCGCTCGGGTACGCGGAGGCCGACCCGACCGCCGACGTCGAGGGATTCGACGCGGCGGCCAAGGCGGCGATCCTGGCCGGCATCGCGTTCCACACCCGGGTGCGCCTGGACGACGTGCACCGCGAGGGCATCACCGAGATCACCGCGGCCGACATCGCGGGCGCGCGGCAGATGGGCCACACCGTGAAGCTGCTGGCCATCTGCGAACGCGCGGGCGACGGGCGCTCCGTGACCGCCCGCGTCCACCCGGCGATGATCCCGCTCAGCCACCCCCTGGCCGGCGTCCGGGAGGCGTACAACGCGGTGTTCGTCGAGGCGGAGGCGGCCGGGCGGCTGATGTTCTACGGGCCGGGCGCGGGTGGCGTTCCCACCGCGTCCGCCGTCCTGGGCGACCTGGTCGCCGCCTGCCGGAACAAGCTGACCGGCGGCCTCGGCCCGCGGGAGTCCGCCTACGCCCAGCTGCCCGTGAGCCCGATGGGCGAGGTCGTCACGCGGTACCACGTCAGCCTGGACGTCGTGGACAAGCCGGGCGTGCTGGCGCAGTGCGCCATGGTCTTCGCCGCTCACGGGGTGTCGATCGACACCGTCCGCCAGAGCGGCAAGGACGGCGAGGCCAAGCTCGTCGTCGTCACCCACCGCGCCCACGACGCCGCGCTCGGCGCGACCGTCGAGGCGCTGCGCAGGCTGGACACCGTGCATGGCGTCGCGAGCACCATGCGGGTCGAAGGCGAGTAGCCCCGGAGCGAGCGCTTCCGCGGGCCGGAACAGGAGAGGCACCAGCCATGTCTGTCACCAGCACCAGCCGTCAGTGGCGCGGGGTGATCGAGGAGTACCGCGACCGGCTCCCCGTCACGGACGACACCCCGGTGGTGACGCTGCGCGAGGGCGGGACGCCGCTCGTGCCCGCCCCGATCCTCTCCGAACGCACCGGGTGTGACGTTCATCTCAAGGTCGAGGGCGCTAACCCCACCGGCTCGTTCAAGGACCGCGGGATGACGATGGCCATCTCGCACGCCAAGCAGGCGGGCGCGAAGGCCGTCATCTGCGCCTCCACGGGCAACACCTCGGCCTCGGCCGCCGCCTACGCGGTGCGCGCCGGGCTCGTCTGCGCGGTGCTGGTGCCGCAGGGCAAGATCGCGCTCGGCAAGATGGGTCAGGCGCTGGTGCACGGCTCCCGCATCCTCCAGGTCGACGGGAACTTCGACGACTGCCTCACGCTGGCCCGCCAGCTCTCGGAGAAGTACCCGGTGGCGCTGGTCAATTCGGTCAACCCCTCGCGCATCGAGGGCCAGAAGACCGCCGCGTTCGAGGTCGTCGACATGCTCGGCGACGCCCCCGACATCCACGTGCTGCCGGTCGGCAACGCCGGCAACATCACGGCGTACTGGAAGGGTTACCGGGAGTACGCGGCGGACGGCCCCGCCACGCGCACCCCCCGGATGTGGGGGTACCAGGCGTCCGGTGCGGCGCCCATCGTGCGCGGCGAGCCGGTCAAGGACCCCTCGACCATCGCCACCGCGATCCGCATCGGGAACCCGGCCTCCTGGGTCCAGGCCGAACGCGCCCGCGACGAGTCGGGCGGCCGGATCGACGCGGTGACGGACCGTCAAATCCTCGCCTCCTACCGGCTGTTGGCGGCGGGCGAGGGAGTCTTCGTCGAGCCGGCCTCCGCGGCCTCGGTGGCGGGTCTGCTGCACGCGGCCGAGCAGGGCGAGGTCGACCCCGGCCAGCGCGTCGTCTGCACCGTCACCGGCAACGGGCTCAAGGACCCCGAGTGGGCCGTGTCCGGGGCGCCCCGCCCGGTGACCGTGCCGGTGGACGCGGACGCGGCGGCGGCACGTCTCGACCTCGCCTGACGGGCCCCGGCCGTGCTGGGCCGGGCCCGCCCCCGGCCGGGGGCGGGCGACACCGGCCCGCCCTGTATCGCGCATGAACCTTCCTTCGATAGGCTGGTATTCGTCCCGTAGTGGTGTACCGCTCGTGGTCGCATGCGCGAGGCGGGGCTCGCGCCACGGAACCGGCGCCGCACGCCCGGCGAGGACACGCCGCACATCTCACCAAGGAGAGTCATCGAGCGATGGCCCATCCCGCCTTCCGCGCCGCAGCCGTGCGGGTGCGCACACCCGCGACCAGTGCCAATCTGGGGCCGGGCTTCGACGCGCTCGGCCTCGCCCTGGGGCTCTACGACGACGTGGTCGTCCGGGTGGCGGAGGCGGGCCTGCATCTCGACATCGCGGGCGAGGGCGCGGACAGCCTGCCCCGCGACGAGCGGAACCTGCTGGTCCGCACGCTGCGCACGGCGTTCGAGGCGCTGGGCGGACAGCCCCGGGGACTGGAGATCGTCTGCGCCAACCGCATCCCGCACGGCCGCGGCCTCGGTTCCTCCTCGGCCGCGATCTGCGCGGGCCTGGTGGCGGCGCGGGCCGTGACCACGGGGGGCGAGGCCAGGCTCGACGACGCGACCCTGCTGGAGCTCGCGGCCGAGATCGAGGGCCACCCGGACAATGTCGCGGCCTGCCTCCACGGCGGCTTCACGCTGGCCTGGGGGGAGGGCGGCGCGGTCCGGGCCATCCGGATGGAGCCCTCGCCCCGAATCGTTCCCGTCGTGTTCGTGCCGTCCCGCCCGCTGGCGACGGAGACCGCGCGCGGCCTGCTGCCGCGCTCGGTGCCGCACGTGGACGCGGCGGCGAACGCGGGCCGCGCCGCGCTCCTGGTCGAGGCCATGACCCACCGCCCCGACCTGCTGCTTCCGGCCACCGAGGACCGGCTGCACCAGGAGTACCGGGCATCCGCGATGCCCGAGAGCATGGATCTCGTCGGCAGGCTGCGCGCGGACGGCGTTCCCGCCGTCATCTCGGGCGCCGGGCCGACGGTGCTCGCCTTCGCCGAGGACGGCGAGGCGGACAAGGTGGCCCGGCTGGCCGGCGACGGCTGGACGGCGAACCGGCTGGCCCTGGACCTGGTAGGGGCATCCGTCCTGCCGCTCGCGGGGACCGGTCAGTGACCGCGGGACACCCTCGGAGAACGATCGCCGGAGAACATGGAGAGGGGGAATGAAGGCGGGATCCGGTAGTGTTAACCTCAAGTCTGCACGTACCGCTCCTCTGAGCCTCGTGCGGAATTCCGGGGTCCCACCTCCTGGGACCACCTCTTCTTCCGGGAGCCTCCACTCAACTGCCTGAGCAGCCTGCCTGGTAGCGCCGAGCACGCTCCGGAACCGGTGCGAGACGGTTCGTCGGACCCTCCTCGATCCTCCCCGCACCACACTTTGCATTGATCTTCCGCCGCAATGAGCAGGCGGATTACCGCACCGGCCGGTCCGCCGCACGGGGCCGCAGCCGGACAGCACGACCGGTCGCCGAGCCAGACAGGCCGACGTCCGCTCCAGGGAAGGACCCTTCGTGAGCGACACCACCGATCTGATGGGCGTGAGTGCCGACACCGCCGACAAGACTGCCGGTGCTGCCACCGCGTCCACCACGGACGCTCCTGCCGCCGCGCCGCGTCGCCGGCGCTCGGGTACCGGCCTCGACGGCATGGTTCTCGCCGAGTTGCAGCAGGTCGCCTCCAGGCTGGGGATCAGGGGCACCGCGCGGATGCGCAAGAGCCAGCTGATCGAGGTCATCAAGGAGAAGCAGGCCGCCGGCGCCGCAAGCCCGGGAGCGGCCGCGAACGGAGAGGCGAAGCAGGCCGAGGCCGCCGCCCCCGCAGACAAGCCGAAGCGCCGCACGACCTCCCGGACCCGCACCGGTGACCAGGCCGCCGCCGCGCAGATCGAGATTCCCGGCCAGGCCGCGGAGGCCAAGGGCGCACCCGCCGAGGCCGCGGCGGGCGGCCGGGGCGGCGACGTGGCGGACCGCGAACGGTCCGACGCCCCCCAGGACGCCTCGACGGTCACCGACGCCGCCAAGGGCGGCGAGGGCCAGCAGGACAGGCAGGGCAAGCGCGACCGCGACCGCCGCGGCAAGAGCCAGACCCAGAAGAACGACACCCAGGGCCAGGGCCAGGGGCAGGGCGGGGGCCAGGGCCAGGGCGGCGGACAGGGCCAGGGCCAGGCCCAGAAGAACGACGGCGGCCGCAGGGGAGAGCGCGACGGCAACCGCAACCGCGACCGCGACCGCGACGGCGGGGACCGCAGCCGCGACCGGGACCGGGATCGTGACCGTGACCGCGACCGGGACGGCGGGGACGACGACTTCGAGGGCGGCCGCAGGGGCCGCAGGGGCCGGTACCGGGACCGCCGCGGGCGCCGCGGGCGCGACGAGGTCGTCGAGCCGCAGATCGCCGAGGACGATGTCCTGATCCCGGTCGCCGGCATCCTCGACATCCTCGACAACTACGCGTTCGTGCGCACCTCCGGCTACCTGCCCGGGCCCAACGACGTGTACGTCTCGCTCGCCCAGGTCAGGAAGAACGGCCTGCGGAAGGGCGATCACGTCACCGGCGCGGTCCGCCAGCCCCGCGACGGCGAGCGGCGCGAGAAGTTCAACGCGCTCGTCCGCCTCGACTCGGTCAACGGCATGGCCGCCGAATCCGGCCGCGGGCGCGCCGAGTTCAACAAGCTGACCCCGCTCTACCCGCAGGAGCGGCTCCGCCTGGAGAACGACCCGGGCGCGCTGACCACCCGCATCATCGACCTGGTCTCGCCCATCGGCAAGGGCCAGCGCGGGCTGATCGTGGCCCCGCCGAAGACCGGCAAGACCATGATCATGCAGGCGGTGGCCAACGCCATCACGCGCAACAACCCCGAGTGCCACCTGATGGTCGTCCTCGTGGACGAGCGGCCGGAAGAGGTCACCGACATGCAGCGTTCGGTGAAGGGCGAGGTCATCTCCTCGACCTTCGACCGGCCCTCGGAGGACCACACCACGGTCGCCGAACTCGCCATCGAGCGCGCCAAGCGGCTGGTCGAGCTCGGCCACGACGTGGTCGTCCTGCTCGACTCCATCACCCGCCTCGGCCGCGCCTACAACCTGGCCGCGCCCGCCTCGGGCCGCATCCTCTCCGGCGGTGTGGACTCCGCGGCGCTGTACCCGCCGAAGAAGTTCTTCGGCGCCGCCCGCAACATCGAGGACGGCGGCTCGCTGACCATCCTGGCCACCGCGCTGGTGGAGACCGGCTCGCGGATGGACGAGGTGATCTTCGAGGAGTTCAAGGGCACCGGCAACATGGAGCTCAAGCTCGACAGGAAGCTCGCCGACAAGCGCATCTTCCCCGCCGTCGACGTGGACGCCTCCGGCACGCGCAAGGAGGAGATCCTGATGGGCAGCGACGAGCTGGCCGTCGTCTGGAAGCTCCGCCGGGTGCTGCACGCGCTGGACCAGCAGCAGGCCATCGAGCTGCTGCTGGACAAGATGAAGCAGACGAAGTCGAACGCCGAGTTCCTGCTCCAGATCCAGAAGACGACCCCGACCCCGGGCAACGGCGACTGACCTCGCCCGCCCCGCCCGGCCCCGGCGGCCCCGGCC
>NZ_LAVK01000012.1 GCF_001083795.1 Streptomyces sp. SBT349
GTTTTCGGTCCCACAGTGGTGCGGTGGGGGAGGAATTGGTCATGGTCGGGGTGTCAGTGTGCATAGGGCGAGGAGTTCCGTTTCCCTGAGTTTGCTCAAGTCGAGGTCGCCGGAGGGCAGGAAGGCGTCGGCGAGGTTGCGTTTCTTGGCGAGCATGCTGGTGATGCGTTCTTCGATGCTTCCGGCGGTGACGAGGTAGTGGACTTGTACGGGGCGTTGCTGTCCGATGCGGTGGACGCGGTCGTTGGCCTGGGCTTCCAGCGCGGGGTTCCAGTTGCGGTCGTAGTGGATGACGTGGTTGGCGTCAGTGATGTTCAGGCCGAGGCCGCCGCTGCGCAGCGTCATGACGAGCACGTCGGCGGCGCCGGCGCTGAGGGCATCCAGAACTCCATTGCGTTGGGTGCGGCTGAGGGAGCCGTTGAACAGGAGCGGCCGGAAGCCGCGGGCGGTGAGGTATGCGCATAGCAGTCGGCCGACGACGACATAGCTGGTGAAGACCAGAGCGGATTCGTCGTTGTTGCGAATGTTGCGCAGCAGGGTATCCAGGGCGGTGAGTTTGGGTGCGCGGTGCGCGGCGGCCTGGACGTCGGCGGCGATGGCGGCGGGGTCGGTTCCGGCGTAGTGGTCAGGGCTGTTGGTGACTTTCCTGAAGCTGGTGATGAGGTTCAGCAGGAGTTCGCCTCGACGTTTGCCGTTGGGGCAGGTGCGGAGCTGGTCGAAGGTGTCGCGGTGGAGGGCTTCGCACAGCCCGATCTGCTCGCGTGAGAGCGCAATAGTGTGGGTGGTCTCCCGTTTGGGCGGCAGGTCCAGGCCGAGAGTGGGGTCCGTTTTGAGGCGTCGGCGGACGAAGGGGAGTAGGAGCTGGTGGACGCGCGTGCGAGCTTCGTCGGCGTGCGCGGGGTTGCCGGCTTGCTGGAGGGGGCGGGCGTATCGGGTGAGGAAGCCCTGGCGCGTGGAGAACAGTTCGGGGTTGCACCAGTCGAGGATGGCCCACAGTTCGTCGGGGCGGTTCTCGATGGGTGTGCCGGTCAGGGCCAGGCGGGTGGTGGCGGGGATGGTGCGGGCCGTCCGGGCGGTGGTGGTGTCGGCGTTCTTGATCGTCTGGGCTTCGTCGGCGATGAACAGGCCCCAGGCGTGTGCGGCCAGTTCCGCGTTGTCCTTGCCCATGAGGTGGTAGTTGGTGATGACGATCGTGTCGGGTCGCAGGCCGGTCAGGCGGCGTTTCGGCCCTGCGTAGCGGATGACGGGGGTGTGCGGGGCGCGGGTGGCGATTTCGCGGTGCCAGTTGTCGACCAGGCTGCTGGGGCAGATCACGAGAGTGGGCCCGTGGCCGAGGTGTTGGCGGCTGAGGTGGAAGGCGAGGGCGGTGATGGTCTTGCCGATGCCCATGTCGTCGGCGAGCACCGCGCCGAAGCCGAGCCTGGTGACGCGGCTGAGCCAGTTCAGGGCGCTGAGCTGGTAGGGGTGCAGCACGGTGCCGGACAGGCCCAGAGGCTCGGTGGCGGCGTGGTGGCCGTCCTCGTTGCGCATTTCCTCGATCAGTTCGGCCAGACCGTCGGCGGCGTTGCAGGCGTAGGTGGTCCCGTCGAACGTGACGGTGCCGAGAAGGGCGTCGAGCATGCCCTCGCGGGCACCGACGGGAGGCAGTGTGCGCTGCCGGAGGTGTTCACGGATGCCCTCGTCCAGCAGGACCCAGCGGTTGTGCAGCCGTACGCAGGGAAGTGCCTGCGCTGCCAGGGTGTCCATCTCAGCATCGGTGAGTGCTACGCCGTCCAGGGTGATCTGCCACCGCCGGTCGAGGACTTCGCCGAGGCCGAAGGTGCCGGCACAGACGGGTGCGGGGGTTCCGGTGCCGACGACGGCGTGGGCGGCGAGGTGGCCGGCCCAGTTGTCGTGCCAGTCCGCGGTGATCCCCAGGCGGGCCAGTTCATCGCCGACGTTTCCGCGCAGGGCTGCGGCGTCGGCGAGGCTGATCAGGAATGCTCCGGGGCGTGGCTGCTGTCCCAGCGGGCCCAGCGGCGGAAAGATGAGGGCCGCGCGGCGCAGGGCCCGGCCGGTGCGCTGGCGCAGTCCTGGCGGGAGGTGCGGCAGCTTGGCGCGACCTTCCCAGACGTCGGTGGCGTCGACGGTCTCGTCGCCGTCAGGGGTGATGGCCAGCCGAAGGGTGGCACGCAGCCGGGTTGACTGGTCGCGGTGCGGTGCCGGGATACGCAGGGTCACCTCGGCGATGGGCTGGGGATCGAGGTCGTGCTCGATGTCGTCGGCCCAGGTTTGCAGGGCAGTGATCGGGTCCTGGTAGTCGACGGGGGCGGCGAAGGGGACGTGGCCGAGGAGATGGCACAGTCCGGGTGCGGGCACGAATCGGTCGGCGATAGCGTCAAGGCACCGGCGGACCTCGTCCAGGGGCTCGTTGGCCTCCTGGCGGGCGTCGCGGGTCTGAAGGCAGCGCGGGAGACGCGCCACGTCGGCGGAGAGCGCGGTGGTCTCCTCCCAGAGTTCCGGCGTCCACGGCCCCGTCCGCCAGGTCGGCTGCCGACCCTGGTGCTGCCCGGGTTCGGTCAGCGCCGGATACACCTGGCTGCGGGCGATCAGGCTCAGCGCCAGCCGGATCACGCGGGCCCACACCGTCGTGGCCGATGACCACCCCTCGTGTGCTGGCAGGGCAAGATGGGTGACGAGGTCCATCAGGTCGACGCGCAGGCATGTACATTCGGCCAATTCCCCGCCCGGCAGCAGCAGCGTTTTCACGACCCGCGCGTCCTCGCCAGGATGATCTGGCGACTTCCGGTCCGGGAGCACGCACAGGAAGGTCGTCTGTCCTCCCTCGCGGCCGTCGAGCGCCAAGTCCGCGCCGGCGGCCAGCAGCTCGGCGATCAGGTGAGCCGGTGCGACCACTGGGGCCGGACGAAGGGGCGCCTGCCGGGGCACAGCAGGAGGAGTCGGGGCGGGACGCTCCGCCACAGGGAGTGGAGGTTTCGGTAGCTGCCGGGGCGCGGCGTCGGTCTCGCCCGAGTGGTCGTGCCGCGGTGCCGGGATGGAGAGCCCAGTGGGTTCCTCGACAGCAGGCGGCAGCGGCGGGGGTGAACTGCCCTGAGCGAGCCGCCGGTTCACCATCAGCAGCAAGGTTCGGGCAGCCGCCTCCCGGGCAGCCCGCGGCGTAGGACCGCGCCCCGGCGCACGCAGGCGTTGGCTGTGGACGACGCATTCAGCCTGGGCGCGCGCGGGCAGCGTCGTTCCGGTGACCTGACAGGTCAAATCGCTGATACCGCCGGTGCGGGCGCGTTCCTCCAGGGCTTCCAGGGCCGTGCGACCACCGAAGACGGTGATGAGCTCTGCATCGCCGCCGGATGCGGGAAGGCAAGCGGGTTCGGCGAGGCCGCCCAGGCGGACCAGGAGTTCATATCGCGCCGACTCCGCCGCCGCTGCCTCGGTCGACCCGCTGCACAGGCCCGAGGCCACCAGGGCCTCGTGCGCGGCCAGCAGCGCCTGCATGGTGTAGCTGCCTTTCTTGTCGCTCGGGGAGGGCTTCAGCCGCACCGGGGGCAGGCCCGTACGCCGGCAGTACTCATCAAGCAGAGCAGCAGCCGCACCGGTGGTCTGCGCGACCGCATCCAGCCCAGCAAGCCGTGCCTGGCGCCAGAACTTGCTGCGCGGGATGAGCAGCAGAGCATAGATCTGGCGAAGAGTCAGCAGACCGCTGCGGGCCCGCAGCTCGACATGCTCGATCAACTCCGGATGACGGCCCTCCCGGCACGTAGCCAGCAGGTCCAGCAAAGTGTCACCGTCGACGTAGGCGTAGGCGTCCTGCCCGGTGCCAGTATCGGCTGGCGCCACGGGAGTGCTCGTCGCACTCGTGAGCTGTTCCAGGACGTCAACGTACGCCCGCTGCTGTGCCGCCTTCTTACTGGAGGCGGTGCACCACTTGCTCTCACTTCGCTGGCCGCCGATGTCCACGATCGCCTGGGCGGTGAAGGCGGCGCCCCTGGGACGGCAGATGGCCTGCGGCTGAGGTAGGCCCGAGGACTGGGCGTGAATACCCAAGATGGACCGCGCCAGCGGCGGATTCTGGGCCACGTACTCCAACGCCGTCCGCCGGGCCGTGGGCATCCCAGGACCGGCGATTGGGATCAGCAGGAGCGTACGTAGCTCGTTCGGTGTCAACGTGCGAGCACGCGCTCGCTGCTCGACATCGGCCGCGACATCCATGCCGAGTACCCCGTCACGGAAGGCAGATCGCAGCCATTCGGGGAATCCGCGGCTCATCGGCAGCACCGGCCTTGACCGCCACGGAAGAGGGACAGTGCTGGGCTACATGGAGGGAGGTTCACGGTCCCGAGACCCTAGACTAAGGTGCGCAAACTTCCCAACACGGAGTATAATTGCATGAGCATCACTATCCCTGCCGATTCGGTCGACACTGTACCTGCCCCCGCCTTCGGGAGCACCGAAGTTCCCTTCCAGCCGCGGGTCGAGCGCGGCTACAGTTGCCGCACCTGTGGCAAGACGGACCGTGGCCACTTCATCCCCGCCGGCTGGTATCTGGTCCAGCGCTCCAGTGGCCATGGGGAGAAGCACTTCCGGCTCGGCCTGTTTTGCGCGGTGCGTTGCCTGATCGCTGGGCAGCGGCGGCTGGAGGAAGGCCAGGCCGCCCACGCCGAATACCTCGGACTGGAAGAGGAATACGCCGAGCACGCGGCCTTGATCGAACGTGCGATCCATCTCATGCACGACAGCAAACTCAGCATCCGGCAGACCGGTGACCTCCTCGGCATTGCCACGGATGACCTGCGGCGTTGGCTCCGCGCCGGAGACATCTGCATCGATGACGACGAACGGCTCGAATCACCGCAGATCCCAGGCCAGCGCCAAGCCCCGCTTCCCATCGCAGACTTCATCGCCCGACGCACCCACTCCTCACCCGTCAGCGCCGTCCACGAACTCGAACAGGCGGGATACCTGCGCGATCTCACCTGGCACTGCACACCCACGGGGCCGCCCCACCAGCCGGTCTTCACCTCCGCGGTATCCACGGTGCTGGCAGACACCGACGAACCCGCAGCCGCGCAGAGCCGCCGGAGCACCAAGAGCGCTGCCAAGACCGCAGCAGCTCAGGCCCTGCTCAGCCAACTTGCCGACTCCTCCGTGAGTCCGAAACCGTGATCTTCGTCCGAGGCTCGGAAAGAGACCATGATGCCGTTATCGGGCTCTTCACGAACGAGGGTGTAGATGCGGTCCGAATCCGCTGGCTTCGAGCAGGCTCCTGGCGGTGTAGTTGGTAGATCGCGGACGCCGAGGGCGGAGCCGCGCAGGTTCTCGAGTCGTCCGTTTATGGCTTCGGTGGGTCAAGCTCTCACGGACGGCACCAAGTGAGCCCTGACGAGTATCTGATCTAACTGAGGCCGGGCCTTTGAAGGCGGCCCGGCCTCAGAAGAATGGTGGCACTTGCTCAGTTGGCAGCGAATCCGACCACGCGCGCGAGCCGGCGGGCCGCCACCGTGTTGGCACTGGGCATCACGGCCGGTGATGGATCATTGTGGCTACTCCCTTGTTACTCGGAGTGAATGCGACGCCGCGGAGAACAGCGACAGGAACACAACGTCCACGTTGGCCCAAGACAATGCCAGCCGCCGCGGCAATGAGATCAGTGAAGATCTCCTCCTGCCGCTTGCCCCTCCCACTAAGCTCGGTGTTCTCCGTTACGCTCAGGGACGCCAGGCCCGCAGCTCCGTTGGAGATGCAGGTGGCCCCCTACGTCCCCACACCACCAACCGCTTCACGCGAGTGAACGTCCCGTCTTACTCCCCGTCCTTGACAACCGCCTCACCCCAGCAGCCCGCGGTCCGTGCTGCTGACGAGCAGACCTCGGCGGAGCCCGATGTTCAGGACGACGACGCTGTGGTCGGCGTGCACGGGGGAGTCGACAGGCTTTGGCCCGCGCCGCCGATCTCGGCAACGGCTCGGACCTGCGTCCGGTTCCGGTAATGTCGGCCCCCGGTCCCACCCACTACCTACCTGAGGGGAGCGAGCCATGGGAGTAGCCCTCAAGGCCGACGTCACTGTGGGGAACCAGGCGTTGCCGGCGACGTGTTTTCTCTTCGGCGAGACTTTCCCCAAGGAGCGTAAGCGGGGCATCCGGGAGGGCTGGGGTTTCGATATCGAGCTGCCAGCGGTGATGGACATCCTCGCAGCGGTGCAAGCGGGAAATCTGACGGCGGATCAGGCCCTCACCGGCCTCCTCGAAGCGGTTGACCACTTGTACGACCCGAGCGGCTGCTTCGATTACGAAGACAGCGCAGACAAACGCGACTGGTGCGAGCGTGACGGCGGATGTGAAGCGTGTGCGCGGCACCAGAATATGTTCGATCAGATGGTGCGAGATGCGTCGGAGTCGTGGCGCAGGTTCCAACTACCCGATCAGTACCCGTTTACAGTAGGCAAGCGAGGGCTGCACACCACCACGTGTTCGGTTGTCACGCGCGAAATGCCGAAGCAATTCGCGCCGCCCTCGGGTGAGGCGTACGAACGGGCTCTCCGCGATTACGCACATGCCGCGAACTCCTTCATGGACAGCGGCTTCTATGAAAACTTCGACGGTGATTTCGACAGGAAATCGGTGTATCCATCGTTTCGGCCCGTGACTCCAGAAGAGACGCGGGTTTGGGTCGCTGACCATACGGGTCCCAAGGGTGGCCGAAACTACAAGCGTTGCCAGCGCTGCGCCCCGACTCCATAGCACAACGCGGTCTTACCTCCTAAGACTTCTGCGCCGCTGGTACCCGCCATCTTCTGTGGTGAGGCTGATTTCGCCTAGATGTCCGTGTGAAGCTGGAGGGGGGGAGGGCATCGATGTGTCAGTCTCGCGTGGCAGCCTGCGGGGCTGGGGAGGGATCCGATGCTGTATGCCGATGACGGTACAGGGGAGCGGATTGAGCCCTACCCCTCGGGGAGGGCTGCGTGTCCGTTGTGTGCGGGGGTCATAAGGGCCCGTTGCGGTCAGGTCAACATCTGGCATTGGGCACACGTGTCCGGCGGTGATTGCGACTCGTGGTCGGAACCTGAAACCGACTGGCATCGCGCCTACCAGCGCATCGTTCCAGCCGACCGCCGAGAGGTGCCGATGGGGACGCATCGAGCCGATCTCGTGAGCGCTAACGGAGCCGTCGTCGAACTTCAGCACAGCAGTCTTTCCGACGAGATTGCCGCTCGCGAGGCGCACTACGGCGCAATGAACTGGCTCTTTGATGCTCGCGAAGCCTACTGGAGCAATCGTTTGATCCTGCGGCCCGGACGAGATGACTCGTACGTTTCCTTCCGCTGGAAGCAGCCACGCCGATCCATCACCTACTGCGCTCGCCCTGTGCTCCTCGATCTCGGCCAGGGGCAAGTGCTGCACGTCAAGAAGATCTACGCCGGTCCCCCATGCGGCGGTTGGGCCACCTCTACGAGACCATGGACGTCTGGCGATGGATCGCCGCCGGCGTCCGGCCACATCCCGCGGTCCTCGACCGGAACCGCTTACCCAATCTGCCGCAACTGATCACCCGCTACGCCAACTACTTCGATAACAGCGAACTTCCTCTCGCCGCTGACGATGTGCAGCGCATTCTTTGCTCAGCGATCCTACCTCCTTTGGGCGAGCCACCGTCCTATATTCGCGCTTCCATCAAGGTTCTGGTTCTCACGGGAGAATGCCCTGAGGGGATGGAGTCACTGAGCGAGGGCTCATATCATCTTATCGATAGGTGGGCAGGATAGGGCCAACTCGCCGTCACCTGCCCACACTGCGCGGAAAGCGAGAGCCGATCGCTGAAGCCGAGGACGCATCCCACCGTCGGGGTATGGACATGCCAGTACTCATCTGCAGCATACGTGGTTGAAGCTCCGGCGGTTCCCGGCAGAGCTGCCGTCGGAGGGTAATCGACTGTGCAAGATGCTTTCCATGAACTGTAGCCACGGCCCCTTCCGCTTCCGCCAGGGAGTTTTAGTATCTTGATTCGCCTGCGATAACTCCTGGCGGAATATCATTGATTGAGGAAGGCGCTTTAGAAGTCATCGTCTTCAACCGTGATTCGAGCGCCCGCCTGCTGGCCCTTGGTGGTAATTCCCCCCTCGTCTCCTTGAGCGGTTGTGAGAGTTATTTTCATATCGATGAGCTGGTGGTCGCGTTCGCTGAAGAATGCAGGATCCAGCGTCTTGGCCAGTTCGCGGAATAGCTGCCAGATGTATTCTCGGTTTTCAGGCGAGGTGATGCTTCGGTTCGCAATCTCCAACGAATATCTCTTGTAGATCCTCGGGCCAGCGGAGGACTGTCCTTGGGGCGCAGGGCTCCTGGACGTGTCCGTTGAGCCGGCCGGAGCGTCGTTGGCGTTGCCTGCGTCGCCGAAGAGAGTGCTCCGGGCATCTTCTCCAGAATCCTGGCTGGACTCCTGCCCGGTGCCGTCGTTGCCAGGCAGGGGGGTGGTGATCCGTGGCCGCAAGGATTGGCTGATGGAGTTGATCTGGATCTGACCGGGGGACGCGATGGATAGGTGGTTGTTCTGCGAGTCGACCAGTTCCCAGTCGTCTGTGACGAGGCCGTAGATAGCCCGGCGGATCTCGTCGGTAGATGTGACAAGGGGGAACGCTGGATTCTTGAAGAACGCCTGGACGACCTCTCGGGGGGTCAACGCGCGGTCGAATGTCCTTAGCAGGGTGGCGAGGTATTGGTGTGCCAGCTCTCCGCGGCGGGTCGCACGCTGGTCTTCGACCAAGCGATCCCACAATGCCTGTCCTTGCAGTGCTGACTTTCCGTCGTCTTCGAACCGTCTGAATTCGACGACGAGTTCCTCGCCCGCGCGTAGCAGGTACGCGTAGTGGCGGTATGCCTTGAGTATGGCTTCCTTGAGTTTGGATTCGGCGGCGCTGAGTTTGGTGCGGGCTTCGGTGAGCTCGTCAGTTGCGTCGTGGTTGATCTGCCGCAGGACGTACCGCCAGGCCAGTACCTCCCAGGCGCGCTTGCGGGCGTGGTCACGCTGCTGGGTGTTGACGCAGGCCACGATGCAGCTGGCAGCGTTGTCAACTGTCAAGGCGTGTGGGCCGAGTCCGAACAGTGCCAAGATTTCGGTGCGGCTGCTGTTGTCCTTGCCGTTGAGCAAGGTCCAACGGCGCGGATCCAGGACGACGAGTCGGACCGTGTTGGAGTCGACTTCCCCGAAGATCTGATCAAGGGGAGTCTTCTCATCGCCGGGGCGGTCAATGAGCAGTACCTGTTCGAAAGGGCCTTTGGACGAAGAGGCGATCTGCTGGGCAACGTCCCAGACGAGGGCCTCTTGATCCTCGCGTTTGATGAGGGCCTTGGCGGCCGTGAAGTACATGCGCAAGTTTTGCTTGATGGACAGCGAGTAGCGCGCCGGAGCGTTAGTAGGGGTCGTGACCTCCAGTGCTCCGAGGCCCTCCTCGGCCGTCAAGGCGTTGAACACCTCCTCCGCGGCGGTGAAGGCAAAGCCACCCGAAGAGACCGGCTCGAAAACGCTCGCCATCAGTTCAGTCTTGGTTGCGCCTCGCCTTCCCTGAGGACGCCCCACCAGGGAATAGCACAGCAGGGCCGTGGCCATGCGCACAGCCGGCGCTGGTTGCCGCGTATCGACGCCATAGCGAGTGAGTTCCGCGTCAATGTCCACCGCGCGTCCGTTGGCCTTGTCAGAGCTGGTGATGTCAGTGCCGGCTACGGCGCGCCATCCTTGGATCGCCCGGTCATTGTTCATGAGGAGCCCGGAGGAGAGTAGTTCCTCCAGCACCACGGTCAGAGGGATGTCGCCTGCTCCGACCAGCACGGGGGCCCAGCGGCCAGCCTGGTGCTCGTCAACCCAGTGCATTGCGGTGCGGGCGAAGATCGCGACAGTGGACCTCACACGTTGGAACCCCTGGACTTGGGACCATTCGTCCTGCACAAGGCGCATGAGTTCTGGGTGGAACGGATAGCTCTCCGCCATGCGTTCCGGAAAACCTGCGATACCTCGATTAGCGCCCATCTTGTCGAAGACCTTCGCTGCCCATTGCCCTTCCGCGGCAGCGGTGTACGAGGAGCTGAGTTCATCTAAAGGCAGAGTCTCTTTGGTCTGGAACAGCCGTCGGCGGATAATCGAGGCGAAGTCCTGCGACTCGGTGACGGCGATGGTGGTTCCGTTCCGCACGACGCGTTCTGCCACGTGTTCCCGGAAGTCCTGGGCGTGGATGTTGTAGCCGCGTTCGTTGATCTCCGAGCGGATCATGACCAGGACGAAGGCCACACGGGGCACATCGTCGCAGGCGTCCATCAGCGCGCCGAGGAAACCCAGCTCATCAGGCATCGTCGCGACATAAGCCGGCGCAGAGAGCGGAAGGACATAGTCCATCAGCTCATCCAGGAGAATAAGAACCGGTCGGCCGTTGTCGGATAGAGCCTTGCGAATTGTTTCCTTGTTCGGCCCCATACTGACGTAGTAATGGTAGCGGTCCATGTTCCCGTCGGTGAGGGACCATACGAACCGCTCGAACAGATTGACGGCTGGGCCGAAGATCTCCGTGGGGCGGCCTGGAGAGAAGTTGTCCGCAGTGAGCGTGACGATCCTGGGGCTTTGCAGGTCGACATGTCCACCCCGTTGTTCGGCCTCGACTCTCACCATCTGGCCGAAGTCGGTGGCGAAGAACTGTTCCGGGGTATTGGCCATGTGGAACAGGCCCACCAGCGCGTGGGACTTACCGCCTCCCATCCCCTGGTCGAGGTGGAAGAGCGCGGTTCCTTGCTCGTCGGTGCCCAGCCGCCGTGCGACCTTGCCGAAGAACCCGACCAGGTTAGGGGTGGGCTGGGTGATTTCCGTGTAGTACTTGACCTTGCGGTACGGCACGTCTGCTGTCTGATAGACGGCCTTGTGGAGAGACATCTGGAGTTCACCGACGGAGCCGTCAGAAGCGTGGACTTCGGGCCGCAGCGGCAGCAGGTCCGCCCAGTGAGGTGCCGGGGGCGACGACGGGCTCATCAGGGGGTCTCCTCCAACATGTCCGAGAAGGTCAACTGGGCGGATTGGCTGTGGGCGGATTCGGCAACCCGCTGGGCCAGGCTGGCGATTGCGGGGATGTTGCGCTGGATCGTCGTCAAGGCTTTGGCGGTCTTGTCGCTGTTGGGTAGTTGGGTCACGATTTCACCGACGACCGCCCACAGATGGGGGTCATTGGGTGCGCACTCGGCTTGCGCAATCACCGAGGCGACGGACTCGGTACCCCCGGCGTCCCAGGCTCCGGCCATGGCGCGGGCGACCTCGAACGTGGAGGAGCCCTCGTTTATGGTCTCGGGTGCGTCCAGGCGCAGTCTGAAGCCGCTCTTGCCTTCCCTGAGCAAGGGACCGCGTACGTCTTCGAAGCGAAGGCTGTCCGCCTGGGCCAGGAATCGTGCCTCTCCCTTGGAGACGTTGGCCAGCCCGTTGACCCGCTGCCAAAAGACGGCGAACCGGGTGCGCTTGTCGAACGTCTCCAGCGGCAGCTCGTCCAGTTTCAGGGCCATGGAGTCCCGTACGGCAACTCGTGACAGGGTGAGGTAACGCTCCAGCTCGGCTTCGGTGCCATCGGGCTTGAGGATCTTGCTGTAGCGGCCGTAGACCTCCATTCCGCGGCCGATGCATGCCATGAGCTGGTCGGTGAATGCTAGGCCGTCGCGGTCCCACTCACGGACTGCTGACTTCACGGCCTCGCTGACCTCGCGGTCGATCTGTGCGGCAGTGGCGACCGGACGGTGTGGAGGGGCGACCCGGCATCCGATGGTCACCGTCACCTTGATGCTGGCCACTCCCGTATGCGCGTTCTCAGTTCGGGACGGCCAGGAGCTTGTGATCACAAAGCCTGCATCATGCAGGGCGGCCAGCAGCCGCTTCCATGCCTCCGGGTCGGAGTGACCGAACACCACGACGAGGTGGCCGTCGCTGCGCAAAACACGCTTGGCTTCCCGGAACGCGTTCGCGAGTGAACGTTCGTAGAATTCACGATCATGACGAATTCCACCGTTATAGACTCGGCGCACGATGATTTCGTCGTCTTTATTCTGCAGGTTCGGGCCCACCGTGGTCCCGAGATCCTCGGAGAACAGATCAGGTTGAATCTGGGCGAGCGTGCGCCTGAGCCAGACATAGTAGTAGTCGGATGCATCAGCATACTCGATCATGTCATAGTACGGAGGGTCACACACCACGGCATCCACGGAGCCGTCGCGGTACGGCAGGGCCATGGCGTTCGCCCGGCGCAATTTGGCTGGCCTTCCACGCAAGCTGCGCAAGTGTGTTGCCAGGGGAGTCAATCCCGTATCAGCCACGCTGTTCCACGTGCCCGGGCCCTCTCCGATCCCGGCTTCAAAGAAGTCGAACTGGAAGGAGAGGCTTGCCTCATTGGTGAAGACGTCGCCGATTTGAACACGGTTTTGAGCGCTGCCGTCCGGCTTGCCGTGGCAGTGCAGCCGTGCACCGCGCGTAGCCCGTCGCGTCATACGCGCCAACGTGGAGGATGCGTAGCCGGCCAGGGCGCTGCAGTAGTCCTGCCCCAGGCCGGCGTTGAGCATCTCGGCGTGACATTCGCGGATGGTTTCGGCGAGTGTACCGAAGAGGAGTGACTGGCGTGCCACCATGAGCTGCCCGTAATTGGCGTATCCGTATCCGCTGGCTTGCACGGTATGCACATTATTTGGAGGGATCTCTTCATCCGGTACGGCGCTGAGCCCTCCGACATCTGGCAAGACCTTCGGGTCGGCGGCCAGCGCCGCTTTCCGCTCCTCTTCGCGGAAGGTACGGAAGATCTTTTTGGTGTCGTTTCTGCCGTTGCTCCCAGAGCTGAAGTCTGCGACTACGAGCGGTTCGTCTTGGTATTGCCCCGCCAGGCCCTTGGCTTTGACGGTCTCCAGGCTGTGGACATGGCCGCAGAAAAGACACCGCGCGCTCTTTCCCTTTTTACCGGCCGACGTGTAGGTGGGCTGTCCCGTAGGGAGACCGTCGATGACATCCACGTGCCAACTGTCCCCAATGACACTCACTTGCATGGCCTGGCCACTATCGGATGTACGCCGGTACGGGTGCCGCAAGGTCAGGCTGCCGATGAGCGGGAACCGCCTTCGGCACTGGTCGCATGGCATCGAAACAGCCCACAGATACCCCCAGGGCAAGCGACCCGCGCCGTCAAGCGGATAGAAGCCGGCGAGTTTCACCCGAGCACGCCGACCGATCTCGGCATGCAGCAGACGGGAATCAGCCGCGAGCCGGTGTCCGGCAGCCGCCATGAGCTTGTCATCGTCCTCAGTGCGGCTGAAGGGCAGTGCTGGCTCTTCCTCCCAGGCCCTCAAGGGCCAATCGGCGAGCAGCCGCCCTGCCAGTGTGGCGACCGGGCTGAGATCAGTGCCGACCGCGGTAACGCCCACACGTGCCGCTTCCAAGGGGATGATGCCGCGGCCTGAAAAGAGATCGAGAACCACCGGGTTGCGACCTCCGTAATTCTCCTTAACAACTCTGGCAAGCTGATCGAAAGCTCCTGGACTGCCCATGCGTACCGCTGCTTCGACATGGGGACGGAACTGATCACCGATTGGCAGTAGTGTCGTGAGGACGGCTGCCCGTGCCTGGGCGATCGGTCTTGAAGCGAACCAGGGGAAGATCGCCTTCTCGTTTCGCCCGGATCCCGCCGGGGTTGCACATGCATCGTCGACCGCGGCGCATGGAAACCATGTGTCGATAAGCCGTGCCCGCACGTCCTGGGCAGTGGAACCTTGCAGGGGACCTGTGGTCCGGGCCTCAGTGCCGCTCACGACTTGACTCCATCATTCTCATGAGGTCCGTGACCTTGATCTGTACGCGTTCGATGCGCCGGACTGCGGAACCGAGTTTGCCGGCTGGGTCCTGCGCGCGGATGGTCACCACCGGGTGGGTCGCGCAGCCGGTGACGACGTACAGCCAGTAGTCCGGGCCTCGTTGCTGGGCTTGTGCCCACTCGTGCTGCTCCAGCCAGACTGGCCTCAGGTCGTCCACCAAGCCCTTGACCTCAATGAGCCGTTGCTCGCCGCGCTGGCTGTGTCGAGCCAGGAGGTCGTAGCCGACGCCAGCGGTCTGTCGGTCGTCGACTACGTAGCCGAGCCGTTCCAACTCGGCGAGTACCGTGGCGATGGCGACTTGCTCACTGTTGGGGTCGTAGCCAAGCTCGGCCATCCGGGCTCCGGCAGCCACGTGGAGCCAGCCGACCAATCGCTGAGCGGTGGGATTGACCTTCTCGATCTGCCCGAGCTGGATCAGTCGCTCCTTCTTGTGCTGAGCGAACTGGTCCATGCGTTCACGCCGGACATCGGCGGACAACTCTTCCAGCTCTTCGAGGTAGCGGTACTCCACCTGATCGAGCTGTTCGCTTGCCTTGACCACCCACGAGCGCCGCTGATTCCGGAAACGGGCGGTCTCAGCGTCGAGGAGTGCTTGTGCCTCCCGGGCGCCTTCGCTCCGCATGGCGGGAGTGAGCGTGGCGGCCGACGAAGAAGTGCTCGGAGCGGCCCGCAGGTTCATCAGCGATTCCCACCCGGCGGCGAAGGCCCCTGCGCCGGAGAAGCGCACCAGCATGGGGGACTTCTCCCGGACTCGGCGGACCCCGTCGTGGACTTCTACCTCGGCGTCGTACAGCAGCAGCACGTAAGCGGTCAAGGACGCCGTGTCCACGACGTGCGCGCCGCGCACCAGGTCCATCTCTCCGGAGCGCAGCGCCAACTCGACCAGTTCGCCGAAAGGCTCCTCGGTCGGGCCCAGCACGATCACATCGTCCAGGTCGGTGGCTCCGTCGTTGATGGCCAGACGGACGGAGGCACCATCCGCAGCTACCAGGCGCTCATGCCCGCCGCCCAAGGCCTCCGGCAGCGGTGAGCGGGAGGTGAGCAGGCGCAGCCCCGGGGCCGGGCCGGTGATCAGGGCCCATCCTTGGGCACGGGCCAACTGGTCCAAGAAGGCGTCAACGATGACTGGATTGATCGCCTCCAGCCGGTCTGCCCGGAACCGGGCCATGGCCGCGTCGACGTTGGCCGGCGTGATGAGGCGGTTCTCGTCTCGGACCAGCTCCCGGGCACTGGCCAACAGCGTGTGAGCCTGGGGGACGTGCACTGGCTGACGGGGGTCGTCCTGAGCCGTGGTCAGAGCCTGGGCGTAGTCAAAACCCGATCGAGCGGCAGCGGCATCGAGAAGGTCGAAAATGCGTCCCTCCAGAGCCTCGCCCGCTGCTTCAATATTGGCCAGCATGACCTCCTGCACGCGGCCTTCGCGGGTCTGAGGCGCCACGAGGTGATAAATGTGCACGGGGTTGGTCTGCCCGATGCGGTGAAGCCGCCCCATGCGCTGCTCCAGTCGCACCAGAGACCACGGGATGTCCCAGTTGATCATTACATGAGCTGACTGGAGGTCAATGCCCTCCCCGCCGGCATCGGTGGAGATCAGAACCTGGAACATGCCGCTAAGGAAGCGCTGCTGAAGCTTGTCACGCTCCAGATGCCCGACGCTGCCTTCGAGGGTGTCCACCGAAAAGCTTGCCTCGGCAAACTGAGCCGTCAGCCACCGTGCAGTGTCGGCGAACTCGGTGAACACCAGAAGCTGGCCAGTACCCGGGACGATGCCGTGCTTGCCGAGGATGTGCTGAGTGCGCAGCCACTTCGTCGACGGGCCGGCGCGTTCGGCTTCAGCGATCGCAGCCAGCACTCCGTCGATGCGGGCCAGCTCCTTGGCCTTGTCCTGCGTGCGAGCCCCTACGACAAGCTCTTCCGCTCGATCCCAGGCATCCTCGTCATCGACAGCCAGATTGAGACGACCCTCGGCACCGGTAGTGAACTCTTCCGGAATGGAGCCGGATGACCGCTCGCTGGCCGGACCCCGCAACACAGTGTGGCGGCGGCGGACAGTAGCGGCTGCCGCCCCCAGTGATGACGCAGCACGTTTGCCGTAGATGGACCGAGCGAGCATGGCAGCATCTTCGTAGAACGTGTCCACATACTCCATCACGGCCGTGTAGGCCGCCTGCTCCTGCGCGCTGAGATCAACCGGCACGGTCTTCGCAAACCTCGGCGGGAAAAGCAGATTGCCTTCCAGATCCTTGAGCTCTTCCTTCATACGGCGGAGGAAGGACAGCGTGCTCGGCCTCAGTGCACTGTCGTACTCAGACGCACGGGGGTCCCACGGATAGAGAGTGGGATCCAGCAGATTCATCAATCCTCGGAAGAAGTGCTCCTTGCCGCGGTGTGGGGTGGCGGTAAGCAGCAGCAGGTGATGTGTGCGCCTCGACAGCTCCCGAGCCGCACCCAGATAGCGGGACGTCGGGGTCAAACGGTGAGCCTCGTCGAAGACGGCAAGCGACCATGACGCGCGCGACCCAGAGACCTTGCGGAACACATCGGCGTTGTAGGTGTAGAGGTCGACGCTGACCACCCAGACCGACACCCGTGGGTCTAGATCTTTCGGGTCGCGCGCGATCTCCGGAGTCAGGCGGCCGGCCTCGATCGCGAAATACCGGCGTAGATCCCGCTGCCACTTGCTGACCAGGTGGGCAGGAACCACGACAATCGTGCGGCCCGGGATGAGCCCACGACGCGTACCTTCCGCGATATACATCCCCGTCATGATCGTTTTGCCGGTCCCCGGCTCATCGGCAAGAAGAAATCGCAGGCGCGGCTGAGCCAGCATATGTGTGAAGACGGCCTCGTCCTGATGCGCATACGGCTTGAGTGGGCGCGTGGCCAACACTGCGGAGCGAATACGCGGCACGGCGTACTGCATCCACCGCCCCCACAGTCCCGCCAGCGCCCGATCCGGGTTGCCACCAGCATCGTTCGCTGGCACCACCGCCTCACACAGATCCTCATGAGTCAGCGCGGCATCGGCCAGTCGACCATCACCATGCCGAATCACCAGATCACAACCACTGGCAGTCTCCGTCGCCATCACCACGGTGACCAGATGCCCGTCGATCATGATCTGGCTGCCTGCCTTGGGGAGTGCTCCCTCGCCGTCAGGCACCGCACACCCCTCCGAAATCGTCATGCATGACCAACAAGAGGGCAGCTTACTGGGACCCTCTGACACCCGTCACACATCCCGACACACCGGGCCGTCTCAGTCGAGACTGTCAGATAGGGACCGCCGAGCTCCCCGTTGCAGTGCTGACGCGCACTGCCTTCCGGACTCGCCAAGCCACAGAAGCAGCATTCCAGGGTCTTGGAAGCAGGAGAGTCCTCTTGGCGAGCGCTGGGGGTGCTACAGGCGGTCGATCACGTAGTCGACGCAGCGGGTCAGGGCCTCGACGTCCGCCGGGTCGACGGCCGGGAACATCGCGACCCGCAGCTGGTTGCGGCCCAGCTTGCGGTAGGGCTCAGTGTCCACGATGCCGTTGGCCCGCAGGACCCCCGCCACCGAGGCGGCGTCGACGCCATCGGCGAAGTCGATCGTGCCCACCACCTGGGAGCGCTGCTCCGGAGCGGCCACGAACGGCGTCGCGTACTCGGCCTTCTCCGCCCACGTGTACAGCCGCGAGGACGAGTCGGCGGTGCGCTGGACGGACCAGGCGAGGCCGCCCTGCCCGTTGATCCAGTCCAGCTGGTCGGCCAGCAGGAAGAGGGTGGCGAGCGCGGGGGTGTTGTAGGTCTGGTTCTTGCGCGAGTTGTCGATCGCGGTGGGCAGCGAGAAGAACTCGGGCACGTGCCGTCCCGACGCGTGGATGCGCGCCGCGCGGTCGAGCGTCGCGGGGGAGAAGACCGCGACCCACAGGCCGCCGTCCGAGGCGAACGACTTCTGCGGGGCGAAGTAGTAGACGTCCGTCTCCGCGATGTCCACCGGCAGGCCGCCGGCGCCCGAGGTGGCGTCGACCAGGACCAGCGAGCCCTCGTCCGTGCCGGGCACGCGGCGGATCGGCGCGGCGACACCCGTCGAGGTCTCGTTGTGCGTGAGGCCGTAGGTGTCGACGCCGCGCTCGGCGCGAGGCAGCGGGTGGGTGCCGGGGGTCGCGGAGATGATCGTGGGCTCGTCCAGCCAGGGCGCCTTGCTGGCGGCCTTGGCGAACTTCGAGGAGAACTCCCCGAACGACAGGTGCTGCGACTTCGCCTCGATCAGCCCGTGCGTCGCGACGTCCCAGAACGCGGTGGAGCCACCGTTACCCAGCACTACCTCGTAGTCCTCGGGCAGCGAGAACAGCTCGCGTACGCCCTCCCTGACCCGGCCGACCAGGTTCTTGACGGGGGCCTGGCGGTGGGAGGTGCCGAGCAGGAAGCTTCCGGTCGCCGCCAGGGCGCTGAGCGCCTCGGTGCGCACCTTGGAGGGGCCCGATCCGAACCGGCCGTCGGCGGGTTTGATGTCAGCGGGAATCTGGATATCGGCCACGAGCCGGAGCGTAGTCCCTCCCGTACCCAGACCGCACATCCAGCCCGTGGCCACGGCATCATGCCCTGTTCAGCCGAGCAGTACCGGCAGCTCCGCCAAGTCCCTAGCCACCCGTGCCCGGCCGCGTCTGGACTGTCCCTCGTGGGACCAGTCGGTCAGGAGGGTGTCGGCGACTGCCTCCTCGTAGACGGCTCGGTTCTATTCTCCATGGCCTCGGCGAGCTCTCGGTCCCAGGGGATTTGCCGTCGTCCTCCTTGGAGCTCAACGTGATCGCTGTCGGTGCCAGCGGGTCCGGGCGTACTCGACGAGCTTCGTCCCGAGCCGCACGGTGGCAAACGTCCGTATGTGACGATCTCTTGTCATAGGGCCTGTCGTTCTGGTCACCAGACTCCGGAGACGGATCTGTGAGGGCCGAGGGGTGAGATTCCCCTCGGCTGCTGGGCCTCGTCCCAGCGAGGCGGGGGCCAGTTCGGTGCTGAGGGGCTACTCGCCCCCGCTGCCCGCCCGAGGAAGGGAGATCGTTGTGACCGGAAAGCCGGTAGCCGTGTCTTCGGCCGGCAGTCACACTGGCAGGGCAGCAGAAGGCGGAATGGAGAGGCGGGATCGTGTCGGCGAAATCGAGGCCGGGTGACGGGCAGCACCGGAAGGGTGCCAAGGGCTCGTTGTTCGAGGACCCGCAGCGGCCGGATGGCGGGTTCTGGCGGGGCATGTTCCAGGGGTTGCGGGCTCTGCGGCGCCGGTGAGCGTTTTCACCCCGAGGTTTCGCGTTGAGGATGGGACCGTCGCGGAGGATCCCTTTGCACTGTCCGGCTTCGAGCGGCAGGTTGATCTCCGGGCGGTGGGGTTGCTGCTGGCTCCGCCTGCGCTGCTCGGCGAGTTCGTCCCGCGCTGCGTGTGGCGTGGAGTGAAGCAGCTGCCTGCCAGGCTCCCGCGGCCGGTCCGGAGAGATCTGCCCGCCGCGTTCACCGCCGCAGTTGGTGCATTGGCCGCGGAGACGGAGGTCATCGCGGTCAAGGTCTCCGGTGGCCTGGATTCCCTGGCTGTCCTGGTGCATGCGTTGAAGGTTGCCGAGGGGCGGCGGGTGGTGGCCTTCACGACGGACCTGACCGACGATTCGGGGCACGGGTGCGTGCCGGTGGTCCTGCGGTTGATGCGCGACCTGGGTCTCCATGCGGAGCTGGTGGTGATCGATCCGCTCCGGGATCGGCTGGAGCCGCGGTGGTCGCCAACGGGCCCGCGGCTGGACGCGCTCCCTGAGGTCAACGCCGCGACCGCCACACGGGCGGCCGAATACGGGGCCGGGGTGCTGCTCTCGGGGGATGGTGCCGATGAGGTGCTGGGGGTCCCGCGATACGCCGGCATGGCCGTTGCGCGGCGCCGTGGCGTGCACGCGGCGTGGCGGTACGCCATGGACACCGCTCTCGCACGGCCGGGCCGGGCGGGTGAGGCCGCCGCCGTCGCGGTGGGTCTGCTGCCGCCGACCGCACGGATGCGGGCCTACTGGGCTGTGAACTGGCCGGAGTGGTGCGACCCAGTTGCTCCTGCTGTGCTGTCGGCGCCCTACCGGGAGAATGCCACCCAGTGGGCCAGAGACTGGGTGGACGCGCGGATCGCCGCCCATGCCCGGGCGGGCAGGACTTGGGGACTGGCGGACGCGGTCGACGCGTTACTGCCGCGTGAGGAGATCCCGCCCGCGGGACCAGTGGCCGAGGCATCACCCTACGAGCATCCGATCTTCCTCTCGGCCGCTCTGGCGCTTGGGATCGGCGACCGCTACGACATGCGGCTGCCCTCGCCGTATCTGCGGTGCAAGTCCCGCGTCGTGGAACTGCTGCCACAAGGCGCGTCAGCCGTGCTGCCACGCCGCAAGCAGTACTTCACGCGTGCCCTGAGCGGATATGCCACCCTTGCCGGACGCGCCGCGCCGCTGTGTGCCGAGTCCGGGCTGCTGGACACGGAGGCACTGGCAAGCGAAGAGGACACTGCGGTGCTGCTCGGGGTGGCGGCCATCGAGCGGTGGCTCACCGGAGCACGAGAGGCAGGCGCGACGTGGTGAGCGGCGAGTCGCTGCTCAGGCCACCGGCGTGGGCCGGAGGAAGGAGTGCAGGCGGTCGACCTCGGTGAAACCGGCGCGCTCGTACATCCGGTTGGCCGCCGAGCGGGAGCGAGGGTCGTCGGCTGGAGCATCGTCATCGACGAACAGGATCACCTGCTCCGCTCCCAGATCAGCGAGCACATCCAGCGCCGAGCCCAACAGCGCGCGCCCCAGACCGCGCCCCTGCGCGGGCGGCTCGACGCTGATCCACCACAGAACACCGATCCCCGCCCGCGGCTCACCGACGACAGCCTCCGCCAGCAACTCGTCTTTCTCACGCACTTCCAGGCGCTTCCCGGCTGGGTCGGTGCTGTCGCCGAGGGTGTGGGTGTTGGCGCGCGGGAGATCGGTGGCGGGCAGATCGCGTCGCATGTACCGCCACAGATCCTCGCCGACGAAGCCCAGGTTCTCCAACGCCCTGACAGTCGCAGGACGGTGCCCGACCGGCAGCGCCTCAAGCCCCAGCGTCAGGGCACTGGCGAAGTCGAAAGCGTGCATCTCTCGCGGACCGAGACACTTCAGAGCATGCCGCAACAGCCTGTCCGCCACAGCCTGATCCTCGGCGCAGTGCAGCCACAGCACCAGGCCCGCGCCGTCCTTGGGACGCAGCGCATGGGACATCACGCCGATCACGGTCCCTGACGCGTCGGCGGCGACGGAGGTCTCCGGAGGGGCCAGCTCCTCCCACCAGCCGGCGTCGACCTCCGAACGGCCCGCCAGGGCGTCACGGAGCATCGCCGTCGTGACAACGGGCTGGCCCGGCAACCGGTCGCGTTCAAGCAGTTGCAGCACCTCCTGCTCATCCCGCCCCTCGTACGGCCGGACGTTCAGGAACCCCGTTCCCATGTCCCACACCTCACCCTGGCCTGCCCGAAGGCTTCCGACAGCTGCATGACCGGGACCGGGACGCGGATGGGCGGCCCGAGCCAGGCCGGGTCGACACCCGCGACGCTCGCCTCGTCCCGACGTACGCTTCTGCGGGGATGCGCTCCAGTCGACATGCGAAAGCACCAGACTACCGCTCCAGATCGCCGTCCATCTGTCAATCCGCCGACGCGCTGGAACGTCCGGGTCCGCGTCACGGCTGCGGACCCCCTCCTACGTTGGCTCCAGGCACACGGCCGGACTCTCGCCAGATGCACACAGCCCGAGCTGAGCAGCACCTGGCTACCACGCCCGACCCACGGCAGTGCCCGCCTCGACGCGTTGCTGCTGGCCGCCGGGCTGATCGACGAGTTGAGGCTGATGGTCGTGCCGGTGGTCGTGGGAAGTGGCCCGCGGCTGTTCCCGGACAACGGCGCTCCGGCCGGGCTGCGGCTGCTGAGCAACGAGACGACACCGAGCGGAGTCGCGGCCAAGGGGCACGAGTTGATGGATTGCCCACCTTCCGGGCCTACGAGGCCGGCGCGCACTCCTGAAAGGGGAAGTCGGGTACCTGGGGCGTAATCGGTGAGAGCGCGATGGCAGCTCTGTCGCCCGTACTGCGAGCACGCGTCAGCAGTTATGGGCGGCAGGCCATCACACATCGCGATCCGGAAGCGCTGCCGCACCTGAACGGTGCGTGAGTTCGTTAGTCTGCGGGCATTTCCGAGGCGAGCAGGTGGTCGAACTCGCCGTCTCGAACGCCGAGGATGAACGCGCCGATCTCGGACTGGGTGAACACATGGGGTGGCCTGTCGGGGTTCTTCGAGTCCCCGATGAGGACGAGGCCGTCAAGAGTGGCAAGCCGTACGCAATTCCCTCCGCCGCCGCTGTGGGAGGAGATGTGCCACTCCACGCTTGAGAGGTCGAGCTGAGAGGGGCTCGGCTTGATCGTACTCACTGAGACTCCTTGATCATACACTTGAGGCGTGCCCGGGTATCGTCGGGGGTCAGGGCCCTCTGCCACAAGTTGAGGAACACCGCGGCGTAGCGGTCCACTTCGACTGGATCTTCCAGGTAAAGGGATCTGTCCATGGTCTCGATCCACACCGCCTCGCGCACCTCGCGTCCGATGGTGGGCAGGTCCATGAGGACGAAGGGGCCCGCCAGGCCCGGGTGGCACCCGATGTCCGGGAGGATCCGTACAGTGTTCCGGTCTTGTCCGGAGGTGGCGAGCAGGTGTTCGAACTGGCCCCGCATGACCGCTGGGGTGCCGACGAGGCGTCGTAGGGCGCCTTCGTCGATGAGGGCGTGGAACTCTGTCAGCGCGCCGTCTTCAACCTTGCGCTGCCGGTCCAACCGCACGTCGACGAGGCCACGTACCTGTGCCGAGGTCAGGTCCGGCCGCATGGATTCGATGACGTGCCGGGCGTAGTCCGGAGTTTGGAGGAGGCCCTGCACCACCGCTGGCTCGTAGTTGCGCATACGAGAGGCCCGCTGTTCCAGTGTGAGGTAGCCCTCGAACTGCATCGGGGTGAGGAGGGCGGAGTGCCTGCGCCACAGCGCGGGCCGGCGGCGGCGGGTGGTGTCGACTGCCAGGAGAGCCAGGATCTCCTCCCGTTCTCCTTGACCCGCTGAGTAGCACTCCAGGAGGGCCTCGGCGACCTCCCGAGTGATGCCGCGCTGGCCGTGTTCGAGTCGGCTCAACGCGGCGGTGTCCAGTTTGACTCCGCGCTGACTGAGCACCGGGTGGCGCACGACCTGGCTGAGGGTCAGGCCGGAGCGGTCTCGCAACTCCTGCATGCGGCCGCCCACTTCCATGCGCTCCAGCGACCAGGGTGTCCCGTACATCTCTGCCATGTGAGTAGTGTGACGGGTCTCCTGGCGGGCCGACAAGCAAGGTCAGTCCGCAATTTGCTCCTTCATATTGCGGATCTGCCATGACAAGGGGCATGCTAGCTGGGGTCACGTTGCGTGCGAGCGGCGTTGCCGCTCGTGGTGAGACGCGGTCGGCTTGCGCTGGCTGACGTCCGGTCGAGCCTAGTCCCGGGAGTGCCGATGGCCCGCCCCACACTGTTCCGGCTCCTGCTTCTGGAACGGCGCTGGGATACCTGGGCGATCTTCTGCCCTCATTTCGAGGCGCGAGCCCGCGCGCTGGCGGAGGAGACGGCCAACCCCCGGCTGGCACATGTCACGGTGGGCCGGAAGACCTTTGACCGGTGGTTCTGCGGGAACTGGTACGGGCGTCCGTGGAAGGACACGGGCCGCGTCCTAGAAGCCCTGCTCGGCTTTCCTCTCAATGAGCTGTTCAGCCCGGCACCCGATGTCATGAGTGCAAAGATGGCCCCCCATGACCGCGGTGGGGTGCAGGCATCGCTCGCTATCAGTCGCCGCTGGCCGACCTCCCGGTTGTTCCTGTCGGCCGCTGATGATGTTGCTGACTCCTGGGAGTGGCTGGGCCGGGAGGTGCTGGACGGCACCACCGCTGCCGTTCAGTTCCTCCCCGTGTCCCGCAACGGCGAGGGCGTCACCCTTCGGACGGAGCATGTCACGTCGCTGAGGGGGTTCCTTCGGCCCGCTCGGCGCGGCCTGCTGGTGGGGGTCGACGAAGGCCATGATGACGACCTGCGCCTCTTCGTCATCGACTCGGCAAACGCACGACGGGCGTTGTCCGCGCCCACTGCAGGAGACGGCACCCTGGCTCTGCCAGCCGCGTACGTGCTGGACGACCTCACCTACGGAATCCTCTGGTCCCTCGTGCAACTCGATGACGGGTTACTCGCCGACGATCAGACGCTGGACGCCGAGCAGCAAGTCCTGGACACCTACTTGTCACTGCCACGCTCAGCGGTCAGCCAGTTGTCCCAGCCCACCCTCACCTCCGTCGGTGCCAGGTGGCTCGGGTCGGCCTTTTGCGCACGGCACATTCATCGCCGCCTGGACAGGGCTGCGGAGCCTCCGGTGTTCTGGACGAGGGAACGTACGGGGGAGGAGGCCGCACTCTGGTTGTTCTTTGGCCACAAGATCGCCTACCTCAAGAGCCTGGCGGACCGGTACGCCCACGCAGCGAGGCCGCTCTCCCGCGTGTTCTGCATTCCAGAGAACGAGGTGCAAGGCGCCAGTCCGTACGAGCGGATCCTGCTGTTCCTGGCCATCTCGCTGATGGAGATGCTCGGCATCCACGTCCGTGTGACAACGCAGCCGGAGTACACCTCCATGGACGGGTTTGCGCTCGTGCCGGGCCAGAGCGCCGTCGTGGCGAACTGGGTTCGCACAGATGCACTCTGGCAGGTCGACACCACAACAAGCAGTCCTGATCTGCGCACGTACCGGGATGCCTTCACCGACGCGAGCAACCGCAGCGTCATGGCCGGGCCGGAGCCGGAGACCCGGCTGAGACTCCTGGCCGACTACCTCCGCCTGGACTGGCCGTGGTTGATTCCGCGATGCCGCGACCTCGGTGACTGCGGAGTCGCCGGGATCATCCGGCCACGCAGCCGTCTCATCAGCGTTGACGCTCTGGACGCTGTTCTGCGCTTCCTCGGCTCCCTGGCCCCGCGCCGATGAGCCGGCCGCTACGCCCGTCCCCAGCTTCGCGCGGCCAGTCGACCACCTCCGCTCCCCAGAAAGGCGAATCCGTGACCTCTGCTACTTCCCGAGAGCCCGGGAACGTCCTTGTCCTCTCGCTCGGTGGCACCATCGCCATGACTCGCTCAGGTCTCGACGACGCCGGCGTGCAGCCGCGCCTCACCGGGGCTGAGCTCATCGCCGCGGTGCCGGGTCTGGAGCGTGAGGCGATCCTTCAGGTCGAGGACGTCCGGACGGTGCCGGGTGCGTCCCTCACACTTGAGGATGTCGCGGATCTGGCCGAGCGGCTCAACCACGCGGCGACAGCTGGGGTGACCGGCATGGTCGTCACGCAAGGCACGGACACTCTGGAAGAAACCGCCTTCGCCGTGGACCTCTACTACCACGGTCGGGCACCGGCCGTTCTGACTGGCGCGATGCGCCCTCCACAGTCTCCGGGCGCCGACGGCCCCGCGAACCTCCTCGCCGCCGTACAAACGGCTGCATCCCCCGCGGCGCGGGACCTCGGCGCGCTCGTGGTCATGGCCGACGAGATTCACGCCGCACGCCACGTCCGGAAAGTCCACAGCCTCAGCACCGCAGCGTTCGCCTCCCCAGGAACCGGCCCGCTCGGAAGCGTTGTCGAAGGTGTTCCTCGCTTGCACTTCTCGCTTCCGCGCCATCCGGGTATCCAGCTGCCGCTTGCCCGGCCGGCCAGGGTAGAAGTTCTCACGGCCGCCCTCGGCAGTGACGGCGCTCTGCTCGACGGATTGGAGGAATGCGTCGACGGAGCCGTCATCGCCGCATTCGGAGCCGGTCACGTGCCGGCCAGCTGGGTGAAGCCGCTGGAGAACCTGGCCACCCGTATCCCGGTTGTGCTGGTCTCCCGCACCGGCGCGGGCAGCATCCTGTCCGCCACCTACGCGTTCGACGGGTCCGAGCGTGACCTCCTGGACCGCGGGCTGATCAGTGGCGGCCGGCTCGACCCGTACAAGGCACGCCTTCTCCTCCTGGCCCATCTCCGGGCCGGATCCGACCGTGCGGCCATCACGGCCGCCTTTGACCACCGCGGCTGAAGAAGCCGTCTCGACAAGGACAGGAGGGGCTGTATGCGCGCGACACAGGTCGTCAAAGGCAGGGAATTCGTCGTGGCCTTCGACGAGGGAGAGGACTTCTTCCCCGCGCTCGGGCAATTCTGCGCCGAACACGGCATCCGTTCCGGCTACATTCCGGTCTTGCTCGGCGGCTTCCGCTCCGCCCGCCTCGTCGGCACCTGCGGCCCGCTGGAGAACCCCGACGCACCGCTGTGGGATTCGGTGCAAGTGGAGTTCTTGGAAGCATGCGGCAGCGGCACCCTAGCCTGGGATCCGGACAACGACTCCGTGGCTCCGCACATCCACCTCAGCGCCGGCCTCAAAGGAGACCAGGCCCACGGGCGCACCAGCCACCTGCTTAAGGGCACCGTCCAGTTCATCAACGAGCTCGTCGTTGTAGAGATCGTCAAGCCCAATCTGATCCGTCCCAGACGCACGGACCTGTACAACGTGCCGCTGCTGGCGTTCGACGAAGACTGAACGGAAGGACCACGGAAGTGGCGGTGATCCGGGAAACACTCTTCCGCCGACTGATCGAGGAACGCGACTGGACGACGGTGCAGACCTTCAGCCTGCACTTCTCCCGAGCCGCTCGTGAGCTGGCTGACCTCACCGGGGAAAGGTCCCTGGGGGATGTGATCGTCTCCCGGCGCAGCTTCGACCGCTGGAAGCGAGGCGAGCTGCAAGGACTGCCCTGGGCCGATACCCGCCGCATCCTGGAACATCTCTTCGGAGTCCCTGTGGCCGCTCTCTTCCGGTCCATGCGCGAGCAAGATACGAGTGTCGAGCAACGTGAAGCGGAAGCAGGCACCGGCCAGGTAGGTTTCACGGCCGGAGCGGGCACACAACTACCGTCGGAGGGGAGCATCTCTGTCCCTGTGCGCACCAGCGACGGAAGGATCGCCTTCGTGTCCTTGTCCCGAAGAGATATCCTTGGCGCACTGGGAGTCGGCGCGTTCAGCGGCGCGGCCAGAAGCGAGACGCCCGCGGGTGCGCATGCGGCCAGCATCCTCTCCTCTCCGGATCCCATCGAGCAGCTCCAGGCCACGCTCCGGGTGCTGATCGACAACGACAACCTCTTTGGCCCCCACCGCGTCATCGCCATCGCCCAGCAGCACCTCGCTGCGATCAGGATGCTGCGGAAGGACCGGCGAGGCGTTGACCTTCGCAGGCTCCTACGCCTGCAGACCCGGTACATGGAACTGTGCGGCTGGCTATTCCAGGACATGGGGGACCTCCGCACGGCCCAGCACTGGATGGGAATGGCGCTGGAGACGTCGCACATGGCGGATGACCGGGAGATCACCGTCTTCGTCCTCGCCCGGCGCAGCCAACTCGCTGGCGACATGGGAGACCACAACGAAGCCGTCGCCATGGCCGAGGCTGCCGAGCACATGGCCGCCCCCGGCAGCAGACTGGCGGCCGTCGCGAGCACCTACGCCGCACACGGCCACGCCTTACGCGGCGACGCCCTAGCCGCCGAGCGTGCCTACGACCAAGCTCACCAATTGTGCGTGCAGATAGACCCTGACCCCATGCCGCTGGGGCCGTGGCTCGATGACGCCTATATCGAGGCACAGCGGGCACGCAGCCTCGCCCACCTCGGTGACCACACCGGGGCCGCCGAACGCTTCCACCACGCGGTCCAGCGGCTTCCGGCCACCTACCACCGGGACCGCGGTGTCTATCTCGCCCGCGCAGCCGTCGCGCACGCGCATGCAGGAGAACCCGAGCAAGCCGCTCAGGTCGGCTTGCAAGTACTGAGCATCGGCATCGAGACCGGTTCGGACCGCATTGCCTCGGAGCTGACCGAGCTGGACCGGAGACTTGCCTACTGGGGTACGGTGCCCGCTGCCGCCCAGTTCAGGGACGCCCTCAACGAGTCCGCGTTGACTCACGCCTGAAACAGGGGGAAGAACACCATGTCGCGTCCGCACGTGCTGTTGAGCGTGGCGACATCGATAGACGGCTATATCGATGACACCACGACCGACCGGCTGTTGCTCAGCAACAGCAAAGACTTCGACCGCGTGGACCAGGTCCGCGCCGAGTCCGACGCGATCCTCATCGGCGCTGGCACCATGCGGGCGGACAACCCACGCCTGCTTGTGAATAACGAGGAGCGCCGCGCCGCCCGGCGGGCAGCGGGGAAGCCGGAGTACCCGCTGAAGGTGACGATCACGGCAACCGGCGATCTCGACCCCCATCTGAAGTTCTGGCACCACGGGGGAGCGAAGATCGCCTACACGACCGATGCCAGCGAGGAGAAACTGAAGCAGCGCCTGGCCGGCTTGGCCGAGGTCATCTCGGTGGGACCTGAGATCGACTTCCCTGTGCTCCTGGACGATCTGGGGCACCGCGGCATCCGCCGCCTGATGGTGGAAGGGGGAGGGCAGATCCACACAGCGTTCCTCGCCCAGGGGCTGGCAGATGAGATCCATCTGGCCATCGCCCCACTGGTGGTAGGGGATCCGGCAGCGCCGCGGTTCCTGGGCCCGGGAAACTATCCGGGTGGGCCCAAGCGCCGCATGCGCCTTGCCGAGGTCCGAGCGGTCGGCGACGTCGTGCTGATGCGTTACCTTCCCAAGCAGGAGAGCCTGTGACCGGCACCGGCAGTACCGACGACCGGCGGTGGATGCGCTACGCCATCGACCTCTCCCATGCATGTCCGCCTAGCCGGAGCGCCTTCTCCGTCGGGGCCGTCATCGTGGCAGACGGGCGCCCCCTCGCCGCGGGCTACTCCCGCGAGACGGACGAACATGTCCACGCCGAAGAGTCCGCCCTCTCCAAGGTCGCTGCAGACGATCCCCAGCTGCCCCGAGCGACCCTCTACAGCACGCTGGAGCCCTGCACACAGCGCAGGTCGCGACCCCACACGTGCTCTGAACTCATCCTCCAGTCCGGGATTCCCCGGGTGGTGATCGCCTGGCGGGAGCCGAGCCTGTTCGTGACCAACTGCGTCGGTGTGGCGATGCTGCGGGCGAACGGCATCGCGGTCACCGAGCTCCCGGATCTGGCAGAGGAAGCACGGGCCGTGAACACGCACCTGCCCCTGGCGACCGGAGGCACCGGCGACTGAACGCGTCGTGAAGGTCGTCGAGCCGCAACTCACCCGTCCCAGACGCACGGACCTGTACAACGTGCCGCTGCTGGCGTTCGACGAAGACTGAACGGAAGGACCACGGAGGTGGCGGTGATCCGGGAAACCCTCTTCCGCCGACTGATCGAGGAGCGTGGCTGGACGACGGTGCAGACCTTCAGCCTGCACTTCTCCCGAGCGGCTCGTGAGCTGGCTGACCTCACCGGGGAGAGGGCCCTGCGGGATGTGATCGTCTCCCGGCGCAGCTTCGACCGCTGGAAGCGAGGCGAGTTGCAAGGACTGCCCTGGGCCGATACCCGCCGCATCCTGGAACATCTTTTCGGTGAGCCCGTGGCCTTTCTCTTCCAGACCGTGCATGCGCCAAGCACGAAGAATGAGCGACAGGAAGAAGTCAGCAGAGGACCCGTTGCCGAGCGCACGCCCCGGGGGCGGTCACCAGAGCGGCTGGCTCGCGAGACTGATGGGTACGCCCGCCGGCACATGCCCAACGGTGGCTCCACGGCGAACCTTCACGCCACAGACGATGAACCCTTCGACCAGCGACCCACCCCGGTTGCGCTCGGGCCGGCGGATGGCTACGACGAACTGCTGTCCTGCATCGACTCAGCTCGGACCATCAGCCTGACGATGGTCAAGACGTTCATGGACCAGACCGAGTTGTTGCGCACGATGGACCGGCAGCTGGGTGCTGCCGGGCTCGTTGAACAGATGACCGGGCACCTGGCCACCCTGGAGGAAGCGCTCACGTTCACGGTACTTCCGCAGACCCGTCGCCCCGTGGCCCTGGCGCTTGCCGGCGCGGCCACCTTGGCGGCCTGGCAAGCGCTCGATGTCGGCGCGGTTCAACTGGCCTGGAGACAGTACGAGCTGGGCAAGAAGGCTGCTCAGGAGGCGGACGCCCCGATGTACCTGGCGCATGCCATGGCCGAGCAGGCGTATGTCCTATGCGAAGCAGGACGCCCGGAGACAGCTCTCGAACTGATTCGTGGCGCCCAACGAGCAGGCAACGCGCAGATGTCAGTGCGGCTACGCGCCTGGCTGTTCGCCGCGGAAGCTGAACTGTGCGCCAGAGCCGAAAAGCGTGATGACTGCCGACGTGCTCTCGACCTGGCCGCCGCGCACCTCCCTGAAGGAGACGAAGCGCGCGACCCGGACATGCTGAGCATCTTCCTCAACGGTGAGCACCTGGGCCGATGGCGTGGCCACGTCCTGGCGCTGCTTGGCGAGGATGATGCGGTCAGCAGTCTGTACGAGGCCCTGGACTCCATGGATCCCACATTCGTCCGCGCGTCGTCGGGCCTTCGCGTCGATCTGGCCACGGCCCATCTGGCACGCGAGGAGCATGGCCAAGCGCGCGAGCATCTGCGCGAAGCGCGCCTCGTTGCCAGCCGGACCGGATCAGTGCGATACCGCCGCCGCATCGAACATCTCACAAGAAAGTTGTAGAACACGTCTCGCGGCGCATGGCGAGAATGTGCAGTAGCGCAACGAGCGTTCCCGAACCCATCAGCTCACCGCGGGCCATGAGACCCGGCACGTCGGCAAGCTGTACCCACGCAACGTGTCCGGCTTCCTCGGTGTCGGTCGGGTCGCCGACGTGCTGTGCCCCGCGACCAACGTAGATCGCGTGAGGTGAGTCCACCATGCCGATCATTGGCTGATAGGTGACGACATGCTCGAGATCGTGCGGTCGCCAGCCGGTTTCCTCTTCGACTTCGCGGAACGCTGTCCCGCGGGCGTCTTCCCCTGACTCAACGATTCCACCCGGCAGTTCCCAGCCCCACCGCTGGGGTACGAAACGGTAGCGCCAGAGCATGAGCACGCGGTCGTCATCGTCAACGACAGCCGCCACGGCGACGTGGTGGAGGCGAACGACGTGATGTTCGAACCGCTCTCGGCCCGGCGGTTCAACGTCGACCAGGGAGAGCGTTACCCATCGATTCTCGTACAACGGTCGCTCGCCATTAACCCGCCACGGCGTGAGGTTCTCCGGAGGTGCGACGTCTACTTCCCTGTGGCTCGGCGACCGAGTAGGAACCTGATAGGAGCCCTCTCCCCGGGCTTGGAGGCGTTCTTCAGAGACCAGCCGCGCCAAGATCTGGCGAAGGGGTGTTCGACCGATGTCCAGTTGCTCCATCAGCGTCCGCTCCGAAGGTAGCTTCTCCCCCGGAGCTAGCCTGCCCGTCGCGATCCACTCTCGGATCGTCCGGTATACCGCTGCATCCTCGGGTCGCATCCTGAGCGTACTTCCCCTCGTGACTGGGCGGAGATGAACACCGTCCAGGCGGCTCCCACGGAGGGCCACGGCGTCGGCCTCGGTGCATACCAACTATGCAGGGGACACCTTTGTGTTCGCGTCCCTGCGGAGGTCTCCGTGGAGCACTCGCAGTCGGCACAGTCAGCGATGCAATCGAAACTCAGGCACCCGCACGTGCCGCGGGTGACGGTGGTGGCCACACGAGATTGTCCCATGCCAGCACCATCGGGCCGCTGAGCTGCGGTGTGCGGTGGTGGGTAGTTCGCGGTAGTCGCGGCAGGCGAGGCGCTTCGGTTCGCCCTCGCGGCCCCAGCGGAGGCGGGGGGCGGCAGATCCACCGGGAGGGTCCACTGGGATTGCAGGAGGAGACAGCCGTCCCAAGCCCCGGCCGGGCACGATCACGAACAGGAAGCCCAACGCTGCCCCAGGTGCGGGCGTCGCGTGGCCGACGTCGTTCTCCAAGAGGCGCATGACGCCCGCACCGATGTCAACCGCGTCAGCAGGGGGACTGCGCTCGCCTTCCTCAGGCCCGGACCTCATGCACTGACTGCGCCTCGCGCTCAAGACCGCTGCGGATGTCGGCATAGAACTGGTCGGCGAGGGCCAAGTCGGCGTCCGTGGGCTCGGTGCCTTGGCTGTTGTAGATCTCCTCGACATCCTCCGCACCCGCGATGTCGCAGACCACCACGCTGTTGTCGGCCTTCCGCAGACAGCTGCGCACGGCCAGCTGCGTCAGCGCTCCTGGAGCGTGGCCGAATCGCTCTCTCAGGAGCTCCAGGCCGCTGGAGATGATGCCGGACCGCAACGCCGGCCCGGAGGTGCGCCCGGACCGGCGGGGGGCAGCGCCCTTCCCGGTGAGTAGCCCCCGCGCCAGCGGGTCCGCCAGTACCAGGCTCACCTCCCGGTGCGCCATGAAGGAGAAGAAGTCCTCTCCCTCGATCGTCAGCGCAGGGGTGAGTGCGTGGTACCGCAGCCACACCACGTCGGGCTTGATCAGCCGGAAGAGGAACAGGAACCGGGCTGCCGCGGCGGCCCGCTGTTCGCGTGGTGTGTCGTAGTCGGCTTCGGGGCCGCGCATGCCGATTGCCCGGATGGCCCCCAGTTTCCGCAGCGTGTGGAGCTGGTCGATTGCCCCACCGAGGTATCGATCACCTGGCCCGAAGTCGAGCGACTCCAGTGTGAACACGTCCAGGCGCTCCACGTAGAGGTTCTCCAGGCTTTGCTCAAGCTGGTGATGGATATGGCGACCGGCATACGGATGGGGTGCAGAGCCTCTCAGGAGGCCGACTTTGCTGCTGATCCGGAAGTGCTCATCCGGGTAGTCCCGCAGGAACCGGCCGATAAGGCGCTCAGCATACCCGCCTCCGTAAAAGTCCGAGGTGTCAAGAAAATTCGCACCGAACTCGGCCGCGCGTCGCAGCCCGCGCAAGACGCGCCTGTCGTCCGTGGCCCCCGGGGCCCCAGAGTTTCGTCCAGGCATGCCGGTGACTGAGCAGCTCACGCCTACTGGATGCGCGAGTATTCCGCGTCCCAGGTGGCGTGACGCGAGTTCGGGAAGCCCCGTCACCGCTGACCGCCGTCGGGCAGGGAGAAGATGGCCACCACGGCTTTGCCTTGTGCTTCTCTCTTCACCGTCCAGGCCGTGGCCAGGTGGGTGATGAGAAACAAGCCGCGCCCGTGCGGCGCGTTGGTGTCGGGGCCAATGCCGTCGGCGTGGTCGCTTCCTGTGCTGGAAGGAGGCATCGATACGGCCGCGAAATCGGTGCTGTGGTCGAGGACGGCAACCACAGCGCCCCGGGTGTAGACATCGAGGGTCATGCGGATCGGTCCTCCGCCGTGCAGGGCGGCGTTGCCGATCAGTTCGCTGGCGACCAGGACCGCGTTGTCGATCCGCTCCACATCCGCCCAGCCCTTCAGTGTCCGGCGCACCAGGCTGCGGGCAACCTGCCCGGGGGCGATCTGGGCCCGGAGGTCGACGTCGGCGTGATCAACTAGTTCGCCCAGTTCTGTGCCAGGGACCAGCTCCGTGGTGGGGGGCACCTTCGTCTCCTCATGCTCCGGAACGCCTGTGGCTCGGACCGTTGCCGGTCCGCTCCCTACAGTGGCGGGCGGAGGCGTGGCACCGATACGCCATATCACGGCCAGAACACGGCCACTTTCGTCGCGGGCCTCTGCCGCTCGCGCATCAGTCCAGCTGAGAAAAGTCGAACGATTGTGCCCGAGTGTGGAAGTGGCCAACATGTGGCCGCTGTGTGGCGTATCGGTGCCACGGCAAACCGATAACGCTGGCGGCCATGTGTTCTTGCCACTCGTGCCGAGCCCCGCCCCCCAACCATCCCGTCCCGGGGGCCACAGCATGCAGCACAAATGGCGCCACCTTCCGCTTCACGCGACCTCTGCCCGCCCCTGATCCAGGCAGACGGCGAATCCCGCTCCTCCACGACTCCCGCCGAAAGCGAGGCCCGCCCATGGCCCTGCTCACCGAACGCGCGTACCTACGCGCTGCCTCTTCCCAGCAAGAGATGACGGATCTGCCATCACGTACCTTCCCAGACTTTCCTGACGTCTTCGACGCTGTGCTTGTCACCCCCCGCCTGGGGGAATACGCCCGCGACCGGTTGCCCGACACACCCTGGGCCGGGTGGGTCGTCGCCACCACGGTCGGCTGGTGGTGGCTGCTGGAACTCGGCTCCGGCGCACACGCCGGCGACGATGTGGACCTGCCCGAGGAGTGGTCGGCCTGGCCGCCCGGTACCCGCTACCACCGCCATGCGCACGACGAACTCCTTCTGTCGGAGCTCAGCCTGGGAGCGCCGTCCCCCAGTGAATACCGATGGATACGAGGCCCCGAAGACACCGAGCACCCATACAGCCATCCCATCGTGCTGCAGGCCGTCCTCATGACCGCCGCGACGCACGAGGCCCGGTCCACCAGCCGAAAATGAACGAAGGTCGACCGCCGATCATATCCAGTCGCACGACAGCGGCCCGTTGGCGATATCGCCGTCCCCGAAGCACGGCGGCAGTAGCGCTTTTTCGGACTTTGCCAAGAAGGCGCCGTCGAAGGCGGTTCAACTCTCCCCGAGCGGCTCATCAAGCGAATCGTCTGACCCGGAGTGTCCCGGTTTCGCCGCTTGACCGCTGGGCCCGCCAGGAAAGTGGCCACGATCTGGCCACAGTGTGGCGTATCGGTGCCACCGAATCTGAGCCACCGTAATGCCTGCGAAGCGACGCATTGCCTCATCGGGCTCAGACCGACAGCCGTACCGAGGTCGGTCTGGAGGGCAGGCGTGGCCACAGAACGTGATCAAGGGAAGAGCAGGTGCGTTTTCTCTCTTGGACCGGCCGCCGGGTGTGCGGCGAACGTTCCCGGACCGTTACTGCCCCCGTCGGGAACGGTACGGGACGCGCCCCGGCGGCCTCCCCTCTATTCCGTCCGCGTCAGCAACGACCGTCTGAGGATCCATGACCGCGACATCGACACCCGAGCCCCGAGTCAGTAGTTGGTGGGATCGCTTCTTGACCGTGCGCTCACGCCTTCTGGCGGTCGCGGTGATGGCGATCACTGCGCTGGTCGTGCTGGTCGCTGTCAACGCGTCGCGGGACTGGGGACAGCAGCGGAGTCTCCACAACGATTCCAGGACGGGCGAGCTGGGTGGCGAGGCGTCCTTGGGCCTGTTCACCGGCGCCCAGGTGGAGCGCACGCTGACGGCCGCTTACCTCGTGGATCCGACCTCGGAGGTTCGTGCCGCGCTGGAAGAGCAGCGGGGGCGGACGGATCAGGGCATCGACAGTTTCACGCACTTGTCCGGCTCGGAGCTGCAGGTTGAGCATCGGCACAAGTGGGAGTACGTCGAGCGGGTCTACGACGAGCTCGACGGCCTCGATGACGTTCGCCGTCAGGCGGATGCCCGCAGCGGTGATCCGGATGAGATCACGGGCTATTACACGGATCTGCTCGCTCGCCTGATCGAGTTCTACCAGGCGCTCTCGGCAATGGACGACCCCGAGTTGACCCTGGAGACCAGGCCGCTGGTCGGCCTGTTCTGGGCGAGTGAAGGGCTGGCGCAGGAGGCGGCGCTGATCGCTCAGGCGCGCGCCGCAGGCGGCATGAGCGCTGAGCATCGCGAGGACTTCGCCGCGGCCTACGGGTCCCAGCGGGTCATGTATGAGCGGTGGATCGCCCCCTACCTCCCGGCGCAGGACGGGGAGACGTACGAGCGGATCCTCGCCAGTGAGGCGTGGGAGACGAAGGAGCGCGTCGAACTCGCACTCATCTCCGCGCCGACGAGCCAGCCCGACGGCTCCCTCGAGGAACTGCCAGCGGAGTTGGAGACGTGGGACGCGGCCTATGCGGAGGTCGCCGAGCGGATCGGCAGGCTGAACCTTTCCCGGACGCAGGGTCTGTTGGCCCACGGATACCAGCGCGCGGATGAGGTTCGCGCGCAGGCGCTGTGGCAGTTCTTCGGCGGTCTGGGGGCTGTGGTCGTCATCGCCGGGCTGATCGTGTGGCTCATCGTGTCCATCGCCGCGCGCCTACGTGAGGTGCGGCTCCAGACCGAGGAGGGCACGCGGCGGCTGCCGGCGGTGGTCGAGCGGCTGATGAACGGCGAGCGGGTCGATCCGCAGCTGGAGTTCCCCGATCCGCGGGTCGTCGACGAGTTCGGACACGTGCAGCGTGCCCTGGTGGTTGCGCAGCGGACCGCCGTGGAACAGGCGGCCCGCCAGGCCGCGGACCGTCGGGGCTTCAACGTGTTCGTGTCCTCCACGACCGCGCGAACGCTGGGCCTGGTGTCGCGGTCGCTTGATCTGCTGCACCGGCTGATGAAGAAGCACGAGAAGCACCCGGGGCTGGTCGAGGAGCTGATCGAGCTCGACGGCCCAGTGGTGGCGACTCGCCGGCACCAGGAGAACCTGGCCGCTCTGACCGGGACCGGCCGCCAAGAGCCGTACACCGAGCCGAAGGCGTTGCTCGATCTGGTCAACGACGCGGCGGTGGAGACCGGACAACCCCAGCGGATCAACAACCGGATCGCCGCCGGATTCCTGGTGGCGCCGGACAAGGTCAACTCCGTCATCCACATGATCGCGGCGTTGCTCGACAACGCGCTGGCCAACTCCAACGACGACGTCACCGTGACCAGCCGGACCGCTGTGCACGGCATTGCCCTGGAGATCGAGGACCTCGGGTGGGGCATGCCGGCCGCCCAGTACGCAGAAGTGAATGACGCGCTGGCCAAGTCATCGAGCTTCGAGGCCATGGCCCACAAGGACGGCAGACTCGGGCTGTTCGTGGTGAGCCAGTACGCATGCCGGCACCGGATGCGGGTGGAACTGCGGCCCTCGGTCTACAACGGCACGACCGCGGTGGTGCTGCTGACGGATGACGTCAAGCATCGGGGAGACAGTGCCTCCTCGCCGTCGCGCGTCGTGCCTAACAGTGCGGTGCCTGCTGCCGCGCCAGGGCCGGTCCCGCCGTTGTCCCACCCCCCTGTCGCCGCTGACGCTGGCGTGTCGGCGCCCCCGCTTCCCCGCCGCTCGGGAACCGAGCCGACCCCACCACAGCCGGAGCTGCGTATGCCGGTGGCGCCGCGCCATGCCGCGGCGCTGCCGGAGCGGACCGACCCGGGAGCGCCGGCGCTGCCGCGGCGCACCCCGCGCGCCGCCCCGGCGCGGGCGGTTACCCAGCCCTCCCCATCCTCGTCCGGCCGTGTGGCAGCGGACGGCATGTCGCCCGAACAGGTCGGTGCCGCCTGGGGGCCTTTCACCAGGGGGCCCGCGCCGGTGAGGTCCCCCACCATGAAACGACGGAAGAAGACGACCAGTGAGGCACAACCCCGAGATCCAAAAGCTGCTGGACAAGCGCGTCGCCGAGACCGCCGGCGTGCACAGCGCCGTGATCGTCAGCGTGGACGGACTGCTCCTGTACTGGACCGGCCTTGAGCATGCCGGGCCGGTGACCAAGCGGGAGGAGGTGGCCGAGCACCGGGCCGCGATCGTCTCCGGCATGGCCACCCTGGCCGACGAGGCCGCCCGCCAGGACCGTGCCGGAGCCGCGCTGCGCACCCTCATCGAAGGAGAGGACGGCTGGCTCGTGCTCGGCCGGGCAGGCGCGAACAGCTACCTGGCCCTGAGCGCCAACAAGGGAGCGGACGTAGGAGCCCTCGGCTATCAGCTCTCCCTGCTCGCCGGGCAGCTGGGCGGCCAACTGGACGCCGCGCGCAGGCTGTCCGCCAGCAGGTATCAGGCTCCGGAGGAGGGCTCGCCGTGAGCCAGATGCCGCCTGGCTCGGGCCGTCGTTCGCGGCCGTATGCCGCCACCGGCGGCCGGGTCCAGGCCCTGGACGGTGACCTGCGGCCCGATACCCAGGTCACCGCCCAGACCGGTGGAACACACGGCCCGCTCACCGCGCAGCACAGTGAACTGCTAGGGCTGTGCCGCGCACCTCGCGCCGTCGCGGAACTCGCCTCCGGGATGGATCTGCCGCTGGGGGTGGTCACCCTCCTGGTCGACGAGCTGCACCGCCGCGGCCAGGTGGCCACCCGCGCCCCCTACGACATGGGTCCCGACACCACCGTCACCCACGCCCTGATGGAACGCGTCGCAGCGAAGCTCCGGGAGAGCCTGCGGTGCGATGTGGCACAAGAGGCCGACGAGGAAGGGGAGAAGCATGCCAACTAGTGCTCTGCGGTCGGTGAAGATCGTGGTGGCCGGCGGATTCGGGGTCGGTAAGACCACCTTCGTCCGCAGTACCAGTGAGATCCGGCCGCTTTCCACCGAGGCGCCCATGACCACCCTCAGTGCCGCCACCGATGACACCTCCCACACCGGCTCGAAGACGACCACGACCGTCGCGCTGGACTTCGGCCGCCGCACCATCGACGACGACGTGGTGCTCTACCTGTTCGGCACGCCCGGACAGAAGCGCTTCGGGTTCATGTGGGACAACCTCGCCCGCGGCGCGATCGGTGCCATCGTGCTGGCCGACACCCGCCGACTGCGCGACTGCTTCCCCAGCCTCGACTTCTTCGAGGAACGCGGCATCCCCTTCGTTCTGGCCGTCAACCGCTTCGACGACGCACCCGAGTACTCCTCCGGCGACATGCGCGACGCCTTGGGCCTGCGACCCGAGATCCCGCTCATCCGGCTCGACGCGAGGGACGAGCAGTCCAGCACCGCCGCCCTGATCGAACTGATCGAGTACCGCCTGCGCCGCCAGCCCACCCCCGCCTGAGCCACGGAAAGGACCACAGGATGCCGCCCGCCGCCAGCAGCACCATCGACCTGTTCAGCGATCCGGTACTCACCGACCCCTACCCCATCTACGAGGAGCTGCGCGAGAAGGGCGCGGCGGTCTACCTGAAACGGCACAACGTCTGGGCACTGCCCCGCTACCAGGACGTACGCGCCACGCTCCGCGACCCCGTCACCTTCTCCTCCGTCGACGGCATCGCTCTGACCGACGACACCAACCGTCTCATCCTCGGCGGAACCGTCCTCGCCTCCGACGGCCAGGACCATCTCCGGCTCCGCAGGATCCTGGGAAAACAGCTCGGACGTCCCGCGATCCGCCGGCTCACCGACCAGATACGCCTGCGCGCCGACCGCCTGGTGGCCGAACTCGTCGAGCACGGCACGTTCGACGCCGCGACCGACCTGGCCGAACGGTTCGTCGCCGACAACGTCATGCACCTGATGGGCCTGCCCGAAGACACCCGCGAGCAGGTGCTCGCCGGTGCCGCGCCCACCTTCGACATGTTCGGCCCGTCCAACCAGCGGTACCTGGACGCCGCACCGGCCGCAGCCGCCATGATCGAATTCCTCACCCAGCAGGTCACACGAGACACGGTGCGGCCAGGCTCCTGGATGCACGACGTCTTCGACGCCGTCGACGCCGGCGAGATCGGGGAGAACGAAGCCGTCCCGCTGATGTCCGCCTACACCGCGGCCAGCATGGACACCACCCAACTTGCCATCACCAGCGCGATATATCTGCTGGCCACCCACCCCGACCAGTTCACGATGCTCCGCGCCTACCGCCGCGAGCGCCGCGTCACCCCGGAGAACGTCTTCCACGAGACCCTCAGACTGGACGCCCCGATCCAGGGCTTCGGCCGCCGCGTCACGCGCAACACCGTCATAGGCGGCACCACCATCGAGGCCGGCCAGCAGGTCTGGCTGTTGTATGGCTCCACCGGACGCGACACCCGCAGGTGGAAGGACCCGGACGCCTTCACCATCCGGCGTCCGGACGCCCACCAGCACCTCGCTCTCGGCGAGGGAGCCCACACCTGCGCGGGGAACCACCTGGCCGAACTCCAGGCCGCCGCCGTCATCGACGCACTGGCCGCCCGCTGCACGCGCCTGGAACCCCAAGGTCAGCCACAACGCGCGCTCAACAACATCCTCCGCGGCTGGTCCCACCTACCCATCACCGTCAGACCCGATGGCCGCCGCGCCCGGTAACCCCCCCGTCCTGCTGCACACCCCCGCGGCGGCGGTATTCCGCGCGGGCCGCGCACACGGCACCCGCCGGCCAGCCGCGCCGTCGCCGACTTGCGAACCGTCCCGATCCGCGCAGCAGCGCCGTGCACAAGACGTGACTCGGACGCTCCTGTGCCGCCCCGTGCCATCCCCTGGTTGTGAGGACAGGCTCCATGCATGCTGTGGATGACGAGATTGTGGTGCTGTGCTGGAACGTGGAGCACAACGAACGCGACCGACGCGATCCGGGTAATGCGCGAGCCGGCATGGCCCGAGTCGAGATCATGGCCCGGTACGGAGCAAATCTCGTGCTGCGCCAGGAGCTCACTGGTGCCGCAGACGACGGCCGCGGCCCACTGTGGATGGAAGCGAACGCGCTCGGGCTCTTTCCGTCCCTCGCGCCGGCCACGCCGGAGTCGCCCAACCCGACCGGCGTCTTGGTCTGCCCGAACACCTTCGAGATCCAGCATGAGTACGAGCACGTCACCAACGGCTGGCACCCCATCTGCAACCCGGTCATCAAGCTCAAGGGCACATCGAAACCCTTGTCGCTGGCCTCGCTGCATCTGTGCAGCTACGACCCGGACACCCGCTTCGGGGAGGCGCGTCGGCTGCTGTTTCTCGCCGCCCAGGGCCGCAGTGCGCTCATCGGAGGAGATACCAACGACTATCCGCACCGACCCGAGCCCGTTGCGCTGCCCGACTGGAAGCTCGTGCAGGATCCGATCCTCTACGAGCAGCGCACCATCTGGCGCGGCAGCGAACGCGTGTCCTCCACCGAAGTGGATCGGATCCTGGCAGGCGTCAAGCCCGGCGGCCACGTTGCCTACGAGGAACTCGGCTGGTACGCGTCGAACAAACTGGATCTGCCGGAGGCGCTGAAGCCCACTGCCAGCCTGCGACGGACCGACCAGGGATCGCTGCAACGCATCGACCGTATGTTCGCTACCCCGGATGTCGCCCGGTGCCTGATCAGTCTGGATGTCGACGACAGTGACGAGGTAGGTGACGTATCCGACCATGCCCTGGTCGCGGCCCGGCTCAGCCGTGCCCGACTGCAACGGGCCCTGACGCTCGCTACGTGACCATCGTGATACTCCGGAGAGACACCTACATGACCAGCGCAGTTCTGTCCTTGACGACTGGTGAACTGTCCGGCGGGGCGAGCCCGTCCGAGGACCGAATCTTCCGAACTCCGCGAGCGGTGATCGTCTTGGATGGCGTCTCGACCGTTCATGACGGCCAGGATCCACGGGGCGGCTGGTACGCCCAGACCCTCGGCAGACGCCTCGCGGTGGCGCTCAGCGCCACCCCCGGCGCCGGCCTGCGGTCCATGCTGGAGGACGCCATCGCCTCGGTGGCCGACCTCTCCGGCCTCAGGCCGGGCGCCTCCCCGGCCGCCACCGTCTCGATCGTGCGCCTCCACGACCACCAGGTCGACGCGCTGACCCTCGGCGACAGCCCGGTCATCGCGATCAGGACCAGTGGCACCGTCGAGGAGGTACGGGACGACCGCCTGGCCGGACTGGTCGGCGCCCACGCTGCCCATGCGCGCTACCGGGACCGGCTGCGGAACGGCGGCGGCTTCCAGGCCGCCGAGCACCGGGAACTGCTCCGGCAGCTCCGGGATCACCAGATGCGGCACGTCAACCGTGAGGTCGAGGGCGCCTACTGGATAGCCGAGGCCGTTCCGGAGGCAGCGCGCCATGCCGTCACGCGGTCTTGGCCGGTCAGCGACCTGGCGGAGGTCCTGGCGATGACCGACGGGGTGAGCGCCGTTGTCGACGAGTACCGGCTGATCGAGTCCTGGGCCGAGTTCGCCGAGCTGTGCCGTGATCGCGGCCCGGCGCGCGTCGTTCAGATGATCCGGGCGGCCGAGTCCGGCGACCCGGACGGCAAACGGTGGCCCCGCTACAAGCCTGCCGACGACAAGTCCCTGGCCGTACTGCGGTTCTGCGTGGAGGAGCGGCGATGACGACTCCGGCAGCGATGAACCCCGGGGGCCGGGACGCCTTCCGCCTGATGCGGCCGGCGGAGTACGCGGCCTCTCGCGCCGCCGCCTCCTCTGGATGGTCGCCACGGTGCTGTTCACCGATCCGGACAGGAAGGTGTTGTTGGGGGGTCCCCGCTGCCGCCCGGACGGTGTGCTGCCCGGCAGCGATGCCGAGAGCGGTGAGGCACCCACCGGGGCGGGCGGCGCCGTGACGAGCCCGGGTGCAGGGCTGATCGCGGGCCGTCTTCCGGATGTGTCGGAGGTCCGCGACGTGGTCGGTGCTCGCTGCTCCGGGGGCCCGGCGACTGGCCCGCGCTTGCCGCGGTGGGCGGTGGTCATGATGAACGCAGTGAGGATATTGATCTGTTGATAGTGCAATTTGGCATTCTGGGACCCATCCGTGTCGCCAACCCTGCGGGGGAGTTCGTCCTGGAAGGCGTGCGAGAGCAGCGCATTCTGGGCACGTTACTGGTGTTCCACGGTCGGCTGGTGCCCCTGCTGCGGCTGGTGGATTTCGTGTGGGACGAGGAGCCGCCCACCACCGCGGTCAAGCAGGTGCAGAACTGTGCTGGCTCGCTGCGTCGCCGACTGGAACGTGCCGGGCTGCCGGACGGTGCGCTGGTCTCGCAGAGCCCGGGGTACCGCTTGCAGGTGCCGGAGGGGGCGGTGGACATGTTCTGCTTCGAGAAGGAACTGGCCGCTGCACGCGCGGCGCAGGTGGCGGGTGAGCATGCGAAGGCCGTCGCGCACCTGCGGCGTGGGTTGTCGTACTGGAGGGGCCCGGCTCTGGGGGGGATAGCCGTCGGTCAGCTTGAGGGGCAGGCCCAGCGGCTGGAGGCCATGCACAAGGAGGCCCGGTTGCTGCTCGCCGAGCGTCAGCTCGATCTTGGGCTGGTCGGCGAGGCGCTGGAGGAGTTGCTGCCGCTGGCACATGAGGATCCCCTGGACGAGCGTGTGCAGGAGTCGTACATCACGGCGCTGTGGCGGCTGGGGCGTACCGCGGAGGCGCTGGCTGTGTACCAGCAGGTCTACCGGACTCTCAGGGACGAACTCGGTATCGCGCCTGGGGACCGGTTGAGTCGGCTGCACGGGTCCATCGTCAGTTTTGCCTGAGAGCACGCACAGCTTCGTCTGGTGTATGGGCGTGCGGTCGCACGCCTATACACGTTCCCATTTCCTGGTCCTCACCGCTTGTCGAGCCATGTGAAGAGGCGGGGGATGGCCGCTCGCGCGGCGGTGTCGCTGGTCAGGCCGTGGGGTTCGCCGGGGAGTTCGACGTATTCGGACCCTGCTGGCAGGTGTTCGGAGCGGCGGCGCATCGCCGCTACGGGGATGCGGGTGTCGCGGTCGCCGTGGATGACGAAGTGGGGGGTGCGCGGCATGTGTGGGGGGTCGAGCGTGGGGTCCACGCGGGGGGAGTGGAGAAAGTCCCCGACCTGTTTCTCCGGGCTCTCCTTGAGGTCGGTGATGCGCAGGAAGCCGCTGATGAGGACGGCGCCGCGGACTACGGGCAGGCGTTGCGCGACGCGGGAGGCGATGTAGCCGCCGTAGCTGTGCCCGGCGACGACGAGCGTGCCGCGGCCGAGCCGGATGGTGACCAGGCAGGCGTCGTCGACGTCTTCGGCGCCGTATCGGCTGGGGGGTCCCGGGGCGAGCGTGGTGTCGAGGATCCGGCTGCCTTGCAGGTTGGGGCGCACGACTCGCCATCCGGCGGCGGTCAGGGACTCGCCCAGCGCGGACCAGGTGGCGTAGTGCGCCCCGTTGGGGCCGCCGTGGAAGAGCACCACAGTGCCGCGGGGCTCGGCCGGCGGGTCCTGGACCAGGCAGGGCAACGGTCCCTGGTGGCCCTGGATCGTCTCCTGCCGGGTCGTGCTGGCTTTGGCTCGGCGTTCCGGGGGCGGGTCCGGGGCGTCGGTGGCGGCCCGGCGCAGGTGTCGGGGCGTGTCGGGGGTGGTCCAGCTGAAGGCGAGTTGCCCGTCGTCGGCTGCGCCGAGGGTCTCGGCGACCCCGACGCGGTCCCGGTTGAGCGTCTGGATGCTTCCGGTGTGCGGGTTCCACAGCGTCGGGTGGACGGACGGCCATGTGCTGACCAGCAGGGCCACCGTGCTGGGGGAGACCCATACCGCGTGGCCGGTCACCGGCAGGCTCGTCGGTGGGCCAACCGTTTTCCCCTGGCGGGTGAGGCATAGGGTGCGAAGGTGCTGTCCGCTGCGCAGGGAGATGACGCAGAGCCGACTGTCGTCGGAGACGGCCAGGTCCTGGACGCGGGCGCCCGGAGGGAGGGCGATCCGCACCTGGCCCCAGTGGAGGATGCCTGGCCCTGTCTCCTGCCACTGGGCGTGGACCGGTTCGCCGCGGGGATCGAGGGCCATGGCAGTGGCCGGTCGCTTTGGCCGCAGCGGGCGGCTGCCGTCCCAGCAGTGGACCTCGCCGAGCCGGAGGCCCTCGGTCACCGGCTGAAGCCAGTCGCTGGTGGGTGGGCCGGGGGGGAGAGCGCCGGCCAGGCCGGTGGCGGACTGTTCACTGCGGCCGTGGGCCAGGGTGAACAGCTGTCCGCCCGCCCACCGCGGTTCGCGGTGCCAGCCGTCGGCCGTGACCGGCTGCCATGTGTGACCGCGCAGTATGGCCAGGCGCCGCTGTGACCAGGCGTCGCTGCTGACCACCGGGCCCTGCGGGGTGAGCGCGAACGACGGCGCATGGTGGTCGAGCTGCGGCCGGGCGAAGGGGTCGGGCAGCCCGGCGCAGTGCGCGTGGCGTTCCGGGAGCGGGGGCCCCCACCGGCGGCTCATGACGTCCGGGACGGCAGCGGCCTGAGCATCATCTCCAGTTTCCGGCCGTCGGCCATCACGAAGCCGGCGTGCCGGTGCGGCTCAGCGGCGTCGAGCCAGGAGTGGAAGTCCTCCATGGTGCGCATCACGTGGTTGTCGATGGACAGCACCCGGTCCCCGGCGGCCATGCCGAGTTCCTCGGCGGCGGACCCGATGACGATGTCCTTGATCCACAGGCCGGAGTCCGGCAGCGCGCCGAGCGGACAGATGCCGAGCGACACCCGCCGGTCGATCTCCAGCGGTGTTCCCTCCAGATGGGCCTGGACCGCGTCGAGCAGGTGCGGCCAGTGGTGGTCGAAGCCGTCTCGCTCGGCGTGGGCGTAGGGCGTGGTGGCGAACCCGGAGTGGGTCAGCTCCAGCAGCGTGCGATCCGGGGCCTGCTGTGTGACCCGCAGCGTGAAGCGAGTGGGGGCGTCGCTGCTGACCACGTGCCAGTCCAGCGTGGCGGCCACGCCCGGGTTCACCTCGCGCACCGTGCCGTGGTGGATGTGGGGGGTATGGAATCCGCTGCGGAACTCCCAGCGGAACGTGCTCCCGGGCTGGTCGGACATCCTGGTCTCGTCGCAGGGCAGCCAAGCCCGCAGTCGTTCCTCGATGAACCAGGCGTCCCACACCTCCTGCCGGGGCGCGCGGATGCTCCGTCCCGTCCTGACAGGCTCGGGAACGGTGGCCTCCGCGGAGGCGGCGGTAGTCCCGTGGGAGTCAACTGTCATGAGTACTTCTCCAGTTCATCGAGCGTTCTTGATTTCCGGTGCCTCCGGCTCAGCGGCGGCCGTGGCTTCAGCGGCCCGCACGGTCGCTTGGCCCAGCAGCGGGAGGGCCAGCAGGGTGAGGAGGAGCATGAGCAGCCCGCCGTAGAGGAAGGGAGCGCGCAGGCCGAGCAGGTCCGTGAAAACACCGCCGCCCAGCGCCCCGAGCGGCATCACGCCGAACGTGACCAGCCGGTGCGCGCCGTTGACCCTTCCGGCGAGGCCGTCCGGCACCAGCGTCTGCCGCAGCGAGACGGTGGTGATGTTCCACATCACGACCGAGAACCCGCTCACGGCCAGCGCCACGCCCACCACCGCGGTGATGCCGGTCAGCCCGACGATCAGCCCGCTGGCGGTGGCGAGTGCCATGGACAGGTGGATGGCTCCCGCGGTGCCCAGCCGGCGGCTGAGGGACGTCGCGGTCAGGGTCGCCAGCAGGCTTCCGGCCGCGCCGCAGGCGAGCAGCAGTCCGAACCCGGCGCCGGTGACGCCGAGGATTTCCTTGGCGAAGAGCACCAGGATGGCGGTCTGCGCGAGCGCGATCAGGTTGCGGGCGCCGGTCAGCAGGGTCACGGTGAGCAGCGTCCGGTGCCCTGCCAGCCAGCGCACCCCCTCGGCGATCTCCCGGCGCATCGACCTGCGGCCCTCGGGCCGGTGTGCGGTGAATTCCCCCCGCAGCCGGCGCAGCAGCACCGAGCTGACGAGGAACGAGGCCGCGTCGACGATAAAGGGCACGGCGGCGCGTATCGAGTGCAGCAGGCCGCCGAGCGGCGGGCCCAGGAACCGCAGCGCGACGATGTTGGCGCTGGTGAGGCGGCTGTTGGCGGTCCGCAGCCGCTCGGGGTCCCGGGAGAGGAGCATCGGCATGATCGACTGCCGGGCGCTGTCGAAGACGGTGTCCACGCTGGTGATCAGGAAGCCGGTGACCATCAGCAGCGGGATGGTGATTGCGTCACACATCACCAGTACGGCCAGCAGGGCCAGCAGCCCGAACCGCACGGCATCGCAGATCCACAGCGCGGCCCGACGGTCCCAGCGGTCGGCCAGGGCGCCGCCGATGAGCGCCAGCAGTGTCCAGGGGAGCGTTGACGCGGCGCTGACCAGCGCGATCCGCAGCGGACTGTCGGTCAGGGAAGCAGCCAGCAGGGGCAGGGCGGCCAGCGTGATCCCGTTGCCGAGACTTGAGACGGACCAACCGGACCACAGCAGCCAGAAGTTGCGGCCGAGACCCGGCGCTGCGCCCGGTGGGCCAGCTCTACTCTCGGGGGCTGGTGCGGGTGGTGATGCCGTCATTGCCTCGAAAACCTCCTGCCGGTGCCGCGAGGTGCTGGTTGCAGAGCCTGTCGCGCGGTCGCATCTGCGCGTCATCGGGCCGTCATTGCGCGCAAGGCGACCGATCCGGGCGTGATGACGCCGCGGTGACGGCGCCGTGCGGGCGCGGGGACTCCCCGGTGCGAGGGGTCGGCACAGTGATCTTCGTCCGATTCACCCACCAGCAGCGAGGAGCTGTCATGGAGCACATCGAGGAAGAGATCACCTGGGACCTCGGCGAGGCCGGCGAGGACGTCGAGGAGTTCGACGTCCTCATCGACATGGCCTACTGAGCTCGGCCGGAGCTCACCTGAGCCGCTGCTGCCAGCCCAGTCATCGGCGGCGATGAGGCCGGTGTCGTCGTCGGGCACGCGCCCGACGACGACACCGGCGCCCGGGTCTCGGCCCTCCGCCCCACCCCGCCCGCTTCCGGCCCCACACCTCAGGCGAGGTCATGAACACCCTCGACAGCAGGTCACCTTCCACCCGCTCCGTGCCCGTCCTCGGCGGTCTGCTCACTCTGGCCTGGACACCTTCCGACGCCGACGGCGTCAGTGGCGGCGCGGCGGACTTCTCCGCCGAGCAGGCCCGGCTGCGCGCCGCAGGGGAGCACGCCGAACGCCGCAGCCTGCTCGACGCGAAGAACGCGCTCCCCCTTCTCCCGGCCGCGCCCGCCGCGCCCGCCGCGTGGGACCTAGCTTGGATGTGTCCCGAGCACGACGGCCCGGTACCGGAGCCAGCCGCGTGGACCACCGCCCGCGGCATAGTCAGCGGTTCGCGGGTGGCGGTGCCTGCCGAGTGCGTCCTGATGGGCTGGGACCCGCCGGGACGCCCGGCAACCTACTGCGTCCAGACCTCCAACGGCACCGCGGCCGGGTCCACCCGGGAAGCGGCGACCGCCGCCGCCCTTCGGGAGATCCTCGAACGCGACACCCTGCGCACCGGCTGGCGCACCGGCCGGATCCGCTTCGAAGACCTCACGCCTCTCGCCTCCCAGGTACTGGGACCCGCCACGGCGGACGTCCTCGAACGCCAGGGGCTTCAGACCCGGGCGGTGCGCGTACCGGGCAGCCGGGTGGAGATCGTGGTCGCCTGGCTCGCCCGCGCGGACGGGACCGGCGCCACCTTCGGCGCCGCCGCACGCCCCGACACGGCCAGCGCCTGGCGGCACGCCTTCGGCGAAGCGGTCGCCGTCCGCGTGGCGCTGCGCAACCGCAGCTCCGGACGCCGGCTGCAAACGTGCGTCCGAGACCGGGGGATGGGGGCGTACCACGGCTCCCGGCGGCAGGCGGAGTTCATCGCCGCCCGGACCACCGAGCCCGGCACGCTCCACACGGGCGCCCGGACGCTGGAGGAACTCGTCGCCGCCTGCCACCGGCGATACGGAGCCGAGCCGGCCGTCATCGACCTGCCGCCCCGCCACGGCCTGAACGCCGTGCGCGTGCTTCTCCCCGGCACCATGCTCTTCCCGCCGCGTCACCTCCCGTCCGCCCCCGACCCGGACC
>NZ_LAVK01000130.1 GCF_001083795.1 Streptomyces sp. SBT349
GCCTCCCGGCCCCGGCCGGCCGGCGCGGGGAGGCTGGCCCTGGGGCGTGGGCGCGCCCGGATCGCCGGGGCGGGACGGCAGCGCGGGGCGGGCGTGGCTGCCGCGTACCTGACCGCGGGGCTGGTCGGCGCCGCGGTCCAGGCCGTGGTTCCAGCCGGGCAGTTGGGCGGTGTCGCTGTCCGAGCCCCGCGCCACCTCGCCGGGCGGACGGCGCAGCGGCGGGGTGTCGCGTTGCAGGGTCGCGGTCGCCGGGCCGCCGGGCGGGCGGGAGCGCCCGGGGCCCTGGGCCACGTCGGCGGGCAGCATGACCAGGGCGGTGGTGCCGCCGGAGTCGGAGGGCCGCAGCTGTATGCGGATGTTGTGGCGCAGCGACAGGCGGCCGACCACGAACAGGCCCATGCGGCGGGAGACGGAGACGTCCACCGTGGGCGGGTTGGCGAGCCGGTCGTTGATCTCGGCCAGGTCCTCGGGCGACAGGCCGATGCCGGTGTCGTGGATCTCCACCAGGACGCGGCCGTCGGGCAGCGCGTGGCCGGTGACCTTCACCTTGGTCTGCGGCGAGGAGAAGGAGGTGGCGTTCTCCAGCAGCTCGGCGAGCAGGTGCACGAGGTCGTTGACCACGCGGCCGGCGACGTCCGTCTTGGGGACGGCGCTCAGCTCGATGCGTTCGTACTGCTCCACCTCGGAGGCCGCGGCGCGCAGCACGTCGACCAGCGGCACGGGCCGCGTCCAGCGGCGGCCCGGCTCCTCGCCCGCGAGGACCAGCAGGTTCTCGCCGTTGCGGCGCATGCGGGTGGCGAGGTGGTCCAGCTTGAACAGCGAGGAGAGCTGGTCCGGGTCGGCCTCGCGCGACTCCAGTTCGGAGATGAGCGAGAGCTGCCGCTGGATCAGGCCCTGGCTGCGGCGGGAGAGGTTGGTGAACATGGCGTTGACGTTGCCCCGCAGGAGGGCCTGCTCGCCCGCCAGGCGGACGGCCTCCCGGTGCACGTCGTCGAACGCCTCGGCCACCTTGCCGATCTCGTCCCTGGTGTAGACGCCCACGGACTCGACGGCGGTGTTGACGTCCTCGGGCTCGGCCTCGGACATGTGCTTGACGACCTCGGGCAGCCGCGTGCGGGCCACCTCCTGCGCGGTGTCCTGGAGCCGCCGCAGGGAGCGGACCATGGACCGGGCCACGACGAACGCGCCGACGCGGGAGATGCCGAGGACGAGGACGATCAGGGCGCCGTTGAGGATGGCGTCGCGCTGGGCCTCGTCGCGCAGCTCCCGGGCCTGCGACTCCATCTCGTCGAGCAGGGTCCGCTCGATGTTGTCCATCGCGTCGATCTTGGCGCGGTCCTGGTCGTACCAGTCGCGGTAGGAGCGGTCCTGGCTCTGGATGCCCTCCTCAGCGGCGAAGACCTGGAGGGCGTACTGGTTGGCCGACACGATGTTGACCATGCCGCTCTCCAGTGGCTCCAGCAGCTCGCGGGCGGCCTCCTCGTCGCCGTACACCAGCGGGAAGCTGTCGAGCGTGGACTCCTCGCTCTGCTGGTGGGTGCGGCCGAACCGCCAGTCGCTGTGCGAGAGGGCGGCCTCATCCCCCTCGCGCTCGTCGCGCGCGAGGCCCGCGGTGATGACGGCGCGCTGGATGGAGGCGTGCTCCTTGGCCGAGGAGAACGTGGCCAGGGCGCGGGTGGAGCGGATCATCTCGCTGTTGCTCGTGGCCTGGGCCATGTCCTGCGAGAGGCCGAGCAGGGCCTCGATCAGCTCGTTGTACTGGCTGACGGTCTGCGAGACATAGGCGGGGTCGGCGTAGGCCTGGTTCCGGATCTGGCTGATCTCGTTGACCCGGGAGCCGATGTCGTTGACCGTCGCCTGGACGCCCTTCATGGCGTCGTCGGTGTTGTCGATCCTCAGGGTCGCGTCGCTGAACGCCTGGATGGCCTCGTCCGTGCGCTCGCGCGGGGCCGCGACCTCGTCGCTCTTCGGGTTGCGACCGCTGACCAGCGGGCCGGCCGAGCGGTCGCGCTCCTCCTGGAGGGCGGAGGCCAGCAGCGTCGCCTGCTGCGTCAGGTCGGTGAGCAGCTGCATGTCGTCCAGCTGCTCGATGTCGCCCATCGACCCCTGAATACGCAGGCCACCGAGGACGGTGGCGGCGAGAACGGGGAGGGCGATCAGGGAGACCAGTCTGGTGCTGATGCGCCAGTTCCGCAGGGCGAGCCGGGAACCGGCCTGGCTCGGGCGCCGCTTGGGCTGGGGCGCGCCCTCCGCGCCTTCGGGCGCGCGGTCGCGTGGCATCGTGTCGCCGCCGGGGGCGGGCCGCGCCGGGGCACCGCCCAGGGCAGGACCCGTAGAGGAGCCGCGGTCACTCGCGCCGCCCGGCTCCTTGTCCCCCGCCGCGCTGCCTTCCCTCTTGAAACGTCCCTGCACTAGCGTCGCAACCTCTGGACCTCAGCGCCCGCCGCTGAAGCGGCGTGGCGGTCTTGAGCCGGGGGCACACAAGCCCCGTTACGGTCGTTTGGACAACTGACGCCTCGTGATCGGCCTGTGTGTGGCGCTGGTGTGCGCCCCCCACTCGCTCTGCCGACCCGCGGCGGTCCGTGGAATTCCAGCACAGAGGCCGATCTCCAACAAGGGCCAGGAGTCGTCCCGTGACATGTATGACGCTGTGCAGACGCATGATCACGTCGGGTACGCAGCATGTGCGGAGGAACCGGACCTTTACCCCTGACATCGCCACGGAATCCGCACACTCATCACCCGTCCCACCACTCGAAACGGGGATCTTTGTCCGGCTATGCGAACTTCGCCCGTTAGGAGGCATGGCCCCTTATGCGCGCTTTGCCGCACTCTCCGTGAGGAAACTCACACCATGTGGTGGCTGATTGCGACCGGGGAGTGGGTACGCGGCCCCTAATCTCTGCTGTACATCGTCCCTCGGAATGACAAGAGACCAAGGCAGAAAACCTGTGAAGAGCACTCTGACCACGCGCTCCATCGCAAACCCCCGGCGTACCACTCTGGCACACCTGGCCCATGCCGCTGATCTCACGCAGGCGCCCCGGCCCCAGGCCACCGCCGTCCAGGAACTGCCCGCCCACACCGCGAACCCGCGCCGCACCGTCCTCGACGAGTGGGACGAGCAGGCGGCCTGACGCCCGCCGCGCGTCATGCGCGAGCCCCCGGCCTCACCGAGGCCGGGGGCTTTCTCGTCTCCGCGGACGGTACGGGCTCAGCCCTGCCAGCTGTGCGGGGCGCGGTAGGAACGGGCGCGCTCCAGGCGGCGCCAGGGTGCCCGCGACTGACGGGTGGGGGCGGCCTCGGTGGGGCCCTGGGCGGCGCGCGCCACCAGGAGCGCGGTCACCGCGGCCACCTCCTCGTCGCTCGCGCGGCCCTTCTCGACACGGACCAGGCGCGGGTCAGCGGTCGGCTCGGTGCTCATGGGGGGCTGTCCTTCCTTCGGCCTGAGGCCGCTGAAGCCTACTGGGGCGGGTTGCCGTGCTTGCGGACGGGCAGGTCCGCGTGCTTGGTGCGGAGCATCGCGAACGCCTGGACGAGGACGGCCCGGGTCTCGGCCGGTTCGATGACGTCGTCGACCAGGCCGCGTTCGGCCGCGTAATACGGGTGCATCAGCTCGGCCTTGTACTCCTTCACCATCCGCAGCCGGGTCCCCTCGGGGTCCTCCGCCGCCGCGATCTGGCGACGGAAGATCACGTTGGCCGCGCCCTCGGCACCCATCACCGCGATCTCGTTGGTCGGCCAGGCGAGGGTGACGTCCGCCCCGATCGACTGCGAGTCCATCACGATGTACGCACCGCCGTACGCCTTTCGCAGGACCACGGAGATGCGCGGCACCGTGGCGTTGCAGTACGCGTACAGCAGCTTGGCGCCGTGCCGGATGATCCCGCCGTGCTCCTGGTCCACGCCGGGCAGGAAGCCGGGGACGTCCAGCAGGGTCAGGATCGGGATGTTGAACGCGTCGCACATCTGCACGAAGCGCGCCGCCTTCTCCGAGGCCGAGATGTCGAGGACACCCGCCAGCGCCTGCGGCTGGTTGGCCACCACCCCGACGACCTGGCCGTCCAGGCGGGCGAGCGCGCAGATGATGTTCTCCGCCCAGCGCTCGTGCACCTCGAGGAACTCGCCGTCGTCCACCAGCTCCTCGATCACCGCACGCATGTCGTAGGGCTGGTTCCCCTCGGCCGGGACCAGGTCGACCAGGCTCTCGCACCGCCGGTCCGCCGGGTCCTCGGTCGGGGCGGCCGGCGGGTTCTCCCGGTTGTTGGCGGGGAGGAGCGACAGCAGGAAGCGGACCTCCTCGATGCACGACTCCTCGTCGTCGTACGCGAAGTGGGCGACCCCGGAGGTCGCCGCGTGGACATCGGCGCCGCCCAGGCCGTTCTGCGAGACCTGAGCGCCCGTCACCGCCTGCACCACGTCGGGCCCGGTGATGAACATCTGCGCGGTCTCGCGGACCATGAAGACGAAGTCGGTCAGCGCCGGGGAGTACGCCGCGCCGCCCGCGCACGGGCCGAGCATCACCGAGATCTGGGGAATCACCCCGGACGCCCGCGTATTGCGCTGGAAGATCCCGCCGTACCCCGCGAGCGCGGAGACGCCCTCCTGGATGCGGGCGCCGGCGCCGTCGTTCAGCGAGACCAGCGGGGCCCCCGCGGTGATGGCCATGTCCATGATCTTGTGGATCTTCGCCGCGTGGGCCTCGCCCAGCGCCCCGCCGAAGATCCGGAAGTCGTGCGCGTAGACGAAGACCGGCCGGCCGTGGACCAGGCCCCAGCCCGTCACCACGCCGTCCGTGTACGGCCGCTTGGCCTCGAGTCCGAAGCCCGTGGCGCGGTGCCGCCGCAGCGCGCCGACCTCGTTGAACGACCCCTCGTCCAGCAGCAGCGCGATCCGCTCGCGCGCGGTGCGCTTCCCCTTGGCGTACTGCGCCGCGGTCGCGGCCTCCGAGGGCCCCCGCAGCGCCTCCTCGCGAATCGCCCGGAGCTCGGCGACGCGCCCCCTGGCATCCGTGGCGGCGGCCGTCCCGGACGGACCCGTCTCAGCGTGATCGGTCATGTATAGACCCTACGAAATGCCGTGCCCCTTGGCTCTGGTCAGATCCGTACAGTCTCCGTAGCCGTTTCATGGCCGCGCTGGACAGAACCCGCCGTACAGAGGGGTGCGGGCGAGCGCTCACAGCCGCCCGGCCGGAGCGGCACTGTCGAACTCCTACAGTGCCGCCCGCTCGGGGGTGTTTCGACCCCCCGACCTGTCAGTCCTCGGGCCGCAGACCGGCACGCAGCAGGCCGAAGGTGTAGGCGTCGTCGAGCGCCTGCCAGGAGGCCGCGATGACGTTCTCCGCGACCCCCACCGTGGACCACTCGGTGGACCCGTCGCCCGAGGTGATCAGCACCCGGGTGGTGGACTGGGTGCCGTGCCTGCCCTCCAGGATGCGGACCTTGTAGTCCACCAGCTGGATACGGGCCAGTTCCGGGAAGGTACGTTCCAGGCCGGTTCGCAGCGCGCGGTCCAGCGCGTTCACCGGGCCGTTGCCCTCTCCGGTGGCGAGGACCCGCTCGCCCTTGGCCCGGATCCGCACGGTCGCCTCGTTGTCCAGGGAGCCGTCGCCCCGCTGGTCGGTGATCGCGCGCCAGGACTCCAGCCGGAAGAAGCGCTGCGGCCGGTCGTACACCGTCTCGCGCAGCAGCAGTTCGAACGAGGCGTCGGCGGCCTCGTAGGTGAAGCCGCGCAGCTCCCGCTCCTTGACCCGCTCCACGATCCGGCCGACCAGGTCACGATCGTCGAGGTCGTAGCCGAGCTCCTTGCCCTTGAGCTCGACGGAGGCGCGGCCCGCCATATCCGAGACCAGCATCCGCATCGAGTTGCCGACCAGCTCGGGGTCGATGTGCTGGTAGAGGTCGGGGTCGACCTTGATGGCGGAGGCGTGCAGCCCGGCCTTGTGGGCGAAGGCCGAGACGCCGACGTAGGGCTGGTGGGTGGCGGGGGCGAGGTTGACGACCTCGGCGATGGCATGGGAGATGCGGGTCATCTCGGTCAGCGCGCCGGGCGGCAGAACGCGGCGGTCGTACTTCAGTTCGAGCGCGGCGACGACCGGGAAGAGGTTGGCGTTGCCGACGCGTTCGCCGTAGCCGTTGGCGGTGCACTGGACATGGGTGGCCCCGGCGTCCACGGCGGCCAGGGTGTTGGCGACCGCGCATCCGCTGTCGTCCTGGGCGTGCATGCCGATCCGCGCGCCGGTGTCCGCGACGACGGTGCGCACCACGGCCTGGACCTGAGCGGGGAGCATGCCGCCGTTGGTGTCGCACAGCACCACCACGTCGGCGCCCGCCCCGTGCGCGGCGCGGACCACGTCGAGGGCGTAGGCCGGGTTGGCGGCGTAGCCGTCGAAGAAGTGCTCGCAGTCGACGAAGACCCGGCGGCCGTGCGCGCGCAGGTGCGCGACGGTGTCCCTGACCATGGCCAGGTTCTCGGCGAGGGTGGTGCGCAGGGCCAGCTCGACGTGCCGGTCGTGGGACTTGGCGACGAGGGTGACCACCGGCGCCTCGGAGTCGAGCAGCGCCTGGACCTGGGCGTCGGCGGCCACGGCCGTGTGCGCCCTGCGGGTCGCGCCGAAGGCGACCAGGCTCGCGTGCCGGAAGGTGATCGTCTCGCGGGCCCGCTGGAAGAACTCGGTGTCGCGCGGGTTGGCGCCCGGCCAGCCGCCCTCGATGAAGCCGACGCCGAAGTCGTCCAGGTGGCGGGCGATGGCCAGCTTGTCCGCAACGGTGAGGCTGATGCCCTCGCGCTGCGCGCCGTCGCGCAGCGTGGTGTCGAAGACATGGAAGGCGTCGCTCGGGGACTGGGGGGTATCCGGGGCGTCGGTCGTCATGGCGGTGTCGGCTCCTGTCCGGGTCCATGGCAGGGATCGCGGTGGTCGGGTCGCGGGGGTCGCGGTGGTCGGGCGGGGAGAACGCGATGCGTCCGCAAAGCAAAAGACCCCTCGCGGATGCGAGAGGTCTGCGCGCGGGTCCTTGCTGCTGTCAGCGGGGACCGGCGCGCTGGGCACCAATAATCATGGTGTACGGAAGCATGCGGGCAGTGTGGCACAGGAGAACGCCTGTGCCACCCGCCGTCTCACGATCCGGACTCAGGGGATGTGGTGCATCCAGCCGTGCCGGTCCTCCACCTGGCCGGTCTGGATGCCGAGCAGCTCCTCGCGCAGCCGCATGGTGACCGCGCCCGGCCGGCCGTCGGCGACCAGCCAGGAGGCGTCACTCGACTTGACCGAGCCGACCGGGGTGATCACGGCCGCGGTGCCGCAGGCGAAGACCTCGGTGATGGCGCCGTCCGCGTTCCCCCGCTGCCAGTCGTCCGTGGAGATGCGGGCCTCCTCGGTGGGGTGGCCCAGGTCGGCGGCGATGGTCAGCAGCGAGTCCCGGGTGATGCCGGGCAGGAGCGTCCCGGTCAGCGCGGGAGTGGTGATCCTGGCGTGCTCGCCGGTGCCGTGGACGAAGTACAGGTTCATCCCGCCCATCTCCTCGACCCAGCGGCGCTCGGTGGCGTCCAGCCAGACGACCTGGTCGCAGCCGTTCCGCGTGGCCTCGGCCTGGGCGACGAACGCGGCGGCGTAGTTGCCCGCGCACTTGGCCTCGCCGGTGCCGCCGGGCGCGGCCCTGACGTACTCGCGGGAGAGCCACACGGAGACCGGCTTGATGCCGCGGGGGAAGTACGCCCCGGCGGGCGAGGCGATCACCATGAAGAGGTACTCGTTGGCCGGTCGGTTGATGCCGAGGCCGACCTCGGTGGCGAACATGAACGGCCGCAGGTAGAGCGACTGCTCGCCCTGGGTCGGGACCCACGCCACGTCCTGGGCGACGAGCAGGTCGATGGCCTCGACGAACGCCTCCACCGGAAGCTCCGGCATGGCGAGGCGGCGTGCGGAGCGCTGGAAGCGCCGGGCGTTGGCCTCCGGTCTGAAGACGGCGACCGAGCCGTCGGGCTGGCGGTACGCCTTCAGCCCCTCGAAGATCTCCTGGCCGTAGTGCAGCGCCATGGTCGCCGGATCCATCGGGATCGGCGCGTAGGGCTGGAGCCGGGCGTCGTGCCAGCCCCGCCCCTCGGTCCACCGGATGGTGACCATGTGATCGCTGAAGTGCCGGCCGAATCCGGGGTCGGCGAGCGCCGCCTCGCGCTCCTCGTCGGACAGCGGCTGGGCGGCGGGCTTGAGGTCGAAGGTGAGAGGGGTCGTGGTCGTCATGTGTGAGCGCGTCCTTCAGGTGAGTGGTCGGGCGGGCCGCCTGTCCGTCGCCCGACGCAATAGTAGGACGTCCGAGCAATGGGCTATGCGATGCCCCGCGGTCGACTTCCGTCCGGTGGCGGCCCAGAGACGATGGTGGCACCCGGAGGCAGGCTGGCAGAAGCCGCCGGGCACCGGCCCGGCGGCTTGTCGGAGCCGTCCGGGCTAGCCGGCTACTCGCGCGGCGAGCGCGTCGCCGATGGCCGCGGTGGTGCGCGGGGTGGCGGGGTCGCGCTCGGCGAGGTCGGCGGTGACGGCCTCCTCGATGCGGGTGGCCTGGGCTTCGTGGCCGAGGTGGCGCAGGAGGAGGGCGGCGGAGAGCACCGTGGCGGTCGGGTCGGCCTTGCCGGTGCCGGCGATGTCGGGCGCCGAGCCGTGCACGGGCTCGAACATCGAGGGGTGGGTGCCGGCCGGGTTGATGTTGCCCGAGGCGGCGAGGCCGATGCCGCCGGTGATGGCGGCGGCCAGGTCCGTGAGGATGTCGCCGAACAGGTTGTCCGTGACGATCACGTCGAACCGCTCGGGCTGGGTGACCAGGAAGATCGTCGCGGCGTCCACGTGCAGGTAGTCCGTGGTGACCCGCGGATACTCCCGGGCGACGCGGTCCACCGTGTTCTTCCAGAGGTGGCCGGCGTGGACCAGCACGTTGTTCTTGTGGACCAGCGTCAGCTTCCTGGCGGGACGGGCGGCGGCGCGCTCGAACGCGTCACGCACGACGCGCTCGACCCCGTAGGCCGTGTTGATGCTGACCTCGGTGGCGACCTCGGCCGGGGTGCCGGTGCGCATGGAGCCGCCGTTCCCCACATAGGGGCCCTCGGTGCCCTCCCGGACGACGACGAAGTCGATGTCGGGGGAACCGGCCAGCGGGCTGGCCGTGTTGGGGAACAGGCGGCTGGGGCGGAGGTTCACATAGTGGTCGAAGGCGAAGCGCAGCTTCAGCAGAAGGCCGCGCTCCAGGACGCCGGAGGGCACGGACGGGTCGCCGATGGCACCGAGCAGGATCGCGTCGTGGGCCGCCAGGCGCTCCAGGTCGGACTCGGTCAGCGTCTCGCCGGTGGCGTGCCAGCGGCCGGCGCCCAGATCGTAGGCGGTGGTCTCCAGCTTGACGTCCCCCGGCAGGGCCGCGGACAGGACCTTCAGTCCCTCCGCCACCACCTCGGGGCCGATGCCGTCGCCGGGAATCACTGCGAGATCGATGCTCCGTGCCATGGGGGGACCCTACGCCCCGTCCCATGCCCTGACATGGGACGTCCACGATGCGGACGGCTCAGCGGTCGCCCACGCCTCCGTTGTCCCGGCGGTCCAGCGCGCGCTGGACCGCCGGGACAACGGAGGCGTGGGCGACCGCTGAGCCGTCCGCATCGTGGACGTCCCATGTCAGGGCATGGGACGGGGCGTAGGGTCCCCCCATGGCACGGAGCATCGATCTCGCAGTGATTCCCGGCGACGGCATCGGCCCCGAGGTGGTGGCGGAGGGACTGAAGGTCCTGTCCGCGGCCCTGCCGGGGGACGTCAAGCTGGAGACCACCGCCTACGATCTGGGCGCCGGCCGCTGGCACGCCACCGGCGAGACGCTGACCGAGTCCGACCTGGAGCGCCTGGCGGCCCACGACGCGATCCTGCTCGGTGCCATCGGCGACCCGTCCGTGCCCTCCGGCGTCCTGGAGCGCGGCCTTCTGCTGAAGCTGCGCTTCGCCTTCGACCACTATGTGAACCTCCGCCCCAGCCGCCTGTTCCCCAACACGGCCAGCCCGCTGGCCGGTTCCCCCGACATCGACTTCGTCGTCGTCCGGGAGGGCACCGAGGGCCCCTATGTGGGGAACGGCGGCTCCATGCGCACCGGCACCCCGGCCGAGGTCGCCACCGAGGTCAGCATCAACACGGCCTACGGGGTCGAGCGCGTCGTGCGTGACGCGTTCGAGCGCGCCGCCGCCCGTCCCGCCAGGAAGCTGACGCTGGTCCACAAGAACAACGTGCTGGTCCACGCCGGCCACCTCTGGAAGAACACGGTGGACCGCGTCGCCCGGGAGTATCCGCGGGTCACCACGGACTACCTGCACGTGGACGCCGCGACGATCTTCCTGGTCACCCAGCCCGAGCGGTTCGACGTGATCGTCACGGACAACCTGTTCGGCGACATCCTCACGGACCTGGCCGCCGCCATCACCGGCGGCATCGGCCTCGCCGCCTCGGGCAACATCAACCCGGCCGGCACCCACCCCTCGATGTTCGAGCCCGTGCACGGCTCGGCGCCCGACATCGCCGGCACCGGCAAGGCCGACCCGACCGCCACGGTGCTCTCCGCCGCCCTCCTCCTGCGCCACCTCGGCCACGAAGCCCAGGCCACCCGCATCGAGGAGGCCGTCACCGCCGACCTCGCCGAGCGCGACCCCGCCACCCCGCGCACCACCGCGGCCATCGGCGACGCGCTCGCCGCGCGAGTAGCCGGCTAGCCCGGACGGCTCCGACAAGCCGCCGGGCCGGTGCCCGGCGGCTTCTGCCAGCCTGCCTCCGGGTGCCACCATCGTCTCTGGGCCGCCACCGGACGGAAGTCGACCGCGGGGCATCGCATAGCCCATTGCTCGGACGTCCTACTATTGCGTCGGGCGACGGACAGGCGGCCCGCCCGACCACTCACCTGAAGGACGCGCTCACACATGACGACCACGACCCCTCTCACCTTCGACCTCAAGCCCGCCGCCCAGCCGCTGTCCGACGAGGAGCGCGAGGCGGCGCTCGCCGACCCCGGATTCGGCCGGCACTTCAGCGATCACATGGTCACCATCCGGTGGACCGAGGGGCGGGGCTGGCACGACGCCCGGCTCCAGCCCTACGCGCCGATCCCGATGGATCCGGCGACCATGGCGCTGCACTACGGCCAGGAGATCTTCGAGGGGCTGAAGGCGTACCGCCAGCCCGACGGCTCGGTCGCCGTCTTCAGACCGGAGGCCAACGCCCGGCGCTTCCAGCGCTCCGCACGCCGCCTCGCCATGCCGGAGCTTCCGGTGGAGGCGTTCGTCGAGGCCATCGACCTGCTCGTCGCCCAGGACGTGGCGTGGGTCCCGACCCAGGGCGAGCAGTCGCTCTACCTGCGGCCGTTCATGTTCGCCACCGAGGTCGGCCTCGGCATCAACCGACCGGCCAACGAGTACCTCTTCATGGTGATCGCCTCGCCCGCCGGGGCGTACTTCCCCCGCGGCATCAAGCCGGTCTCCGTGTGGCTCTCCCGCGAGTACGTCAGGGCCGCGCCCGGCGGCACCGGCGAGGCCAAGTGCGCGGGCAACTACGCCGCCGCGTTCGTCGCCCAGGCCGAGGCCACGCGGAACGGCTGCGACCAGGTCGTCTGGCTGGACGCCACCGAGCGCCGCTGGGTCGAGGAGATGGGCGGGATGAACCTGTACTTCGTCCACGGCACCGGCGAGCACGCCAGGATCACCACTCCCGCGCTGACCGGGACGCTCCTGCCCGGCATCACCCGGGACTCGCTGCTGACCATCGCCGCCGACCTGGGCCACCCCACCGAGGAGGCCCGCATCTCCACGGACGACTGGCAGCGGGGGAACGCGGACGGCGCCATCACCGAGGTCTTCGCCTGCGGCACCGCGGCCGTGATCACCCCGGTCGGCTCGGTCAAGTCGAGTGACGCCTCCTGGCTGGTCGCCGACGGCCGGCCGGGCGCGGTCACCATGCGGCTGCGCGAGGAGCTGCTCGGCATCCAGACCGGCCAGGTGGAGGACCGGCACGGCTGGATGCACCACATCCCCTGAGTCCGGATCGTGAGACGGCGGGTGGCACAGGCGTTCTCCTGTGCCACACTGCCCGCATGCTTCCGTACACCATGATTATTGGTGCCCAGCGCGCCGGTCCCCGCTGACAGCAGCAAGGACCCGCGCGCAGACCTCTCGCATCCGCGAGGGGTCTTTTGCTTTGCGGACGCATCGCGTTCTCCCCGCCCGACCACCGCGACCCCCGCGACCCGACCACCGCGATCCCTGCCATGGACCCGGACAGGAGCCGACACCGCCATGACGACCGACGCCCCGGATACCCCCCAGTCCCCGAGCGACGCCTTCCATGTCTTCGACACCACGCTGCGCGACGGCGCGCAGCGCGAGGGCATCAGCCTCACCGTTGCGGACAAGCTGGCCATCGCCCGCCACCTGGACGACTTCGGCGTCGGCTTCATCGAGGGCGGCTGGCCGGGCGCCAACCCGCGCGACACCGAGTTCTTCCAGCGGGCCCGCGAGACGATCACCTTCCGGCACGCGAGCCTGGTCGCCTTCGGCGCGACCCGCAGGGCGCACACGGCCGTGGCCGCCGACGCCCAGGTCCAGGCGCTGCTCGACTCCGAGGCGCCGGTGGTCACCCTCGTCGCCAAGTCCCACGACCGGCACGTCGAGCTGGCCCTGCGCACCACCCTCGCCGAGAACCTGGCCATGGTCAGGGACACCGTCGCGCACCTGCGCGCGCACGGCCGCCGGGTCTTCGTCGACTGCGAGCACTTCTTCGACGGCTACGCCGCCAACCCGGCCTACGCCCTCGACGTGGTCCGCGCCGCGCACGGGGCGGGCGCCGACGTGGTGGTGCTGTGCGACACCAACGGCGGCATGCTCCCCGCTCAGGTCCAGGCCGTGGTGCGCACCGTCGTCGCGGACACCGGCGCGCGGATCGGCATGCACGCCCAGGACGACAGCGGATGCGCGGTCGCCAACACCCTGGCCGCCGTGGACGCCGGGGCCACCCATGTCCAGTGCACCGCCAACGGCTACGGCGAACGCGTCGGCAACGCCAACCTCTTCCCGGTCGTCGCCGCGCTCGAACTGAAGTACGACCGCCGCGTTCTGCCGCCCGGCGCGCTGACCGAGATGACCCGCATCTCCCATGCCATCGCCGAGGTCGTCAACCTCGCCCCCGCCACCCACCAGCCCTACGTCGGCGTCTCGGCCTTCGCCCACAAGGCCGGGCTGCACGCCTCCGCCATCAAGGTCGACCCCGACCTCTACCAGCACATCGACCCCGAGCTGGTCGGCAACTCGATGCGGATGCTGGTCTCGGATATGGCGGGCCGCGCCTCCGTCGAGCTCAAGGGCAAGGAGCTCGGCTACGACCTCGACGATCGTGACCTGGTCGGCCGGATCGTGGAGCGGGTCAAGGAGCGGGAGCTGCGCGGCTTCACCTACGAGGCCGCCGACGCCTCGTTCGAACTGCTGCTGCGCGAGACGGTGTACGACCGGCCGCAGCGCTTCTTCCGGCTGGAGTCCTGGCGCGCGATCACCGACCAGCGGGGCGACGGCTCCCTGGACAACGAGGCGACCGTGCGGATCCGGGCCAAGGGCGAGCGGGTCCTCGCCACCGGAGAGGGCAACGGCCCGGTGAACGCGCTGGACCGCGCGCTGCGAACCGGCCTGGAACGTACCTTCCCGGAACTGGCCCGTATCCAGCTGGTGGACTACAAGGTCCGCATCCTGGAGGGCAGGCACGGCACCCAGTCCACCACCCGGGTGCTGATCACCTCGGGCGACGGGTCCACCGAGTGGTCCACGGTGGGGGTCGCGGAGAACGTCATCGCGGCCTCCTGGCAGGCGCTCGACGACGCCTACACCTTCGGCCTGCTGCGTGCCGGTCTGCGGCCCGAGGACTGACAGGTCGGGGGGTCGAAACACCCCCGAGCGGGCGGCACTGTAGGAGTTCGACAGTGCCGCTCCGGCCGGGCGGCTGTGAGCGCTCGCCCGCACCCCTCTGTACGGCGGGTTCTGTCCAGCGCGGCCATGAAACGGCTACGGAGACTGTACGGATCTGACCAGAGCCAAGGGGCACGGCATTTCGTAGGGTCTATACATGACCGATCACGCTGAGACGGGTCCGTCCGGGACGGCCGCCGCCACGGATGCCAGGGGGCGCGTCGCCGAGCTCCGGGCGATTCGCGAGGAGGCGCTGCGGGGGCCCTCGGAGGCCGCGACCGCGGCGCAGTACGCCAAGGGGAAGCGCACCGCGCGCGAGCGGATCGCGCTGCTGCTGGACGAGGGGTCGTTCAACGAGGTCGGCGCGCTGCGGCGGCACCGCGCCACGGGCTTCGGACTCGAGGCCAAGCGGCCGTACACGGACGGCGTGGTGACGGGCTGGGGCCTGGTCCACGGCCGGCCGGTCTTCGTCTACGCGCACGACTTCCGGATCTTCGGCGGGGCGCTGGGCGAGGCCCACGCGGCGAAGATCCACAAGATCATGGACATGGCCATCACCGCGGGGGCCCCGCTGGTCTCGCTGAACGACGGCGCCGGCGCCCGCATCCAGGAGGGCGTCTCCGCGCTCGCGGGGTACGGCGGGATCTTCCAGCGCAATACGCGGGCGTCCGGGGTGATTCCCCAGATCTCGGTGATGCTCGGCCCGTGCGCGGGCGGCGCGGCGTACTCCCCGGCGCTGACCGACTTCGTCTTCATGGTCCGCGAGACCGCGCAGATGTTCATCACCGGGCCCGACGTGGTGCAGGCGGTGACGGGCGCTCAGGTCTCGCAGAACGGCCTGGGCGGCGCCGATGTCCACGCGGCGACCTCCGGGGTCGCCCACTTCGCGTACGACGACGAGGAGTCGTGCATCGAGGAGGTCCGCTTCCTGCTGTCGCTCCTCCCCGCCAACAACCGGGAGAACCCGCCGGCCGCCCCGACCGAGGACCCGGCGGACCGGCGGTGCGAGAGCCTGGTCGACCTGGTCCCGGCCGAGGGGAACCAGCCCTACGACATGCGTGCGGTGATCGAGGAGCTGGTGGACGACGGCGAGTTCCTCGAGGTGCACGAGCGCTGGGCGGAGAACATCATCTGCGCGCTCGCCCGCCTGGACGGCCAGGTCGTCGGGGTGGTGGCCAACCAGCCGCAGGCGCTGGCGGGTGTCCTCGACATCTCGGCCTCGGAGAAGGCGGCGCGCTTCGTGCAGATGTGCGACGCGTTCAACATCCCGATCCTGACCCTGCTGGACGTCCCCGGCTTCCTGCCCGGCGTGGACCAGGAGCACGGCGGGATCATCCGGCACGGCGCCAAGCTGCTGTACGCGTACTGCAACGCCACGGTGCCGCGCATCTCCGTGGTCCTGCGAAAGGCGTACGGCGGTGCGTACATCGTGATGGACTCGCAGTCGATCGGGGCGGACGTCACCCTCGCCTGGCCGACCAACGAGATCGCGGTGATGGGTGCCGAGGGCGCGGCCAACGTGATCTTCCGTCGCCAGATCGCGGCGGCGGAGGACCCCGAGGGGACCCGGCTGCGGATGGTGAAGGAGTACAAGGCCGAGCTGATGCACCCGTATTACGCGGCCGAACGCGGCCTGGTCGACGACGTCATCGAACCGGCCGAGACCCGGGCCGTCCTCGTCCAGGCGTTCGCGATGCTCCGCACCAAGCACGCGGACCTGCCCGTCCGCAAGCACGGCAACCCGCCCCAGTAGGCTTCAGCGGCCTCAGGCCGAAGGAAGGACAGCCCCCCATGAGCACCGAGCCGACCGCTGACCCGCGCCTGGTCCGTGTCGAGAAGGGCCGCGCGAGCGACGAGGAGGTGGCCGCGGTGACCGCGCTCCTGGTGGCGCGCGCCGCCCAGGGCCCCACCGAGGCCGCCCCCACCCGTCAGTCGCGGGCACCCTGGCGCCGCCTGGAGCGCGCCCGTTCCTACCGCGCCCCGCACAGCTGGCAGGGCTGAGCCCGTACCGTCCGCGGAGACGAGAAAGCCCCCGGCCTCGGTGAGGCCGGGGGCTCGCGCATGACGCGCGGCGGGCGTCAGGCCGCCTGCTCGTCCCACTCGTCGAGGACGGTGCGGCGCGGGTTCGCGGTGTGGGCGGGCAGTTCCTGGACGGCGGTGGCCTGGGGCCGGGGCGCCTGCGTGAGATCAGCGGCATGGGCCAGGTGTGCCAGAGTGGTACGCCGGGGGTTTGCGATGGAGCGCGTGGTCAGAGTGCTCTTCACAGGTTTTCTGCCTTGGTCTCTTGTCATTCCGAGGGACGATGTACAGCAGAGATTAGGGGCCGCGTACCCACTCCCCGGTCGCAATCAGCCACCACATGGTGTGAGTTTCCTCACGGAGAGTGCGGCAAAGCGCGCATAAGGGGCCATGCCTCCTAACGGGCGAAGTTCGCATAGCCGGACAAAGATCCCCGTTTCGAGTGGTGGGACGGGTGATGAGTGTGCGGATTCCGTGGCGATGTCAGGGGTAAAGGTCCGGTTCCTCCGCACATGCTGCGTACCCGACGTGATCATGCGTCTGCACAGCGTCATACATGTCACGGGACGACTCCTGGCCCTTGTTGGAGATCGGCCTCTGTGCTGGAATTCCACGGACCGCCGCGGGTCGGCAGAGCGAGTGGGGGGCGCACACCAGCGCCACACACAGGCCGATCACGAGGCGTCAGTTGTCCAAACGACCGTAACGGGGCTTGTGTGCCCCCGGCTCAAGACCGCCACGCCGCTTCAGCGGCGGGCGCTGAGGTCCAGAGGTTGCGACGCTAGTGCAGGGACGTTTCAAGAGGGAAGGCAGCGCGGCGGGGGACAAGGAGCCGGGCGGCGCGAGTGACCGCGGCTCCTCTACGGGTCCTGCCCTGGGCGGTGCCCCGGCGCGGCCCGCCCCCGGCGGCGACACGATGCCACGCGACCGCGCGCCCGAAGGCGCGGAGGGCGCGCCCCAGCCCAAGCGGCGCCCGAGCCAGGCCGGTTCCCGGCTCGCCCTGCGGAACTGGCGCATCAGCACCAGACTGGTCTCCCTGATCGCCCTCCCCGTTCTCGCCGCCACCGTCCTCGGTGGCCTGCGTATTCAGGGGTCGATGGGCGACATCGAGCAGCTGGACGACATGCAGCTGCTCACCGACCTGACGCAGCAGGCGACGCTGCTGGCCTCCGCCCTCCAGGAGGAGCGCGACCGCTCGGCCGGCCCGCTGGTCAGCGGTCGCAACCCGAAGAGCGACGAGGTCGCGGCCCCGCGCGAGCGCACGGACGAGGCCATCCAGGCGTTCAGCGACGCGACCCTGAGGATCGACAACACCGACGACGCCATGAAGGGCGTCCAGGCGACGGTCAACGACATCGGCTCCCGGGTCAACGAGATCAGCCAGATCCGGAACCAGGCCTACGCCGACCCCGCCTATGTCTCGCAGACCGTCAGCCAGTACAACGAGCTGATCGAGGCCCTGCTCGGCCTCTCGCAGGACATGGCCCAGGCCACGAGCAACAGCGAGATGATCCGCTCCACCCGCGCCCTGGCCACGTTCTCCTCGGCCAAGGAGCACGCCTCCATCCAGCGCGCCGTCATCACCGCGGGCCTCGCGCGCGACGAGCGCGAGGGGGATGAGGCCGCCCTCTCGCACAGCGACTGGCGGTTCGGCCGCACCCACCAGCAGAGCGAGGAGTCCACGCTCGACAGCTTCCCGCTGGTGTACGGCGACGAGGAGGCCGCCCGCGAGCTGCTGGAGCCACTGGAGAGCGGCATGGTCAACATCGTGTCGGCCAACCAGTACGCCCTCCAGGTCTTCGCCGCTGAGGAGGGCATCCAGAGCCAGGACCGCTCCTACCGCGACTGGTACGACCAGGACCGCGCCAAGATCGACGCGATGGACAACATCGAGCGGACCCTGCTCGACGAGATGGAGTCGCAGGCCCGGGAGCTGCGCGACGAGGCCCAGCGCGACGCCATCCTCAACGGCGCCCTGATCGTCCTCGTCCTCGGCATCTCCCTCGTCGGCGCGTTCGTCGTGGCCCGGTCCATGGTCCGCTCCCTGCGGCGGCTCCAGGACACCGCGCAGGAGGTGGCCCGCACGCGGCTGCCCGAGGTCGTCAAGCACATGTCCGAGGCCGAGCCCGAGGACGTCAACACCGCCGTCGAGTCCGTGGGCGTCTACACCAGGGACGAGATCGGCAAGGTGGCCGAGGCGTTCGACGACGTGCACCGGGAGGCCGTCCGCCTGGCGGGCGAGCAGGCCCTCCTGCGGGGCAACGTCAACGCCATGTTCACCAACCTCTCCCGCCGCAGCCAGGGCCTGATCCAGCGGCAGCTCTCGCTCATCTCCGAACTGGAGTCGCGCGAGGCCGACCCGGACCAGCTCTCCTCGCTGTTCAAGCTGGACCACCTCGCCACCCGCATGCGCCGCAACGGCGAGAACCTGCTGGTCCTCGCGGGCGAGGAGCCGGGCCGCCGCTGGACGCGGCCCGTGCCGCTGGTCGACGTGCTGCGCGCCGCGGCCTCCGAGGTGGAGCAGTACGAACGCATCGAGCTGAGCGCCGTCCCCAAGACGGACGTCGCCGGCCGCGTGGTCAACGACCTCGTGCACCTGCTCGCCGAGCTGCTGGAGAACGCCACCTCCTTCTCCTCGCCGCAGACCAAGGTGAAGGTCACCGGCCACGCGCTGCCCGACGGCCGCGTCCTGGTGGAGATCCACGACACCGGCATCGGCCTGTCGCCCGAGGACCTGGCCGAGATCAACGACCGGCTCGCCAACCCGCCCACGGTGGACGTCTCCGTCTCCCGCCGCATGGGCCTGTTCGTGGTCGGCCGCCTGTCGCTGCGCCACAACATCCGCATACAGCTGCGGCCCTCCGACTCCGGCGGCACCACCGCCCTGGTCATGCTGCCCGCCGACGTGGCCCAGGGCCCCGGGCGCTCCCGCCCGCCCGGCGGCCCGGCGACCGCGACCCTGCAACGCGACACCCCGCCGCTGCGCCGTCCGCCCGGCGAGGTGGCGCGGGGCTCGGACAGCGACACCGCCCAACTGCCCGGCTGGAACCACGGCCTGGACCGCGGCGCCGACCAGCCCCGCGGTCAGGTACGCGGCAGCCACGCCCGCCCCGCGCTGCCGTCCCGCCCCGGCGATCCGGGCGCGCCCACGCCCCAGGGCCAGCCTCCCCGCGCCGGCCGGCCGGGGCCGGGAGGC
>NZ_LAVK01000131.1 GCF_001083795.1 Streptomyces sp. SBT349
GCCGGGGGTGCCGGGGGCCGTGTGTGACTGGCTGGGTCCGGCTGAGGGCGGCTTTTTGCGGGTGGCCGTGTCGAATACGTGTCGAAGTTTTTGGCCCCGGGCGCTTGTGGAGCGCTGAGCGCGGTGAGGTCCTGGGCGGCTTCGATGCGCTGGAGGAGGGCTGTCAGCGGCCCGGAGAGGCAACGCGCGTAGGTGGCCAGGAGGACGGGAACGCTGTTGCCGGCCCATTCAGCAGCCTGGGCGGGCGGTATGCCGTTGTTGAGCCAGGTCGTCAGGCAGGTGTGGCGCAGGTCGTAGACGCGCCTGCCCAGCGGTGAGTCGACTTCGTGCGGTGTGAGTTCACTCTTCCGGGCCATGCCCCAGGCCCTGCGGATCACGGAGCCCGCCAGTTCGCCGCCGCGTTCCCTCTGGAACAGGCGATCGCCGGGTCCGAGACCCTCGCGTTCGATGTGCTCGCGCAAGATCTTCACGAGGGCCGGGTGGCAGGGCACCGGCCTGGTATCGCCCTCGGCCCGCCCTTTCAGGTGACGGCGGTCGCGAGGGCGGCCTGAGTCGGTCCACTGTTTGCCGACCTCAGGGCTGACGGTATGGAACAGTAGTTCGCCCCACTGATCCGTGGCGTCCTCCTCCGGGAGGCTCACATCGCTCACCCTCATCGCCACGGCCTCTTCCGGTCGGGGTCCGGCGTAGTACAGCATCGCGAAGAAGGCGTGAAGCCGCTGCCCACCGCGAGGGCGCACGCGAACCCGGGCCAGCAGCCGCGCGGCCTGCATGGCATTGATCAGGCACCGCTTGTCCACCGCTGTGGAGGTTTTGGGACTGGTCCCCTTGCACGCAGCACGCCCCGGCGGATGGCGTACTGCACCATGACGTTGAGGATGCGGCGGTTGCGCTTGACGGTGGATGCCGCCACGGGTGTGCCGTCGAGCTTGGTGTCGAGGGCCTCCAGCAGGTCTTCCACCCCGTCGGCGTCTTCCCAGACCGCCATGGTCGGGGTGTTGCGCTTCACCCAGCGCAGGATGGCGGCCGCCTCGGGAGGTGCGGCTTCCCGGCGGTTGCGGTTGAACGCGTACTCGCGCAGCGCGGTGCGGACTTCAACGGCCTGGAAGGTGCATGGCTCCCTGGCGAGCAGGGTCATGGCGGCGAGCATGCTTCGTTGGCACATGTCGTCCCTCTTCAATAACACTTGGCAGTCGCCTGCCGTTCTGTGGCGGGCCAGGGCCACAGTCTCGAAAGGAACGGAGTTGGGCTCGGCCGGAGATATCTGGTATCGAGAAGGGCTGCGCTCGGATCGCTGCTCGCGGTGTGCCAACCCACCGGGTATGAGATGGTCCGCTCCGCACGGGACAGCGCGGAGCAATGCGCATCAGCACGTGGCCCCACGCCTTCGACTACCTGCGCACAGACGAGGACACCTTCACCCACGCTTTGGAAGTCCAGCGCCACGCGCTCAACGCCGGCTTCCACCGCGCTCTCTCACGACCTGATCTTCTCATCGCCGCCACCGCGGAGCTGAACCGGCTGACGGTCCTCCACTACGACGGCGACTTCGACATGATCGCCTCCCTCACCGGCCAGCCCACCGAATGGGTCGTCCCACCGGGCACCACCGATCGACGAGCACACCGGCTCGTTGGCCCAGTTCCATCACCGGCGTACCGCCCAGGGCCGACGTGATTAATCCCTCGGTGTCATGTCTGGAGAACGACCAACCCGATCAAACGCACCTGCCATAAGGATCGCTTGTCGGAGACAAAAGGCTCACCCCTGTTGACCACCCCGGCCCTTGAGCCACATCGCGAAGCAACCCGTCACAAAAGCTCCAGCCGCAGCCAGGACGACCGGTCCCGCTCACGGGGAAGCGGCCGACGACGAGGACAGCCGACCGCTCCGCAGGGACCGGTCGTTCTGGCTGCTACTCGGGCTGCAGGACGAAGAACAGGAAGCACAGGAAGCGCGGCATGGCCGCGATGGCCTCGGGAAACAGCTCGCGGGCGGCGGGATCAGGATCCGGCTCGCTGATGACCGTGATCCGGAAACCGGCCCCGGTGAAAGCCTCGATCATCGCGTGCAGCGGCCTGTGCCAGCGACTCACCAGGGCGGTCTGGCCGCCTATGGTCCACTCTGCGGTCCACTTGGTGGTGTCGAAGTAGTCGCATTCCGCCTCGCGGCCGACCTCGCGGTGTATGAGGTTGACGGCAAAGGGATGGTCGACGGAAGCGATCAGCCGACCGCCGGGCTTGAGCATGCGTCGCAGCTCGGCCAGCGCCGGCCCCCAGTCCTCCAGGTAGTGCAGCACCAGGGACGCGACCACATCGTCGAACGTGTCATCCAGGTAAGGAAGCGGGCCGCCCAGGTCCGACACCCGCAGGTCCGCACCGTCGCCGAGTCGCTGCCGGGCCAGCTCCAGCATCCCGGCGCTCGAGTCGAAGCCACTCACCATGGCGCCACGGTCGCGCAGCGCGGCATACAGGAGCCCCGATCCGCAGCCGGCGTCGAGGATCCGCCGGCCGGCCACGTCTCCAGCGAGGGCCAGCATCGCGGGACGCTCGTAGTAGGCATTGACCAGGTTGGTTTCATTCACGGCCGTGTACGCCTCGGCGAAGCTGTCGTAGTCGTTGACCTTCGGCGGATCCACACCCACCGCGGACGGCGAGGCCAGCCTGACGGACATCGCCTGCTCTTGGTGCTCGCTGGAGATCATGCTGCGGGAGACGTGTGCCGCACCAGTTCGGTTGCTGCCTGCGGCCAACTGCTGCGCAGCGTCGTCGTACGGGTCGATCTCCTCGCCATGCTTGCCGTGGAACTGAAAGCGAGCACGTCGGCCTGGAGTTCCTCACCGGAGAGCTGAAGGGCTCACACGACCCGTCCGGCATCGTGTTCACCGTGCTCGCGGCCATGTCCGGCATGGAGCGCGAGTACATCCGCGACCGCACCCTGGAAGGCCACGAGTCCGCCCGCAAGCGCGGCAAGACCATCGGCGGCGCCGGGAAAGCAGCGGCGCGTTACGCCGTGGGGCCTGAGGTTGCCCAGCTCCGCGAGCGCGTCGCGCCCATCGTCCAGACATGAGCATCTCGCGCACCGAGGCGTCCTTCGCCATCTTGCGAGAAGCATCCGCCAGCGCGCGTCTGTCCGTGACGGGCGCGGAGCCGATGCGCTTCACGGAGAACGACATCTGGCGACTGCCGAACGGCGTCGTTGCTCGCATCGCCCGTGTTGGCCAGGAGGACGCAGCCACGCGCGAGGTCTTGGTCACCTGGTGGCTCGCCGAGAACGGTCTCCCCGCCGTGACGCCGCTGCCGATCGAGCAGCCGCTCCAAGCCGCCGGCCGACCGGTGACCTTCTGGGAAGAGCTCCCTGCCCACCGCCCGGGTACCGCGACGGAACACGTACCCCCGATCGCCAGCATTGGTGAAGGCGTCCAGCCTGTTCCGCAACGACTCGTCGAGCCACGATCGTCCGGAGGATCGGAACATGAGCCATCTCTTCAAACGATCCAACCCGTCGCAAGCCCATCCACCCTCCGGTCGCCTCGCCGTGCGTCCCGACGTTCTCTTCGTGTATGGCACGCTGCGCTTCCCACGCGTCATCCACGGGCTTCTCGGACGCGTGCTCAGCAGCGCCCCGGACGCGGCGCGCGGCTGGAGGGCCGCCGCCTTGTCGGGCCGTGTCTACCCAGGGCTCGTTCCCTCGACCGCCTGCGATGCCGCTCCGGGCCTCCTGTACACCGACCTCGCTGACGGCGAGTGGAGCATCCTCGATCGTTTCGAGGACCCTCGGTCTTCCCGTTCTGAGCCGGGTCAAGCCCCGCCGGTCATGCCTCGTCGAAGCACAGGCAGAAGGGGTGTCCGGCAGGGTCGAGCATCACCCGGACGTTCTCCTGCGGCTGGAACTCCGCCACGGTGGCGCCCAAGGCGACCGCCTCGGCGACGGCGGAGTCCAGGTCGCCGACTTGGAAGTCGAAGTGCATCATCGGGCGCTGTTCCCCGGCGACCGGAGGCCAGACCGGAGCCCGATAGCCCTCCGCCTGCTGGAACACGAAGAACGGTCCTTGCGGGGAGGCGGCGACGATGGCTGTTCCAGGCTCCTCGTGTCCGATGTGCCAGCCAAGGAGCTCGGCGTAGAACTTCGCCAGGCCACTGGGGTCCAGCGCCTCGATCGTCGTTCCCCACCACATGCCACCGGTTCGAGATCTCATGCCAGTAGTCTGCCCCCTGATCACGATCGTGTCGTGCGCTTGGTGCGCTTGATCGGGCAGTTGTCGAGGGCCGCGCGGTGTCAGGCGGCTACGGTCTCCTCGCGCTCGACCAGGACGCCGTTCTCGAACCGCGCGCCCGCCCGGACCAGGGCGACGAGATGGGCGCCGGTGACCGCGCGCCAGCCGCGGGTGACCTTAGTACGAAGCTTGACCTGTAGATCTCCTGCATCGCCTTCGTCGCGCCCGGTTGTGCGGACTTCGGCAGGGCGTTCGTGACATTCCGGGTCTTGTGGACCCAGCACCGCTGGTGACGGGCAGCCGGGAACACCTCAGCCAGCGCCTTCAGTTCCTTGGTGCCGTCCAGGCGCACACCCATCAGCACCAGGACGCGGGAGTGCGCCCCGGCTGACGAAGCAGTGGCAGGACGACCACGCAGCCTTCCAGCAGCGCGACGTCGCCGACAGCGACTACGTGTGGGCGGACGGGATGCATCCCAAGGTCCGGCTCGGGCAGGGTGCAGGCGCTACGGTCGATACGCGCTGGCGCACACCTTCTCCCGTCCGGTTCGGGACCCTCCCCGAAAGGGCGCGGCGGCTGCGGCACCGGTCACGCCCTGCGTCCGCGGTACGGGGACGCAGGTACCGGGGCGGATGCCGCCGCCCGCTCACGCCTGCCGCGACGCCAGCTCCACCACCGCGCGCTCGCCCCCACATCCGTACGACCGTTCGCGACCTCCTTCGGCTCGGCTTCTCCGCCGCAGGTCAGTGGAGGCGGCGTCGGTGGGGAGAGCAGCGTCAGCGGGGGAAAGAAACGCGCGGTACCGGCGGGCGTCGGGCCGGCATTCGGAACGGGCGTGACGACCGGGCCCGGGCTCCCCGCTGCGGCCACGTCGCGCGGTGACTCCCGTGGCGCGGTGACTCCCGTGGCGCGGTGCACTCCCGCGCCCGTGGCGAGCGGTCGGGGCTCGCCGGCCACGTGGGTGCGGCGCCGCTGTCGTCACTCCGTGCCCTGGCTGCCGCCTTCCGCTTCCTCCCGCCAGCGGACGGCGGCGCGCTGGGACACGACGGTGTAAATGTAGTCGGGTCCGTGCACTCGCTCCATGTCAAGCGCCAGCCGTTCGAACGCCTCGGCGGCACCGGCCGCGTCCCCGGCCCTGCCGCGCAGGTTGGCCAGGTTGTGCCGAGTGGTGAGGACCTGGGGGTGGTCTTCGCCCAGCGCCCGCACCCGCTCGGCGAGCAGCTGCTCGGAGATTTCCAGGGCGCCGGCCAGGTCCCCGATCTCGCTCAGGTAGTGGGCCCGGTGCCGGAGCGCCGCGGTATCGGGGTGTTCTTCGCGCAGCGCCCGATCCCGCTTGTCCAATTCCTTCTCCGCCTGCCCGAAGGGCTCCGCCGGCGCGAAGGGGTTGCTCAGCACTCTCTTCACCCGCACCGCAAGAAGCGCGGCCCCCACCGCCGCGACCGTATACGTGATCCCCCATCTCCACGACACGTCAGGCACGCCTCCTTCGCTCCACGCCGTCCGGTCGGCGCCCATCACATGGTGTCGGCCGTTGTGGGCCCGCCATCTCCATGGACGCTCCGACGGCCCGCGTCAGTTGCGCCGGGCCCACCGCGGAGGCCGGAACGCGGCGGCTGCGGCCCCGGTCACGCCCTCGTCATTGACCTCGCTTGCACGTAGCTCTTCCAGGACGACGCTGGCGACCTGCGGAGCGGCCGTGTAGGAGCGACGCCGATCGTCACGGCTGAAGGGCATGCGGTGCCTGCCCACGAGTTGCCCGGTGGTGTTGGCCCAGCGGACGCACGCATCGATCCGTTCCCTGACCCCCGTCCCACCGGGGTCCAGGTAGTCCTGTACGACCCGCTTCTCGATGGGTTCTCCCGGAGTCATGCAGATCCGATGGACGAAGACCTGGACGTCGAGGGTCATCGAAAGACCTCGCACCCACGTTCGGACCATCGCCTCGCGTAGCCGTTTCGCCGAGTCGTTTCCGTAACGGTTCGGGCTGACCGTGCAGTGGAGCATGCCCGCCAGACGGCACCCGCCTGGCCGGCCAGAACGCGGGCGATCTTCGCGCACATCAGGCACAGGCGCCGGTCGTCTCCCCGCCGGTGCCGCCATGTGACGGCGGCCCATATGCGCCCTGTGTCACTTCATGTTCTCGTGTGTGGTGAGTGTCGCTGAGCTGGGAGGTGAGGGCGTGCGGGCTCGTGTCGGCTTCGGTGTCGACGTCCTGGACAGCGCGCTGATCCAGGTCGTGCGGGAGTCCGATGCCTCGGTGGGGATGGTGTATGTGCTGCCGCCGGGGGAGGGCGTTCTCCGCATGGCGGTGGTGACCGGAGGGCTGCAGAACCTCGTCGCGGACTGGACGCGGGTCGCTCTGGACGCTCCCATCCCGGTGGCCGACGCCGTGCGCGAGCGGCGCCTGGTGTGGCTCGACAGCCGTGAGGAGCTGGCCAACCGCTACCCGCGCCCAGCGCTCGTGCTCCCCTACAAGTTCGCGGTGGCGGCCCTCCCGATCACCGATGGCGCCGGGCCGTCCGGAGCACTGGTGCTGGCCTGGCCCGGCGCCTACCCGGGGCAACCCGCCCCGCCGCACGAGGCGGTGCTGCGCGCCTGGTGCGAGCGGATGAACGAGATCCTGCGGCAGGCGGCCGACCGCGGCCACCCCCTGCGGCCCGGCCCCTCGCCCCGGATCCTGGCCACGCCACGGGCCCAGGTTCCTGGCCCTCTCAAGGGGACCGAGGCGCTGGCGTTCGTCGACCGGCTGCCCGGCGGCTGCTGCGGGCTCGACCTCAACGGGGAGATCACCTTCGTGGACGCCACCGCGGCCGAGCTGCTCGGCACGCGCGAGTCAGAGCTTCTCGGCTCTCTGCCCTGGGAGGTTCTGCCCTGGCTGGACGGCCCGGCGTTCGAGGACCGCAGCCGGGCCGGGGCGGTGAGCCGCGAACCCCAGTCCCTCACCGTCCAGCACCCTTCGGGCCGGTGGCTGGAGCTCCAGTGCCACGGGGACGAGTCCGGCACCAGCGTCTACATCACCCCCACCGATGTCGACCACGCCCCTGAGCCCGGGGAGTCCACGCCGCCGGCGCCGACCGGCGCGACCCGCGCCCACGAGCTCTACCATCTGATGCACCTGGCCGCCTCGCTCACCGAGGCCGTGGGGGTGCGGGAAGTCGTCGACAGGGCGGCCGAGCAGCTCATGGCGGCGTTCGGCGTCCAGGCCCTCGCCCTGCTCAAGGCCCATGCGGGCCGACTGTCCATCATCGGCCACCGCGGCTACAGCACCGAGCTCATGCGGCGCTTCGACGACGCCCCGCTCACCGGTGACGCCCCCGCCGAACGCGTCCTGGCCACCGGTACCCCGAGCTTCTTCACCACCTTCGCCGACCTCAAGCGCGCCCATCCCCCGGCCGTCCACCAGGACGGCATGGCCTCATGGGCCTTCCTGCCCCTCATCGCCTCCGGCACCGCCGTCGGCTCGCTCGTCCTCGCCTACGAACGGCCACACCCGTTCCCTACCGAGGAACGCGCCGTCCTCACCTCGGTGGCCGGGCTGATCGCCCAGGCCCTGGACAGGGCGCGGCTCCACGACGTCGAGCACCACCTCACCCGCAGCCTCCAGGAGTACCTGCTGCCCCGCGCGCTCCCCCGCGTCGAGGGCCTCGACGTGGCGGCCCGCTACCTCCCCGCCACCCGCGCCATGGACATCGGCGGCGACTTCTACGACCTCATCCGCGTCGACGACACCACCGTGGTGGCCGCCATCGGCGACGTCCAGGGACACAACGTGAACGCCGCCGCCCTCATGGGCCAGGTCCGCACGGCCGTCCACGCCAGCGCCGGCGCACCCCCCGGCGAGGTCCTCACCCGCACCAACCACCTGCTCACCGACCTCGCCCCGGACCTGTTCACCACCTGCCTGTACGCCCACCTCGACCTGCGCCGCGAAACGGCCCACCTGGCCAACGCCGGCCACCCCCCACCCATCCTGCGGTACCCGGACGGACACACCGACATCCTGCGGCTGCGTCCCGGACTGCCCCTCGGCATCGACAGCCGGGCCGAATACCACGCCGACCAGATCCCGCTGCCCACCGGGGCGGTGCTCGCCCTGTACACCGACGGCCTGATCGAGACCCCCGGCGCCGACATCGACGACGCGATCGCCGACCTGGCCGGTCAACTCACCGACGCCGACCTCCCCGGCGTGGACGCCCTCGCCGACGCCCTCATCGACCGCTCCGAACGCGCCGCCACCCGCGCGGACGACATCGCCCTCCTCCTGATCCACCCCCGATCGTTGTGAGCGCTGGGGTCCTCAGCCGGAGCCGCAGGCAGAACGGTGGGACGAGCCGCCCATAACTCCTAGGCACGCCAGTAGCTGCGGCGGAGCAACACTGCCAGGGGAACGATCTCGATACGGCCGAGGAACATGAGGGCGGTGAGGATCGCCTTCGACGGGTCCCCGAGCGGCGCGTAGGAACCGAACGGGCCCATCTGGCCGAAGGCCGGGCCGATGTTGCCGAGGCAGGACGCGGCGGCGCCGAGCGCGGTGAACGCGCCGGTGCCGGTAGTGCTCGCTTCGGCGTCGAGGGCGAGGCCGAGCGTCCCGAGCGCGAACGCGAGCAGGTAGAGGACGACGAACACGAGCGCCGAGCGGAGCGCGGGGTTGTCGACCACCCGGCCGCTCACGCGCACCGGGATGACGGCGTCGGGGTGGACGGCTTGCTCCAGTTCGCGGCGGGCGAAGCGAAAGAGGATCAGGTGGCGAATGACCTTGATCGAACCACTGGCCGACCCGGCGCATGCCCCGATGAACATCAGCGCCAGTAGAGTGAGCGTTGCGCGCGTTCCCCAGGTCGACCAGTCCAGCGTCGCGAAGCCGGTGGTGGTCATCACCGAAACCGTCTGGAAGGCCGCGTGCCGGACGCCGCCGGGCCCGTTCACCGTGCCGTCGGCGAGCAGCCCGGCAGCCAGGACGGATGTGCCCACGACGAGCAGACCGAGATACAGGCGCAGTTCCTCGTCGCGAGCGGCAGCCCGGATGTGGCGCAGTGCGGCGAGGCGGTACAACCGCAGCAGGTTCACCCCGGCCAGCGCCATCAGCCCGCAGAGCACCCACTGCGTTACCGGCGCGAGGCCCTGAGCCGAGTCGGCCCGAGGGGCGAACCCACCGAGGGCCACAGCGGACGTCGCGTAGGAGAACGCGTCGAAGAGGCCCATCCGCTGATCCAGCCCCGCCCACCCCAGGCCAGCCAGGACCAGGACGCCGGTCACCGTCACCGTGAGGTAGACCTTCCACAGCCGTCTGGCGGTTCCGCGAATGGTCGCGCCGAGCGATTCGACCTCGATCGGTCCCTGTAGCTCGGAGCGCAGGAGTTCGCGGCCGCCGATGCGCAGACGCGGCAGGACCGCGAGCGCGAGGACGATGATTCCCAGACCGCCCAGCCAGCCGGTGAGCTGGCGCCAGAACAGCATGTCGAGTCCGAGCGCGCTCACGTCGGTCAAGACGGTCGCCCCGGTAGCGGTGAACCCCGACATCGCCTCGAAGTAGGCGTCGACTGGGTGATCGAGCTGCGGGACATTGCCGAGCACGAACGGCAGCGCGCCGAACGCGGGCACGACGAGCCAGACCGCGACGACGACGAGGAATCCCTCCCGGACGTCCAGCGGGGGCCGCTTGCCCGTCAGACGCTTGAGCGCCAGGCCCGTCACAGCTACCGCGAGTCCGGTGATGAGGAAGGGCCATGGGGGCTCGCCGGCTGCGAGCGCGACGGCTGCTGGGACGACGTACGCGCCCGCGAACCAGGTGAGCACGGTACCGACGACGCCCAGCGTTGTCCGCACGTCGACACCGACTCGTGTGTGCGGGCGCCACCGGCGCCGACGCGGCGACGAGCGCGACGGCGTCACAGGTCGCGCTTGATCGCGGGGACGCGTTCGGGCTCGGTGAGGAGGATGGCGCGGTCCCCGGGCCGCAGCTCGTCCTCACCGTCGGGGAAGAACACCCTGCTGTCGCGGACGAGCGCGCCCACGTCGGCCCCGGGAAGCGCGTCGACGGGGCGGTGCGCGAATCGGCTGCCGGGCCGGACGGTGATGGCGTGCACCTCGAAACGGTCGTCCTCCAGCATCGCCATCTGGTGTGTGTGCTCGGCGAACGTGAAGCGGACCATCTTCTCCGCGGTCTCGTCACCCGGGTCGACCGTTACGTCGACGCCGGCAGCCTCGAAGACCTCAGCGGCGGCGGGGTCGCGCAGGATCGTCAGCGTGACTTCGACCCCGTGGACCTTTGCCAGCACCGCCGCGTGCAGGTTGCGCGAGTCGTCGCCGCTGGCGCACACCGCCGCTCTTGCCGCACCGATGCGCTCGCGGCGCAGGAACGCGGAGTCGAGGCCCGTCGCGTGGAAGACCTGTGCTCGATCGAGCGCCTCGGCGGCCGCGTGCGCTCGTGCCGTATCCGGCTCGATCAGCCGTACGTGGATCCCTTTGTCGAGCAGCATTCGAGCGATGGCCGTCCCTGCGCGACCGGCGCCGAAGAGCGCGATGTCGTCGATGGGATCGGCCCCGGTGACCAGTCGGCTCCACGTGCGCGCTGCGGGAAGGGACGCCATCACGATCACCCGATCACCGGGCCGCACCGCCTCGTGCGCGGTCGGTCTGATTCGGCTGCCGCCGCGCACGATGGCGACCACCCGGGATGCCGCGGGGAGGTCCGCGTCACGCAGGGGGCGGTCGGCGAACTGCGGCGGTTTCGTCTCGGGGACGTCGAGGCCGAGCACGACCACCTCGCCGTCGGCGAAGAAGTCCACATGGCGGGCCCCCGGCACATCGAGGACACGCGCGACGGCGCTTGAGGTCTCGAACGCCGTCGAGACGAGGAGGTCCACATCAAGATCACCCGCACGCCAGGCGGCCAGGTAGTCCATCTCGGTGGCACGCACAACCGTCCGCGCCGACGACAGCCGACGGGCGAGCATGGCGGTCACCAGGTTGACCTCATCTCGCGACGTGCATGCCAGGACGAGATCGGCGTCGGCTACACCGGCTTGGAGAAGCGTCTCGCGCCGGGCACCACTACCCTGCGTGATCCGCACGTCGTAGGCGTGTGAGACGGCGTCCAGGCGTGCCTTGTCGATGTCGATCACCGTACAGTCGTGCTCCTCGGCGAGCGACTTGACCACGGTGAGACCGACCTGGCCCGCACCCACCACGATGACCTGCATACCAGCATCGTGGCACGCATGGATGCCAGCCGCCGCGGCATCAGCGACGGAGCGGTTCGTGAAGGAGCCGACCTGTCCGAAGCTGGAACGGTTCTCCCTCGGCCACGAGGACCACGAGCTGAAGCGGGAAGCGGCCCGCGTACCTCTGACGCCCGGGGGTTCGCGGTTCAGACGTCCAAGGTCCCCTACCTGAGTCTGTTCGAGGCAAGACCGGCCAGGCTGCCTGCCCACCGGCCGGGTGAGCTTCATTCGCCCTCATCGTGCATCAGTGTCACCGCGCAGGCGTTTGTGTCGGGCCGCGAGTATGAGTACCAGAGCCTGGCCGAACGCGAACGCCAGGTCGGCCAGGAACGCTCCCACCGGTCAAGCGGCACCGGCGGGAGAGGCCGAGCCGATTACGAGAGCCACGAAGAGGATGTCGGGCACCGTGCCGAGCAGGACGACCCGAACACCGCACCTCGGAGGAGCCGCGGTGTCATGAATCCACTGAACGCTTTGAGCGATGCCGGGGTGTCCAGCCCGTCGACGACCGGTGCGTCTCCCTCACCGGATGCGTCAACGATCCTTACGAAGCAACGGGCTGTATTGACCCGCAGGGTTGTTGACTCGGCTGATGGGCGGCTGACCACCGAGCGCGGTGTGGCCGCGGTGATGGTTGTAGGTGTGGATGAATTCCGCCAAGGCATCGGTGCGTTCGGTAGTGCTGGAGTACGGGCGCACGTGGGCCCATTCGTCCAGCAGGGTGCGGTTCAGGCGTTCCACCTTGCCATTCGTTGGCGGGCGGTAGGGCCGGGTGCGCTTGTGGATGATGCCAGCGTCGCTCAGGGTCTGCGCGAACAGCCTGGACCTGTAGCAGGAGCCGTTGTCGGTGAGGGCCTCGCTGCAGGCGAGGCGGGAGTGATCGTCGACGGCGGTGTGGATGAAGCTGTAGCCGATCACCGGGCTGCCGCCTTTGCGCGCTGGTCGTGGCCTGCCGGTTGGCGCCGGCCTGCTGCCGCGGCATGATCCGATGCCCGCCGCCGTCGGGGATGTTGCCGAGCTTCTTGATGTCGACGTGGACCAGTTCACCTGGGCGTGATCGCTCGTAGCGGCGGATGATCTGGCCGGTGGGGCGGTCCATCCACCGCAGACGGTCGAGGTTGTGCCGGGTCAGGGCGCGGTGGACGGTCGAGGCGGGCAGTCCCAGGATCGGGCCGATCCTGGCCGGGCCGAGTTTTCGCTCACGCCGCAGGTCGCAGATGCGGGACTCGACATCGGCGGGGGGCGCGGTGCGGAGTTGTCCGTGGTCGGCTGGGGCGGTCATACAGGCCGGTGTCACCTTCGGCTCGCCAGCGACGGACCCGCTTGTGGGCCGTGGCGCGGGAGATGCCCATCTCGTCGGCCACGTGGGCGACGGACCTACCGGCCCGGACCCGTTCGACGAGGAGCCGTCTGCCGTGGACGGTCAGCCGGGCATCGGGGTGGGACAAGAAGACCTCTGCGGTGATGTGTGTGGACTGGGCGCCGCTCTCCGACCGGACGGCTCCCGCAGGCCCGGTCAGAGAGCGGCTGGTGCGGCTGTTGGGGGACGTCAGTGCGGTGCGACCGCGCGAGCAAGGGCGACCAGGCCGTGGGATCCGTCGACGGCGCGGGCGGTGACGTCGTCGGCCTGGGCGTGGTGGGGTGCGACGGCGTCGGCGAACAGCTGCATGTCGATGAGTTGCAGCTTGGTGAGGTGCTCGGCGTTGTCGACGGTGATCGCGGCGTTCAGGGAGGTGAGGGCGGCGCTGGTGGCGCTGCCGGTACCGAGCACCTCAAGGAGCCTGGGCAGGTCCAGGTGGACGCGCTGCGCGACCTCGATGATCTCCTCGATGCTGCGCTGGTTCATCATCATCAGCGCATTGTTGAACAGCTTGGCCAGCTGCCCGCTGCCCGCGCCGCCCATGTAGACGACGCTGGTCGAGAACGACTGGAAGATGCCTTCGCAGCGCTTGGCCTGGGTCTCGTCGCCACCGACCATGGTGGTCAAGGTCTTGGCGAGTGCGCCGGCACGGGCTCCGCTGACTGCGGCGTCCAGGACGTGCACGTCGTGGGCGGCGCAGAGGCGAGTGAGTTCCCCGGCGAAGGCCGGCAGGCCGGTGCCGTGGTTGACCAGGACGGAGCCCGGCTTCATGTGCTCCAGGAGGCCGCCGTCGAGGACGACGCTGCGTACGTCCTCGTCCTCGGGCAGGCACAGGCAGAGGATGTCGCAGGCGGCGGCGAGGTCGGCGGCGCCGGCATGGGCGGTGTAGGGGACGCCGTCGAGTATGGCGAGGGAGGCGGGGCGGCGGGCCCAGGCGTGCAGCGGGTGGCCCGCTTCGGCGATGGCGCGGGCCATGGGGCCGCCCTGGTCGCCCAGGCCGATGAAGCCGATGCGCTCCGGGGTGGCGGTGGTCGCGGACATGGGAGGACCTTCTTGCGTGAGGGCGGCCGGGTTCAGCTGCCGATGGCGTCGAGTTCGGCGATGGCGTCGGCGGGCAGCTTGAGGTCGGCCGCGGCGATGTTCTCCCGCAGGTGGGCGCGTGAGGAGGTGCCGGGGATGACGATCGAGGTGGCCGAGCGCTGCAGCAGCCAGGCGAGGGCGACCTGCTGAGGAGTAGCGTCCAGGCGGCGGGCGATGTCGGCGAGGACGTCGGACTGGAGCGGGGTGAAGCCGCCGAGCGGGAAGAACGAGGCGAAGGCGATGTGTTCGCGGGCGGCGTGGTCCACCAGGTCGTCGTCCTGCCGGTTGACGAGGTTGTACAGGTTCTGCACCGCGACGACCGGGGCGATGGACTGCGCCTCGGTCAGCTGTGCGGCCGATACGCCGCTGAGCCCGAGGTGCCGGATCAGGCCCCGCTCGCGCAGCTCGGCCAGTGCGGTGAACTCCGCCGCGATCGATTCCTCGGTCGTCCCCTCGTGGGAGCCGGTGCGCAGGTAGGCCACGTCGAGTGTGTCCACACCGAGGTGGGTGAGGTTGTCGTGGACCTGGGTGCGCAGGCTCTCGGGGTCCGTCGAGGGGATCCATGAGCCGTCGTTGCCGCGCAGGGCGCCGACCTTGATGGCGATGGTGACGCCGTCGTAGGGGTGCAGGGCCTCCTTGATGATCTCGTTGGTGACGGCCGGGCCGTAGAAGTCGGCGGTGTCGAAGTGGGTGACGCCGAGCTCGACGGCCTCACGCAGCACGGCGACGGCTTCGGCGCGGTCGCGCGGCGGGCCGAAGACGCCCGGTCCGGCGAGCTGCATCGCCCCGTAGCCCATGCGCGAAATAGTCAGGCCGTCCGCCAGAGTCAGCGTCTCAAGTGTGTTTGCCATGGTCAGGCATCTTCTTCCTGGATATAACTAACTGGTTACCTACAACGCTAGCACGATTCGGACGTATGTACCTAGTTAGTTACATCGGGGTATGGTGAGGTCATGACTGACGCCGGAACCGACACCGAAGCCCTGCCCGCACCCAGGCGCCACCCGCGCGACGCCGAGGCGACCAGGGCACGGCTGCTGGCGGCAGGCACGCAGGAATTCGCCGAGCACGGCTTCGCCGGTGCCCGCATCGACCGCATCGCCGAGCAGGCGGGCGCGAACAAGCGCCTCATCTACATGTACTTCGGAGACAAGGACGCCCTGTTCTCGGCGGTCCTGAAGGCTGAGATCGCCAAGCTCATCGAGGCGGTCCCCTTCATCCCCGACGACCTCGCGGCATTCGCCGCGGCCCGCTTCGACTACGTGCTGGCCAACCCGCACGTCGGCCGACTCGCCTCGTGGCGCATCTTGGATCCCGCTGGGCCCACCGAAGAAGAGCAGCTCAGCTACCAGGCACGGGTCGACGCGATCGCCGAGGCCCAGGCCGCAGGCAAGATCAATCGTCGGATCCCCGCCGTGGACCTGTTCGCCATGGTCCTGCGGACCAGCGAGAGCTGGATCAGCGCCCCACCGGGACTGCGCGCCTTGGCGGGCGACAACCCCCAATCCCCCCGGCGCATCGAGGAACACCGCGCGGCGCTCATCGAGGCCGTACGCAGTTTCACCGCACCGCACTGAGCAGCGCCGGGTTCCTGAAGCCCACCCCTGAAGACGTCCCGCGCTGAGAAAGACGAGGGCCGCGCGATGGCCGCCAACGACCACACACCGGACGACGACTCGCGGGCGAGTGCGGTAGGAGAACGACACGCCGGCTGGCTGGAGCTCTTCTACGACCTGCTGTTCGTCGCCCTCGTCGCCCAGCTCGCCCACCCGCTCGTAGAGCACCCCGGCTGGGAGGCCGCGCTGCGGATGCTGGCCCTGTTCCTGCCCGCCTGGTGGGTGTGGATCGAATCGACGCTGTACTCCAACCTGACCGGGGAAGGCGGCATCGAGCGCCGGATCGCCTGGCTGGCGCAGATGGCGGCCCTGCTGGTGATGGCCGCAGCGGCGACCCCGGCCGCCCACGGCGACCCGGCCATGTACGCGGGGGCCTACGCCGCCACCCGGGTCGTCCTGCTCATCCTCCGGTTCGTTCTGCGCGGCAAGGGGCCGGCGGGCGGATCCAACTGGCCCCTGCTGATCTCGGCCGCTCTATGGGCCGGATCCACCATGCTGCAGCCGCCCCTCACCTACCTCCTGTGGCTGGCCGGGCTCCTGGTCGAGATCACCCCGTGGCTCGGGCGCTCGCACGGAACCTCTCAAGTGCAACGCTGGCTGACAGACGGCCGCATCGAAATCAGCCACCTCGTCGAGCGGTTCGGCCTGTTCGTCATCATCGTGCTCGGCGAAGGCATCGCACTGATCATCGCGTCAATCGCCCAGGCGAATACCGCACCGGCGGCAGTGATCACCGGCCTGGCCGCCTTCCTCGCCCTCGCCCTCCTGTGGTGGCTCTACTTCGACTTCGGCTCCGCCGTGGCCGAGAAGACCATGACGTCGCGCCCCGAAGAAGCGTTCCGGCTCACCCGGGCGATCTTCATCATCGGGCACTTCCTGCCCGTCGCCGCCCTCACCGCCTTCGCCGCCGGACTCAGCGGCCTGGTCACCGCCGCCGCCCAAGGTCACAACGCCAGCGCATCGCTGAGGCTCTGCGCCGCCGCACTGGCGACCTACCTGACGAACAACGCCATCCTCGGCCTCACCCAGATCCGATACCCCATTACTCGGGTGGTTGCCTGGCTGCTGCCCAACCTCATCCTGCTCGGCGCCCTGGCCCTGCTCGCCGATCACCTCCCGCCGGCCGTGGCACTCCTCCTGATCACCGCATTCCTCATGCTGGAGATGGTCCTGTCGGCACAGCGGGTCAGGCGCCTCACAACCTCCGCGCCCGACGCAGCGGTTCCCAGCGAGAAGCAGCCAAACGGCCCGTCGACTTCAACACGCTGACCCGCCAACCTGGCGCGCCGGTTGGATCGAAACCACTGTCAACAACGCTCGTGGTCGATACAACTAGGTCACCGGCGGTGGGCCCGCTGCGAGGACCGCATCCGCACCGCCCGCAACACCGGCCTGCGCAACCTGCACCTGGACGACACAGCGCAGAAGCTGGTCACAGCTTCCACCTTCGGTTGGTAGTCCTGCCACCCACTGGCCCTGGACCGATGTGATCACCAGCGCCCTCGACCGGCTCAATTCCCTCTCCAACCCAGGCTGGACCAGCACCTTCCCGTCTCCGCAAGCAGCCCCCGCACCTGAGCCGTGGAACCCGGCGCCCACCCGGCGCGACGACCGGGCCACCACCATGCCCGAGGTGTCGCATGCGAGGCGAGCGCGCAGCGGGAACCGCCTTGAACCCGAGCCATTCGACCGGCTGCCCGGCTTCGACCTGGCCGCCTACTGGCGAACGTATCTGGAGCGGTTCGACGCGCGCCGCCACCGGGGCGAGGCGACGATGCGCGTCTCCCCAGCGGCCCTCAACCGCCTGCCCCACCTGAGGGAACCGGCCGCGGCCGAGGCGGCCGGACGCACCGCCTCCTCCCCGGGCACCGATGGCTGGTGCCGAGTCGTCGTCCCGATCGAGACCGTCGAGCAGGCCCTCCCGGAGATCCTCAAGCTGGGCGCCGAGGCCGAGATCCTCACGCCCGAGACACTCCGATCGCGCGTGGTGAACATCGTGCGTGAGCTGGCCGCCCTCTATGCCATGGCGGAGACGGACACGGACGAAGGGACGGACCGGCACCCCGCGTCCGCCATCTGATCGAACGGAGAGCCCGCGTGATCATGTGGAGTCGCGGGGCGTCCCACTCGGCGGGGAGGCCGCCGCGGACACGGTCGGCTTGATGCGCGAGGCACCCCGATCCACCGTCGAGTGGTGTGCACGAGTGTCGACAGCACCGGGCCACGTGCCAGGGGAACATCGGGGTGCCCCCGGTGAAGGGACTGCTCATGCCGCGGAGGTCGAAGGTGGGGCTGTGCCCGGCGGTGACGCGGGGCCGGGCCGGTCAGCCGCGTGTGCGGCGCCGGTAGTAGTGCAGCGTGACGGCACCCAGCAGCGGACCCCACGCCGCCATCGGCAGGTAGCAGGCGTTCATCAGCCACTCTCCCCACGGCGTGATGGCCATCTCGGCGTGCAGTGTCGTCCAGACGAAGAGCACGCCGTAGACCGTGCACGCGAGTGCCCCGATGCCCGCCGGGACGACGGCGGCGAGCACGGGGATGCGGCGGCCCCTCAGCCACGGGACCCAGCCCGGCCACACCTCCCCCCACGGCCGCACCAGGCCCAGCGTCAGGTAGGCCAGGGCCGCCTGCAGCACGGACAGCAACGGCACGACGAGATACCCCCAACCCGGGATGAGCATCGCGTCGTACTCGGACTCGGCGAGCCCCAGCGGTAGGCCGAGCACCAGGGAGAGGCGCCACAGGGCGGACGGCAGGGAGCCCCACAGGGCCGCGGCCGCCGCCCGCCGGGCCCACGAGGGAACGGGCCACATCCGACCACGGAGCGGTGCGGTGTCCGCCTGCGGTCCGACGCCCGCGGGCACGGGTCAGACCCCGGACCGACACGGGACCCGAGCCCGAGTCACCGGCTCGGGCGGCGCGTGTGACGTGAACGTGTGAACGCGTGCACGCGTATTGACATCGCCGCACACGGTTGGGGATCCTGCGGTGAATCGATTCAAGCGAACAATCAAGCCAGGCCCTCGACGGGGGAGTTGATGCCCCCCTTCCAGAGGAGGCACATGATCCGCCGACGTACCGTCCTGCTCGGTTCCATGGCAGTGACGACTTCCGCAGCGATGTCCCAAGCCCTCGGCGCCGGCCGGGCCGAGGGGGCCGCAGAGACTTCCGGAGGGGCCGACGGCCTCGGCTGGGGCCCCGTCACCTCGCAGACACGGCCGTGGACCCGCTGGTGGTGGCTCGGCAGCGCCGTGACCGAAACGGGGCTGGCCGGGCACCTCCGCGCGTTCGCGGAGGCGGGCCTCGGCGGGGTGGAGATCCAGCCCATCTACGAGGCGCAGGGCCAGGAGGACCGGGTGCTGCCGTTCCTCGGCCCGGAATGGCTCGCCGCGCTGGACGCCGCCACCCGCCATGCGCGGGACCACGGCCTGGGCGTCGACCTCACGGCGGGCTCGGGCTGGAACATCGGCGGCCCCTGGATCACGCCCGAACTCGGCGCGGGACGGGCCCTGGTGGAACGGTGGCAGCTCGACGAGGGGCAGCGGCTCGACGCGCCGGTGCGCGCCGAGCAGCCGCCGCACCCGGGACTCATCGACGAGGAACGGCTGTCCCGGCCGGATTTCCGCCCCCCGATGGACCCCCTTCCCGAC
>NZ_LAVK01000132.1 GCF_001083795.1 Streptomyces sp. SBT349
GGCGGGGACAGCGGGGACGGGAGCGGGGGCGGGGACCTGACCATCGGCGTCCGTTACGACCAGCCGGGCCTCGGCCTGCGCAGCGACGAGGCAGTCCACACGGGCTTCGACATCGACGTCGCCACCTACATCGCCGGTGAACTCGGCGTCGCCGCCGAGGACATCGACTGGACGGAGGCGCCCGCCGCCGACCGCGAGACCCTCCTCGCCCGCGGCGAGGTCGACTTCGTCGTCGCCACCTACCAGATCACCGACGCGCGGGAGGCCGAGGTCGACTTCGCGGGCCCCTACTTCGCCGCCCGCCAGGACCTGCTGATCCGGGAACACGAGGAGATCGCCGACGCCGGGGCCCTGGACGGCCGGAAGCTGTGCTCGGTCCCCGGCAGCACCGCCGCCGAGACCGTGCGGCAGCAGTTCGCGCCGGGCGTGGTGATCATGGAGCTCGCGACCTACCCGGAGTGCCTGACCGCCCTGTCCGACGGTGCCGTCGACGCCGTGACCACCGACGACTGCATCCTCGCCGGATACGCCGCCCAGGACGAGTACCGCGGCCGGTTCCGGCTCGCCGGGCTGGAGATGGGCCGCGAGTACCTCTATGGCGTCGGGGTGCCGGAGGGCGAGACGGCGCTGCGCGACGACATCGACCTCGCGATCGGCCGGATGATCGCGGACGGTTCATGGGCCGCGGCCGTCGAGGAGAACTTCGGCGGCGTGGAGGACTACGACCCCCAGCCGCCCCCGGAGGCGGCGACGACCGGCTGATCCGCCGTCCCGGCCCCTCCCCGACCCGCGCCCCTCAGGACGCGTGCCGACGGGACCGCGAGGCCCGCGCGCACCTCTACCGGCCGGCGGACGCGGTGCCCGACGGGCCCGGTTGGCTGCCGCGGGAAACGGTCGGCGCCCCGGCCTTCGACCTCCCGGTGGCCAACGCGCCGGCCGAGGCACTGTTCTCCCCGTTCCGGAAGTCGGAGGACCCGGCCCGCGTGGTCCCGGCGCGCAGGCGCGCCCACCCGCCCGGCACCCTGCACGCCGCCCTCACGCCGGCCCGGTGACCGGCCCCCCGTCGGCCGTCGCGCGCCCGGGGTGGCGTCTCCGGAACGGGGCGACGGTCTCCCGCACGACGGCCGCCGCGCCCCAGTCGTCGTCCCCGTGCGCGATCGTGCTGAGCAGTTCCCGCAGGTGGAGCAGGGGCATGCGCTGCCGCCAGCCGTCCTGCGGCGGGGCGGTCTCCGCGTAGGCGGCGAAGAACCGCTCGGACACCGGTGGCCTGGGCGAGCACCAGAGCATGCTGAGGTCGACCTCGGGCCAGGTGTAGGACACCGCGGGGTCGATCAGCACGGGGGAGCCGTCCTGGCCGGAGAGCGTGTTCTCCGCCCACAGGTCACCGTGGGTCAGGCAGGGCCGCTGCGCCGGGACGAGTTCGGGCAGGGCCGCGCACAGCGCCTCCAGGGCCCGGCCGTCCTCGGGATCGAGGGCCGCTTCCACCAGGGGCTCGTCGATCCAGCGCAGCAGGCGCCGTTCGGCGAAGAACGCGTGGCCGTCCGTGTGCCAGGTGTTGTCCTGCCGCATGCGGCCGAGCCAGCCGTCGCGGTGCCATCCGAACCGGGGGGCGACCGTCCCGGCGTGGAGGGCGGCGACCGCGGTGCCCAGCCGCTCCCAGAACGCCGGGTCGTCCCGGCGAGGGCGCTGCGGGCGCAACATCAGCAGGTGCGGCGAGACATGCACGACCTCGGGGGTCCTGACATGACCGGTCTCCCGGAGGCGGGCCAGTCCGGCGGCCTCGACGTCGAAGACGCCGGGTGCCGTGCCGGGCAGGCATTTCGCGAACACCCGGGTGCCGTCGTCCAGGGTGACGAGCCCCGCGACGGCGACGACCCCGCCGGTGGACTCGTCCACGGACCGCACGCCGAACCCCGCGTCCCGGAGCCGCTGTTCGAGGATCTCGTATCCCGGCATGCGTTCATCTCAGCAGACAGCCCCGGCGCCACCTACCCCCGGGGCCCGGCTGATCAGCGGAAACGAGCACCGTCCGCCGGCCCGCAGACGTCGCCGGGCACCCCTCCCCACCCCGGTCGGTCAGAGTGGCCACCTGACGGCGGCCGACGCAGGCACGACGAGCACGAGGGAGGGGATCGCTCATGCCCCCGGAATCGCTGCTTCATTTCACCAGGGACGAAGTGGAGGCGGCCACACCCGGCAACAAGAAGCCGTGGACGCGGCAGCGGGAGTTCGACAACGAGATCGACCCGGACGAGATAGCCGGCACCGCGGCCGCCTACGGCCGGGCGGCGGCCGAGGCGCGGGGGGCGCAGGATCTCGCGGAGCGGGCCACCCGGATCTCGCAGCAGGGCGGGGAGCTCGACGGCACCCCGCTGGTGGACGGCGAGGCGCGCATCGACGAGACGCGAGGGGGGCTGCAAGACGGCGGGGCCGACATCGACGCGGTGGTCGGGCACCTCGTCCACGCCATGAACCTGGCCCTCGCGACCAAGGACGACGTCAACGGGCTGATCCACAACCCTCAGGGGCTGGACACCAAGTACCTGGGCCACCTCAACGCGGCCGTCGAGGAGTGGAACGGATGGCTGCGGGCGCTGGAAGACGCCCTGCGCAGCGAATGGGTCGAGGCGCTCGGGATCTTCCTCACCGGGGAGCCGGTCCCGCTGTTCGTCGATCATCCGAACGGCGAGAGGGTGCAGGCGGTGCAGTACCCCAACGGATGGGGGCTCCCGGAGGACCTGCCCGGGAGGATCCGGGACAAGTACATCCGGCTCGCGGCGATCGACGCCGCCGCCACCTGGGACGATATCGACGCGGAGATCGAGAGCTACCGCCGGAGGATGGCGGAGCGGGCGGACGAGCTCGGGCGCCTCGGACACGACGTGTCGGCGGGGCCGCTGGGATGGTGGACCAGTCCCGAGGAGGGCCTTCCCCACCTCACCCGCCAGGACAACGACTTCTACGCTGAGCAGAATCACAAGGGCCAGCGCAAGTCCCACCTGAACGCCGAGGGAGACCTCGTACCGGCCAACCCTTCCGGGGAGGCGACCATCGTCGATCACATCGTCGGCAGAGGCCCGATCAAGTCGGACAGCCCATTCACGTCCCTCAGCCGAGAAGGCGCCGCGGCGAAGGACTTCGGGAACGACTACATCAGGGTGGACCTGCCGAGACTTGAGCAGGACATCGCGGCCGGACGGGCCCCGGGGGTGCAGGTCCACTCTCCCGAAGAGGTGCAGGCGGCTATTCAGGCGAACGCCGACAGCATCGCCGGACGGCCCGTGGACCTGACGGTGTCTCCTCACGCGTCCCGGTCGGAGATCGACCAGGTTGCCCGGTCCTACGGGCTGGACGAGGAGGCCACGTCGCAGCTCCGGCAGCGCATCATCGACATGAAGAACACGAGCCGGGACGAGGAATGGCTCATCGAGGGCACGGTACCGCGCGAGTACATCGATGGGCCGTTCGGCAATTGACGTGGTAGGAGGAAGACATGAACGCTGATGAGTTGCTCCGCACCGACTTCGACGGCAACCACGTGCCCAGCCCGTACGACGTGGTCGAGGCGGGAATCGGCGATCCCCGGCACCGTGAGCGCGTACCAGGGCTGACGGCGATGCTGGCCGATGACGCCGCGTCGGAGAACGACCGATTCCTCGCCTGTTACGCACTGACGGCATGGGCCGAATCGGCGGGCTACTCGGCCGTGATCGAAGCCGCGGCCGGCGGCAAGGAGATTCCCTGGTACGGGATCCTGATCGATCGCACCTACTCGGTGGACAACACATTCGCTCATCTGGCCGCGGCCATCTCCGACGGCGAGCACCTTGCCCCGCGCAAGGGAACGCAGGCGCGGCGGGTCGAAGCGGTGCGTGCGCTGGTGCGTATCGCGGACACCGAATATTTCGACGGCAAGCTGGAGTACGTTCTCGACGACGAGACGACGGCGGCGGTCATCGAGGACATCAGGGACGTCGTGCGGCACGGTATTCGCATGCTCGACGAGGGCGAGCGCCCCGGATTCGACCTGGCCACCCAACTCGTCGATCTCGCGGCCGGCGCGTCGTCCGTCGACGCGTCGACCGCGGTCGATCTGGCGACCCAGGTCATCGCCACCGCACCCCACTACCGGGCGATGAACCACGCCCTCGCGATCGTCCATCGCGCGAAGGGGAGCCAGGGCTCCGCCTTCGGGGAATATCTCAAGACGATCGGAGACGAGAAGATCCGCCGGCAGGTCGACGACGTGCTCAACTCTCGCTGATGTGGGGAGCCTCAACGCCGGGCGTGGCGTATCTTCAACCGTCCGAATCCCAGAGTCCCGGAGATGAGGATTCTCGGCCCGCCGGGGCGGGAAGGCCGCCGGGCCTTGTAGCGCAGGTCCTTCCACCCCGTGCGCAAACCCTCGACGTCGACGACCGCATCGCGAGGCACCGTGATTCTGGCGCCGCCGGTTCCGAGGTGCAGCTCGATGTCGACGACGGGATGCTCGATGATCGCCCGGGACAGATCCAGGCGCACCCTTCCGAACGCGGACTCGACCTTGAGGGTCCGCGGTACCGTCCACGCGCCTCGCCGCTGGATCCGTCCGGCGGCGGCGATCGTCGACGTCGTGCCCGGCTGCTCCTTCGGGAGTGAGCCCAGAGCCGACGCGAGCTCGCCGCATGTCGTCGCGGTGAGCACCTTGTCGAGACGTTCGTCCATCTCCTCGTGGGAGATGTGCCCGTCGGCGTATGCCTCCCGCAGGCGCCGCAAGGCCGTCTCGCGGTCGTCCTCGTCGAGCGGTCGCAACGGATCTTCCGGCGGAGAGGTCACCGTCTCACTCTAGTGCCGCGCCGACGACGTGCGTGTGTCCTAGGCGCAGCCACGGGGGCAGCGGACCTTCTCGCGCCGTCCGTCGTTGTACACCCACACCCAGCCAGTGCCGTTGCATTCCGAGCACCTGGTCATCTTCATCTCTTCTCTCGGTGGTCCAGGATGTCAGCGGCCGGAGCGGTCGGGTCGTCGAGCCAGACGTACTGGCACTCTCGCGTCACGGTGACCCCGACCCGTTCCAGGCCGGGGCGACCCGACCGGTTCCACTCCCGGTGCAGGTGCTCGGCCTCGTCCCACAGGTCGCGCGGCCCCGTCTGCGTCACGCGGTTCCCCGCGACGACGGCCTTCGAGACGCCGTCGCTCACCAGGGCGTTGCCGGGGCCGGTGGCCCAGGGCGTGTCGCCGAGGAACACGTCGAAGAAGAACTGGAGTCCCGGCTCCGGATCCAGCAGGGCCTCCGCGTCCCCGGTCAGCTCCCGCACCCGGGGCGGCGTCTCCGCCGTGGCGGGCCGGGACGGTCGCTGCCCGCGCAGCGGCATGAAGGAGCACGAGTCATGGAACTGCCCGATCGCCGTGCCGTCCTCGCCCACCACCAGCCGCAGCAGGAGCATCGCGGGGGCGTAGGGAAGGACGATCACACCGCCCGGCCGGGTCTGCGCCACCCACGCGTACGGGATGTCCCGCACCCCGCAGGTGACATGGACCCGGTCGAACGGCGCGCCCGGCGGATGCCCGTCCTCGCCGTCGCCGACGACGACCCGCGGTGCCGTGCCGGCCGTGCGCAGGCCGGCCTCCGCGGTCGCCGCCAGCGCGGCGTCGATCTCCACGCTCGTGACCTCGGGTGCGTCGCCCGCGAGGTAGCAGAGCAGGGCGGCCGTCCACCCCGTCCCCGTTCCGATCTCCAGCACCCGGTCCCCCGGCCGGACGGCGAGGAGCCGGAGGAACGCGCTGACCACGACCGGGTTCGACGCGGAACAGGTGGGTGCATAGGTGCGTGCGGCGTTCTCCGCCGTCAACTCGGTGCGACCGTCGTCGAGTTGCGTGTAGATGACCGTCTCCGAGTGCACCGCCTCCCACCACTCGTGCGGCCTCGCTTCGCGGTCGATCCAGTAGCCGTGGGCGCCCGGCGGCTGGGCCCACGCCTGAGGCGGAATGAAACGGTGCCGCCCGACGCGGACCAGGGCGTCCGCGAGGTGCCTGACGTCCGATCGCATCCTGCTCCCTTCGGAGGGGATCGTGATGGGCAACCTTGTACATACCCATGACGAACAGATCAGATCCGCCCTTCAGTGGACACGGGTGGAGCGATCATGCCATCCCGGCGCGTCCGAGGCCGTGCCGGACGCGTCGGCGCGGGTGCAGCGGGTGAGCTCGATGACGAGTTGCGAGGCGAGGAACCACGGCGCGGCCGGGTGGCCGTAGGGAAGGTAGTCGTCGGACGGCCTCGGCACGGGCTTCCCGTTGCCGCCCGGCGTGAAGAAGCCGCCGAACACGCCCCAGGTCCGTGGCTTGCGTGACCGGACGAGCAACGGGTCGGCCAGGTGTGGGCAGTGGCGCGCGGCGAGGGCCGCGCAGGGGCGGCAGACGGGCGGTTTGGTGGAGAGGAGCCCTTCGGGCCAGTCGGCCGACTCGGGCGGTCCGGCCGGGCGTTGGAGCAGGAACAGCCAGCCCTGCGACGTGCGGCTCGCCTGCCCGCCGCACACCTGGCAGAGCTTGTTGAGCATGGTGTGCCGCTGGCGGATGGAGTGCAGGGCCCGGAAGTCCGGTCGCCCGCTGCCCGGGGCCCGGTCCATGCGGGCCCACAACACCCCTTGCCCGTCGCGGTCCTCGGGCGTCTCGTCGCGGTAGCCGAGCCCGGCACCGCCGGGCCGGACGGTCAACGCGCCCCGGATCCTGACACGTTCGCCGCTCCACGCGGCGGCATAGGGAACGGGCAACCGGTTCGTGCCCCCCGACAACGGCCGCGGGGGCGTGACGGAGTGAACTGACATGGCAATTGAGATCCTTCTCAACGAGTCGGAGATGGCCGGAAGGGCGCGAGTTCCAGATCGGCGACCGGGGCCCACCAGAACGCGTCTCCCCGGCACTCGGGCCGCAGCAGCACGCGCGCCGGCCGCTCTATGCGGCGCGTGGTGACCAAGTGGCCTGCGTCCTGGAGGAGTTGGACGGTGCCAAAGCTGCCTGTCCCGGCATCACGAACGCGGACGCCGAACACGAGCCAGGCCGGTGAACGGAGTGGGATGGCTTTGGGCATGGATTGACCCCTTGTCGCCGTGGGGGGTGTTCGACTCCGGGTGAGCACACGAGAGCGGACCGCGCTGGTGCTCGCGGTACGGAAGAATGCTGGCACGAAGAGTGAACGGCAAGCTTGTAGCCGGGTTTTCCAGGAAGAGGGCCACCCGGACCCACGTGTGCCGCACCCGAGGGGCGCCAACGCGCACCCGAGACCCTCGTTCAGCACCCAAGAGGAGTGAAGACGCACCATGCCGAACGTTCGAGCCATCCCGACGCTGCGCAGGCGCCGACTCGGTCAGGCGCTCAGGAGGTACCGCAACGAGGCGGGGGTCACCCTCCATTCGGCGGCCAGCGCCATGGGATGGGACGAGAGCAAGATGTCCCGCATCGAGACCGCCCTCGCGCGTCTGCTCCCGCCCGATGTCGCCAAGGTCCTTGCCCTGTACGGCATCACGGACCCCGAGGTGATCGCGGCGCTCGGAGGGCTGGCCAAGGACGCAGGGAAACAGGGTTGGTGGCAGGCGTACGGCGACATCGTGATCCTGAACTACAAGGATTACCTCACGTTGGAGACCGACGCGGAGAGCGTGCACATCTTCACTCCGGGCCTGGTGCCCGGGCTGTTGCAGACCGGCGCCTACGCGCGTGAGATCATCGCGGCCACGGACATCACCCGCACGCCGGAGGAGGTTATCGCCCTCGCCGAGGTCCGTAAGATGCGTCAGGCCATCCTCACCGCCAGGGTGGAGGAGCGCCCGCTCAAGCTGTGGGCCGTCATCCATGAGGCCGCGCTGCACCAGAGGTTCGCCGGTCAGCCGTACCTCATGCGCCAGCAGCTCCGGCATCTGCTGGACATGACCGACCTGCCGAATATCACCATCCAGGTGATGCCGCTGGCTGGTACCCCGCACCCGGGGATGCTCGGACTGTTCGAAATCCTGCGTTTTCCGCATCCATGGCCCACCGTGGTCAATCTTGAGAACATCCGAGGCGGATACTTCGTAGAGGGCACCGAGGACGTGAAGGTCTTCGAGACCGCCTTCGAGCGTGTCGTGGCCGCGGCACTGTCCGTGGATGATTCACGTCAGCTCATCAAGACCCTTTTGGAGAGGAACAGAAAGTGAACACCCGTAAGGAAGACCTGTATGCCGTCGACCTGACCGGGGCGACGTGGCGCAAGTCCCCTCGCAGCAACGGTGGCGCCCAGTGCGTCGAGATCACTGATCTCCCGGGGGGTGCCGTGGCCCTGCGTGATTCGAAGAACCCGGGGCGGGAGGCGCTGCGTTACACGGCTGAGGAGTGGGAGGCGTTCCGCCAGGGCATCATCGACGGCTCGCTGTAGCTGTGTTGGCCTGGGGCGTTGGTGACACGTGTGGTGGGGTGGGGCCCCTGCGGGTGCCTTCCTCGTGATGCGAACCAGGGGGTGCGGGCAATCGCTCACGGTTGCCCCTCCGCCGTCACCGCCCGGTCCTCCCCGGCCGTCGCACGGCGCGTGCACGCTGCCGTTCGGTCCCACCGGGCCGGGACGAGGGCTGTCAGCATCAGGAACGCGGTCAGGACGAACGCCCAGGGGTAGCCGGTCAAGCCGGCCACCGCGCCGAAGCCGACCGCGCCGATGCCCATACCCGCGTCGTAGGCGATATTCCACAGGGCGCTCACCGTTCCGTACGCCGAGGCCGGGACCCGGGAATACATCAGCGTGATGGTCGCGCTCTGGGTGATGCCGAAGCCGACGCCGAACACGGCCGCACCCACGACGACCGCGACGGGGAAGCCCGTGAGGGCGACGACGAGGATGCCGGCGGCCGAGGCGACCAGCCCCGGCACGACCAGCCCGGCGGCTCCGCGCCGGTCGGCGCGCCGACCGGCGAACCAGCGGGATGCGGTCGCGGCGGCCGGCTGCACGAAGAGAGCCGCGGCGACCACGCCGGAGGAGCCCGGCGCCACGGCCAGTGGCAGGAAGGTGACGACGATCCCCGCGCCCACCGCCGTCATCGCGAACACGGCCGTGGGGCGGCCGAGCGCGCCGGAACGGGCCCCGGCGAAGATCCCCAGGGGCGGCCCCGGCGCCGCTTCCCGGCCGGGCAGGCCCGGGACGGCGGCGATGGAGACCAGGGCGATCAGCGCCGCCACCGAGCAGACGGGCCCGTACCCCGTGTGCGATGCCAGCCAGGACCCGAGCGGCAGGCACACCAGCGACGGCACGCCGGCCATGACGCCGATCAGGGCCAGCCCCTCCCCGCGGCGTTCGGGCGGGATCAGCGACGCCGTCAGCGCCCCACCCGCCACCAGGGTGAACGCGAAGCCGAGCCCCCGGACGAGGCACACCGCCACGATCCACGCCATACTCTGCGACACGGTCAGGACCAGTGCCGGAGCGCCCAGCAAGAACAGCCCCGCCCCCAGCATCACGCGGTAGCCACAGCGCGCGGCCAGCCATGGGGCCATCAGCTCGCCGGCCACCGTCGCCAGCATCAGCGCACCGGTGACCAGGCCCGCCGTGTCGCTGCCCCCGCCCGGCGCGCTCTGCGCGTACGCCGGGACGACCGGCAGCAGCAGGTAGAAGCTCGCCGAGGAGCCGACGACCGTCACGAAGCGCAACATCAGCGGGCGGGTCACCAGGCGTGGCCGCGCCTCGGCAACGCGGTGTCCGGGATCGGCGGATGAGGCCATGGGGTGAAACCTAGGGGACGGAGCCGCCCGAAGGCTCCCGTTTTTCATGCCTGTTCAGCGGTCCGGTTCGTCGCGGACGAGCCCGGCGAAACGCCCTAGGACTGAGCTCCGTCGGACGGGCGGAGGCCGTACTGCGTGTCGACCACCGCCCCGTTGATCGCGTTGAACTGCTCGCTGCACATGTACAGGTTCGGGTCCGTCGTGGCCATGAAGCCGCAGCCGTCGGCGAGGTACGCGTCGAACGTCTCCTCGACCAGGGCGACCGCGTCCAGGGCCTCCCGGAAGCCGTCCGCATCGTCCCGTGCGGTGATCGCCGCGCCCAGGTCCGTCATCTCGTTCTTCATCAGGGTCAGGTACGCCTGGCAGCCGGTGCCCACCTGCGCCACGCAGTCGGGAGGCATCGCGCTCAGGACGTCCCGCAACCTCGGCGCCCACTCCTCCTCGACCTCAAGCGTCACCTCACCCACCTCCTCGGCCCCTCCGCTCTCTCCACTCCCCAGAAGCGACGACTCCCCACCGTCCGAACCGTCCGAACCGTCCGAGCGGCAGGCGGTGCCGGTCACGGCGAGGCAGCAGAACGCGGCCAGGGCGGCCAACCGGCGCGGTCGCATCAGGGTTCTCATGCGCGCAGATCCTAGCCAGACCGGCCGACAGGAGCCGCCGTTCATTAGGAAAGCGACCGACCTGATGCGTTCGTAGGGTGACGACCGTAGGGAACCACCGAGGGAGAGCCACGAGATGCCGGAACGTTCGCCACGAGGTACCGATATTCCGCGCCTGACCTGGGCCGAGGTATGTGCCCGGCGGCTGGAGCGGCATGGCCTGACGGGCGGGGCCGGGCACGCGGACCCCGTCCGCGCCGTCGCCGCCATGGCCGGAACGCACGCGCAGGTGCCGGGCGCGGCCGAGCTGGCGATCGGCCTGCGCACCGAGGGCGCGACGCGCTCGGACGTCCGGGCGGCGCTGTGGACGGAACGCGACCTGGTCAGGACGTTCGGCCTGCGCGGCACCGTTCACCTCTTCCCCGCCGCCGACCTGCCGCTGTGGGTCGCGGCGCTCTCCGCCGTTCCGCAGCCGCCGAACAACGGCTTTCCCGAGAACGTGCGGATGACCCCCGACCAGACCGAGGCCGTCGTCGCGGCCGTGGCCGATGCCCTGGCGGAGGCGGAGGAGGGGCTGACGGTCGACGAGCTGAGCGAGGAGGTCGTCGCCCGCACCGGGCCCTGGGCGGGCGACCTGGTGATGCCCGCGTTCCAGACGAAGTGGCCGCGCTGGCGCCAGGCGATGCACCTCGCCGGGATCCGTGGCCACCTCTGCTTCGGACCGAATCGCGGGCGCAAGGTCACCTACACCAGCCCGGCCCGTTTCCTGCCCGGCGACGTCGGGACCACCGACCGCCGCGCCGGGCTGTCCCATGTGGTGGCCGCCTACCTCCACGCGTACGGGCCGTCCACGCCCAAGCGGTTCGCGCACTGGCTCGGCGCCCCGGTCCGCTGGGCGGAGGAGGTCTTCGCCGCGCTGGGCGACGGGCTCGAACAGGTCGACGTCGAGGGCCGAACGGCCTGGGTGACCGCCGGTGACACCGCACCGGCGACCGCCGCGCCCGACTCCGTTCACCTGCTCCCGCACTTCGACGGCTACGCCTACCGCGTCGGCAACCAGCCGCCCGAGCTCCTCTACCCCGGCCGCGCGGCCGAGCGCGTGCTGCCGGGCAACTTCCAGCCGCTCCTGCTCGACGGCGCCGTCGCCGGTCTGTGGCACCACCGCCGCTCGGGCCGCTTCCTGGACGTGACCGTGGAGTGCCTGACACCGCTCACCCGGAGCCGACGCGACGAACTCGCGCACCGCGCCGACCGCGTCGGCGAGATCCTGGAGGCGACGCCGCGCCTCACCCTCGGGCCGGTGAGCGTCGGCGGCCACGCCTGAACGGCGAGGTAGGGCACTCTTGATCGAATGGGTGCTCTCCTCGCGCTGTCCTCGGCCGTCTGCTACGGCATCGTCGACTTCTTCGGCGGTCTGCTCTCGCGCCGCGTGCACTACTCGGTCGTCACCCTGGTGGGGCAGGTCGGCGGCCTGCTGCTCGCCGTCGCGGCGGCGTTCGCCCTGCCCGCCGACGCGGTCAGGTCGGCCGACGTCCTGTGGGGGGCGCTGTCCGGCGTCGGAAGCGGCGCGGCGATGCACTACCTGAACCGCGGCATGAGCCGTGGCGCCATGACCGTGGTGGTGCCGGTCAGCGCGGTCACCGGCGTCGCGCTCTCGGTGCTCTGCGGCGTCCTGCTGCTCAGCGACCGCCCGACGCCGCTGGCCTGGGTGGGCATCGGCGTCACCCTCCCCGCGCTGTGGCTGGTCTCCGGCGGTGGCGGCGGGGCGCGCGAGGGGCGCGCGGCGGCGGACGGGCTGCTCGCCAGCCTCGGGGTGGCGCTCCAGTACATCGGGCTCGCCCAGGCCGACGCGACCAGCGGCCTGTGGCCGGTGGCGGCGGGCCGCGTCGCCGCCGTCCTGGTCCTGCTGCCGAGCGCGGCCCGCCACCTCGGCGCGTTCCGGCAGCCGCCCAAGCACCTGGCCCAGGCCGCCCTGATCGGCGCGGGGGCGGCGCTCGGCCTGATCTTCTACCTCTCGGCGGCCCACCAGCAGATGCTCGCGATCGCCGTGGTCCTGGCCTCCCTGTACCCGGCGATCCCGGTGATCCTGGCCCTGGCCGTCCTCCGGGAGAGGATCACCCGCCTCCAGACCACGGGCCTCACGGCGGCAGCGGCGGCGACGATCCTGCTGACGCTGGGGTGAGGGGAACGCGTCCCCGCGACGAGCCGATCACGCTAGCCCTCGTCGAGTCCGTCCTCCAGCAGGTCGAGGTCCGGGGGGACCAGGGTCGTCGACTCCACCAGGCCGCGCAGCAGGTTGTGCTTGAGCGTGTTGTCCGAGGCGCCGCGCGGGTCCTGTTCGCGGAGGTCGTAGGGGAAGTCGCCGCTCGCCTCCAGCCAGCCGCGGACCTTCTCGACCCGGTGCGCGATCTTGCTCTCGCCCCAGGTCTCCGCGGGCCGCAGGTAGGCGAGTTCGGCGGCGGCCTGGCGGTAGGTCAACGGGCGCGGCTGGGGCTCGTAGCGCAGGTACTCCTGGCCGAGGACGACGAGGATCAGCCGCTGGTCGTCGGTCAGCGACCAGCGTTTCGGCGGCAGCGTCTCCGTGCCGCGCCGGCAGCCGGGGCCCGCCGCGGCGTGGTCCGCCACCAGCAGTTCGACCAGGTGCTCCCGGAAACCCGACCCCTTGACGAACACCGGCGTGTACCCGGTGGACAGGGGAATGGGCTCGGTGGTCAGGTGCATCATCTGCCCGCGCGGCAGGCGCAGGAGCTGCTGGCCGGTGTTGCGCAGCCACCACTGGCCGCGCTCGTACGTGAGGTGGCCGTGCCGGCGGCTGACGCGGGGGTCGTCCTCCCCGACGCGCAGGTCCGCGTCGGGCCCGCCGCCCCGGCCGAACCAGATCGCCTTCTTGCGGTCGGGATCGCCGGTCACGGTCCCCGCGACCGACCGCGCGTGCAGGGTGCCCGGACGGGCATGGGGAACGCCGTGGGCCAGGCTGGGTCTGTTGAACACCGGTACTCCTTCGGGAATCCGTCCCCCGGGCATGTCCCAGCACTGTGCGCCCCCACGCACGGGACCCCTCCCGTATCCCGCCATGATCGCCGACGCCGCCGGGCGAGAACACGGGGCCCCGGCACGCTTTTTCTTCGTTAATTAGTAATAGTTCTTGACACGGCGGCCTCCGGCCGGGATCTTCTGCTGAGTCGATCCGGGACGGACGGAGGAACTCTGTGATCTCACGATCGCTTGTCGTCACCGCGGTGCTGGCCGTCGGGTTCGGGGTGGCGGCGCCGCCCGCCCTCGCGGGGGAGGACCAGGGTGCCCCCGCCTACTACGACAGCGGGCTGGCACCGACCCCCTACATGGGCTGGAACACCTACTACGCCGTCGGCGCCCCGACCGAGGGCGAGGTCAGAGACGTCGCCGACCACCTCGTGGAGAGCGGGCTGCGCGACGCGGGGTACGACATCGTCTGGCTGGACGGCGGCTGGCAGGCGGACGAACCGCGCGGCGCCGACGGGCGGTTGGTCGCGCATCCGGAGCGGTTCCCCTCCGGGATCCCGGCCCTGGTGGACTACCTCCACGACCGCGGACTGCGCGCGGGGATCTACACCGACGCGGGCGTCTACGACGGCGGCCAGACCTGCGGCCTGGGCAGCGGCGGCCACTACGACGAGGACGCGCGGCAGTTCGCCGAGTGGAACGTCGACGCCATCAAGGTCGACTTCCTCTGCGGCATCGGCGCGGGAGCCGAACCCGAGCCCGCCTTCCGCGAGTTCAGCGCGGCCGTCGCCAGGACCGGCCACCCCATGCTGCTCAACCTCTGCAACCCGCTGACCGAGGAGTGGGGCATCCCGCACACCCCCGAGCGGAACGCCCACACCACCTACACCTGGGGCCCGACCACCGGCGACTCCTGGCGCACCAGCACCGACATCGCCTTCGGGACGCCCTCGGCGGGCCAGTGGGAGAACGTGCTGCGCAACATGGACCGCAACGGCTGGCATCCCGAGGCCCAGGGTCCCGGCCGCTACAACGACCCGGACTACCTCATCCCGATGCGCCAACTGGACGACGGCGCATATGAGTTGACCGAGGAGGAGTCGACGACGCAGTTCGTGATGTGGGCGGAGATGGCCTCCCCGCTCATCCTCGGCGCCGACCCGCGCACGCTCCCCGACTCGATGATCGACACGCTCACCAACCCGGAGATCCTCGCCGTCAACCAGGACCCGCTCGCCATCCAGGGCGTGCGCGTCGCCGAGAACGGGACGGGCGACGTCTACAGCAAGGTCCTCACCGGCGAGGGCCGCAGGGCCGTCGTGCTGCTCAACCGCTCCGCCCAACCGGCCCCGATGACCGTGGAGTTCGCCGACGCGGGCCTGACCGGCGAGGTGGAGGTGCGCGACCTGCGCGCCCGCGAGGACCGCGGCGCCGCCACCGGCTCGTTCACCGCCACCGTCCCCGCCCACGGCACCGCCCTCCTCTCGCTCGAAGGCGACGACTCCGTCCCCGGCGCCGCGCTTCCGGGATCGTCACTGGGCGGCTCGGCCTCCGCCAGCCCCGCCGTGACCTTCACCGCCGACGGGCGGCCCACCGTCTTCGCCCGCGACCGGCACGGCGCGCTGCGGCAGTTCACCGACGGGAGGTGGCACCGCCTCGGCGGGCCGACCGGCGGCGAGATCCTGGGCCAGCCCGCCGCCTACTCCTCACCCGGCGGCCGGATCGACCTCTTCGTGCGCGGCACCGACGCGGCGGCCTACCGGCGGACGTTCGAGGACGGCCGCTGGGGACGGTGGCACGGCCTCGGCGGCACGCTGACCGACGCGCCCACCGTCGCGTTCGAAGGCCCGGAGTCCTGGACCCTGTTCGCCAGGGACGCCGAGGGGCAGGTCGTCTCCCGTGGCCCGCGCGGCGACTGGAGGAGCGTCGGGGCGCCGGGGGACCGGCCCATCTACGGCCGCCCGTCCGCCGTGGTCGACGCCGAGGGCCGCGTCCATGTGGCGGTGCGCACCGCCGCGGACGCCGTGTGGACGCGCGTGCGGGACGCCTCGGGCACCTGGGGCGCGTGGACGGACCTCGGCGGAACGGTGAGCGGCAGCCCGACCCTGCTGGCCACCGCCGACGGCCGGATCCTCCTGCTCGTCCGCGCCGGCGACTACACCCTCTGGCAACGCGAGCACGGTGGCGCGGACACCGGCGCGGACGGCTGGGGCGGCTGGTCCCGGCACGACGCGTTCGCCAGCAACGCCTTCAACGGCGCGCCTGGCCTGGCCCAAGGCCCGGACGGCGCCCGCTGGTTCGCGGTCACCGGAGTCGACGGTCTCGTCCACCACGGCGCCCTGTGACACCCACCCCCGACGAAGGATCCCCGCACATGCGCACCTCCGATCCCACGCGGCGCCGGTTCCTCGCCGGACTGACCGCGGCCGGCTCCACGGCCCTGGCGAGCGGCTGCATCACCTCCGTCTCCAGCGGCAGCGGCAGTTCGGGCGGGCCCGTCACGGTCCAGTCCAACCTGTCCGCGCCGCAGGCCAGGGCCGCCATGGAGGACCTGATCGACGCGTTCGCCGACGGCAGCGAGGGCCCGGGCGCCTCGCTCAACACCGTCGCCGCCGAGACGTTCCGCACCCAGCTCCCGACCTACCTCACCTCCGCCAACCCGCCCGACGTCTACACCTGGTACGCCGGGTCCGTCGCCAACTCCTATGCCGAACGGGGCCTGTTGCTCGACGTCGGCGAGGTCTGGGCCGACCCCGTCATGGCCGGGTACTCCGACGCCCACCGCTCGCTGAGCACCGGCGCCGAGGGACGGCAGATCTTCATCCCGACCACCTACTACTGGTGGGGCATGTTCTACCGCAGGTCGCACTTCGCCGAGTGGGGGGTGAGCGAACCGGAGTCCTGGGACGACTTCCTGGGCCTGTGCGACACGCTCATGTCCCAGGACATCGCCCCCCTCGGCCTGGGGGCCGGGGGCAACACCCCCTGGGTGGCGTCCGCCTGGTTCGACTACCTGAACATCCGCATCAACGGGGCCACGTACCACCGCGAACTCCTCGCCGGACAGCACCGGTTCGACGACCCCGAGGTCCGCGAGGTGTTCGAGCGGTGGCGGACCCTGCTGCCCTACTTCGACCCCGACGGCACCGCCATCCCCTTCCAGGACGCGACCACCGCGCTGCTCCAGGGCCGCACCGGAACCATGCTCATCGGCACCTTCTTCGCCGACTCCGCGCCGGGCGACGCCCTGGACGACATCGACTTCTTCCCCTTCCCCGTCCTCGACACCGGCGTGCCGCGCGCCGAAGAGGCCCCGACCGACGGCTTCTTCGCCAGCGCCAGGACCGGACGCGAGGAGGGCGTCGGGGAGTTGCTGCGGTATCTCGCCTCGGCCCAGGCCCAGGAGATCTACATCGAGGGGTCCTCGGGGACGGTGCTGCCCGCCCACCCCGACGCCCGCGACGCGGGAACCGACCTGGTCCGCAAGGGCCGCGAACTCGTCGCCTCCGCCGACGAGGTGACCCAGTTCTTCAACCGCGACTCCAGCGACGCGCTCCAGCCCACCGCCGACGCCGCACTCATCCGGTTCATGGCCGAGCCCGACCAGCTCGACACCATCCTCCGCGACTGGCAGCGCGCGGCCGAGCCGATCTGGGCGGCCTGAGATGGCCGCCCAGACGACGGTCGACGCGCCGCCCGACGCCAACGCGCCCATGGGCCGGGCGCGTTCAGCACACCGCGGCACCCGCCGCGTTCCGCCGGTCGTGCTGGCGTTCGTCCTCGTGCCCCTTCTCGTGGAGGGCTTCTGGGTCTTCTGGCCCGCCGCCCAGGGCCTGTACGTCTCGCTCACCCACTGGGACGGCGTCTCACCACCGGAGTTCGCGGGCCTGGCCAACTACCGCGAGATGGCCGACGATCCGGTCTTCCGCGACGCGCTGGTCAACACCGCCCTGTGGCTGGTCCTGTTCGGCGGTCTCTCCGCCGTGCTCGGCCTCGGCGCCGCCCTGCTGCTCCAGCGCGAACGGCGCGGTGTCGGCTTCTACCGCGCCGCGCTCTTCACCCCCGTGGTCTTCTCGCTGGTGGCAACCGCCCTGGTCTGGCAGGCGATGTACCAGCCGGACGGGATGCTCAACAACACGCTCGACGCCGTCGGCCTCGACGGCCTGCAACGAGCCTGGCTCGCCGACCGCGACACCGCCCTCTACGCCGTGATCGTCCCCGCCCTGTGGCGGCAGATCGGCTATGTCATGGTCCTCTACCTGGCCGGGCTCAAGGGCATCGACCCCACCCTCCACGAGGCCGCGAAGGTCGACGGCGCGTCCCGCCTCCAGCGGTTCCGCCATGTGACCTGGCCCCAGCTCCGCGGCGTCAACGCCGTGGTCCTGTCGGTCATCGTCATCGACTCGCTGCGCTCGTTCGACGTCGTCTGGGCGCTGACCCGCGGCGGCCCGTACCACTCCTCCGAGCTGCTGAGCACCTATATGTACTCCACCGCCTTCCAGTCCCTCAGGCTCGGCTACGGCGCCGCGCTCTCCGTGGTGATCTTCGCCCTCGCCTTCGGCGTGATCGTGACCTACCTCGTCCGCGCGTTCAGGGAGGCCGACTGATGGCGACCGGCACCGCCCCGCGCGGCCCCCGAAGCCGCCGCAAGCTCGCGGCCACCATCGGCTTCCACACCACCGCGAGCCTCGTCTCCGTGCTGTGGCTGCTGCCCATCGCCCTGATCCTCGTGATCAGCGTGCGCTCGTTCGACGACATCGCGGCCAACGGCCTCGGCAGCCTGCCGCACTCCTTCACGCTCGACGGCTTCCGGCAGGCGTGGACCGGCGGCGGCCAGCGGCAGGCGCTGATCAACAGCATGGCCGTCACCGTCCCGGCGGTGCTGGCGTCCCTCGCGCTGGCCTCCGTCGCCGCGTTCGCGCTCAGCCGCTACCCGGTCCCGTTCCGCCGCACGATCCTGCTGATCATGCTCGGCGGCAACCTCCTGCCCCCGCAGGTCCTCCTCATCCCGGTCTCCAAACTGACCGAGCTGCTCGGCGTGTACGACACGCGCACGGCCCTGATCGCCGTCCAGGTCGGCTTCGGCGTCGGCTTCTACGTCTTCGTCCTGCACGGATTCATGCGCGCGATCCCCGCCGAGATCCAGCAGGCCGCCGTCATCGACGGCGCCGGGCCCACGCAGATCTTCTGGCACGTCGTCCTGCCCCTGACCCGCCCGGCGCTCGCGGCGCTCAGCGCGCTCTCGTTCACCTGGATCTTCAACGACCTGCTGTGGGCGATCACCGTCCTGCGCACCGACGCGAAGATGCCGGTCACCGCCTCCCTCATCGGACTTCAGGGGCAGTACGTGTCCATGTGGAACGTGATCGCCGCGGGCTCCGTCATCGCCGCCGCGCCGACCATCGCGGTCTTCCTGCGCTTCCAGCGGCACTTCATCGCGGGGCTGAATCTCGGTGCGGTGAAATGAGCGGCTATCCTCGACCCACCCGTAAAAATTCGTAATTAAAAGGAGCCGGGCAGCCCATGGGTGGACCGCAGCGCTTCGCCGACCGGGTCGCCGTCGTCACCGGCGGCGTGGCGGTCTGCGAACGGATCGGGCGCGGCGGCGGCGGCGGGGCCGCGTTCGCCGTGCTGATCTCCCACGCCCACGCCTCCCACGTCGCGCCCCTCCGCGAGACCACCCCGGCCTCCCGGCGGCACCAGCTCGGCGTCAACCTGGCCGGCGCGTTCCTCGGCGTGCGCGCGGTCCGCGACGACCTGCGCGCCCGGCGCGGGGCCGTCGTCCCCACCTCCTCCGTCCCCGCCCCCAGGGG
>NZ_LAVK01000133.1 GCF_001083795.1 Streptomyces sp. SBT349
AGGGAACTGGCGGAGGCGGTGGCGGCGGAGGCGGACGCGGGCTCCTGACCGGGGCGTGGTGTCATTGGGCTTTCCTATCACCGCCCTTCACGGCGACGCCCGGCATTTCGGGCGCGCTCGCGGGTCACCCGGTGAGGCTCACGAGGCGGGGCTCACGCGGCCGGACTCACGCCGCGGGGCCGACGTGCGGGCCGAGCAGGGCCAGGTCGGCCGCGCTCAGGCGGTCGGCGGCCAGGGACGCCTGGTGCCAGTGCGGGTAGATCAGGTACGGGGTGCTGATCTTGTCGAGGGCGGCCAGGTCCTCCTGGGTGAGGGTGAGGTCCGCGGCGGCCAGGTTGTCGGCGAGCTGCTCGTCCTTGCGGGCGCCGATCACCACGGAGGTCACTCCGGGCTTGCGCAGCAGGTAGGCCAGGGCCACCTGGGCGGGCGGGACGGCGTGGGCGGCGGCGACGTCGACCAGGACCTCGATGATGTCGTAGAGCCGCTCGCGGTCGCGGACGGGCGGCTCGTTCCAGCGCTCGTCCACCTGGCGGGTGCCCTGCGGGGCGGTCTGGCCGCGCCGGTACTTGCCCGTGAGCAGGCCCCCGGCGAGCGGGCTCCACACCATGACGCCCAGGCCCTGGTCGAGGGAGAGCGGGACGAGCTCGTACTCGGCGTCGCGGCTCTCCAGGGAGTAGTGGATCTGGTTGCTGACGAACCGCTGGTAGCCGTGGGCGTCGGCGGTGGCCAGGGCCTTCATCAGCTGCCAGCCCGCGTAGTTGGAGACGCCGAGGTAACGGACCTTCCCGTCGCGCACCAGGGTGTCGAGGGTGTGGAGCGTCTCCTCCAGCGGCGTCTGCCCGTCCCAATCGTGCACGTGGTAGATGTCCAGGTGGTCGGTGCGTAGGCGGCGCAGGCTGTTCTCCACCTGGCGCAGGATGTGGTGGCGGGAGGCGCCGCCCTCGTTGGGGCCCTCGCCGACGACCATGCGGACCTTGCTGGAGACGAGCACGTCGTCGCGGCGGCCCCTGAGCGCCTCGCCGAGGATCTCCTCGGCCGCGCCGTCGGAGTACATGTCGGCGGTGTCGAAGCAGTTCACCCCGGCGTCGAGGGCCATGCCGACCTGGCGGCGGGCGGCCTTCCCCTCGGTGGCGCCGAGGGCGCCGAACATCCCCTTGCCCGCGAACGTCATGGTGCCCATGGTCAGGGCCGACATCCGCAGCCCCGAACGCCCCAGCTGGCGGTACTCCACGCGTCTCTCCCATCCATCGAGCCTGCCCCGTATGCCCCAGCTTCGTCGTATATGACGACCCGGGCAACCGCCGGGGCGGGGCCCGGCCCCGTCAGACGCCGATCAGGTCCACGAGGTCGTCGGCGTGCTCCTCCTCCTCTTCGAGGATGGACTCCATCAGGCGCCTGGTGGTCGGGTCCTGGTCGCCGAGCCAGCGGATGATCTCCTGGTAGGTGGAGATGACGATCCGCTCGGCCAGGAGGTTGTTCTCCAGCATGGCCCTGAGGTCGCCGTCGTCCGGCGTGGCGTAGTCGGTGTGGGCGCGCCTGGCCAGGGAGGCGGGGTCGAAGTCGGGGTCGCCGCCGAGCTGGGAGACGCGTTCCGCGGCGCGCAGCGCGTGGTCCAGCTCCTCCTTCGCGTGCTCGGTGAACTCCGCGGACACCTGCGCGCGGTCGATTCCCGTGGCGGCGATGGCGTGCCGGGTGTACCGCAGCCAGCAGACGACCTCGGTGGCGATCACGTCGTTGAGGACGGCGATCACCCGGTCCTTGTCCATGCCGTAGGTGTCGGTCACCGGCCCCTTCTCCATCCGCTGCCTGGCCTCGTCGCGGATGCGGGTGACGTCGAGAACGAAGTCGTCCGTGGTGGTCATGGTCTGCCGCCTTTCGGGTCCGTGTCGGTGGCCCGGTCCGTGTCCGTCACTGTCCTGGCCTGGTCCTGGCCTGGACAGTAGGCACCCGACCCCCGGGCCGCGGAGCAACGGCGCGCGGTTCCGTTCCGAGCCAGACCGAATGGCAGAACGGGCGCGGGAACCGGCGGGAAGAGGGGTCCGTCCAACGGCCGAGGAACGGTCGGGGCCCCAGACGCGCGGAGGAAGGCGGCCGTCGGTGAAGGCACGGAACGGAAAGGCGGGGGACGGCGAGACGGGGGAACGGGGCGAACCGCGGGCGCCGCGAGCGCGGGCCGGGGCGGCGCTCGTTCCGGCGCTGGCGGCGGTGAGCGTGGTGGCGACCGTGACGGCGGTCGTGCTGGCGGCGGGCGGCGCGGAGCCGGAGCCCGAACCGGGCGGGTCGCCGGGGCCCACGGGGAGCCAGGGGGCCGCCGAGACCGAGGAGCCGCCCGAAGTCCTCGACGGGTACTGGTCGGACGAGCGGAAGCGGGACGCCCGGCCCGCGGATCCGGGCCGGACGTCCGGGTAGAGGCCCCGCGGTTGTCGGTGGGCCGCGTTACGGTGGAGGAGACCGCGCGGGTCGAGGAAGTGGGGCTTCTCATGGCGCTGTTCGGGAACGCGCACACCGTCGACCCGGTGTCGGCGCAGCAGGACTACGCCAGGCTGCTGGGCAACGGCGAGCGGGTGCACGCGGCCTACCTGCTGATACGCGACACGATCCTCTTCACCGACCGCCGCCTCATCCTGGTGGACAAGCAGGGCATCACGGGCAAGAAGGTCGAGTACCACTCCATCCCGTACCGGAGCATCACGCACTTCGCCGTCGAGACCGCGGGCACGTTCGACCTCGACGCCGAGCTGAAGATCTGGATCTCCGGCACGCCGACGCCGGTGGAGAAGACGTTCACCAAGGGCGTGGACATCTACGAGGTGCAGGCGATCCTGACCCAGTTCGTGGCGCGCTGACCCCCGGGGGCCGGGACCCCTCCGGGCCCCGGGCCCGTCAGGGAAGGCCGGCCTCGGGGATCCGCTCGTCGGGCGGCGGCGGGCCGGGGGGCGTGCCGTCGCCGAAGGGCCGTCCGCCCAGCTCCGCCCTGCGGTGCGGGGTCAGCCACCCGGAGAGAACGGGACCGGCCGGGACGATGCCGGTCGGGTTGATCCCGGTGTGGACCTCGTAGTAGTGCCGCTTGATGTGATCGAAATCGACCGTGTCGCCAAAGCCCGGCGTCTGGTAGAGATCGCGGGCATAGGCCCACAGGACCGGATCCTCGATCAGCTTCGACCGGTTGCACTTGAAGTGCCCGTGGTAGACGGCGTCGAAGCGCACCAGGGTCGTGAACAGGCGGATGTCCGCCTCGGTGATCGTCTCGCCCACCAGGTAACGGCGTTCCGCCAGGCGCTCCGACAGCAGGTCGAGGCGGCGGAACACATCCGCGTACGCCGCCTCGTACTCGGGCTGCGTCGTCGCGAAACCGGCGCGGTACACGCCGTTGTTGACGTCGAGGAAGACGCCCTCCATCACCTCGTCGATCTCCTCGCGCAGCGGCTCCGGGTAGAGGTCGGGCGCGCCCGGCCGGTGGAAGGCGGTCCACTCGGTGGCGAGGTCGAGGGTGATCTGCTGGTAGTCGTTGGTGACCAGGGTCCCGGTGGGCACGTCCACGATCGCGGGGACGCTGACGCCGCCCGGGTAGCCCGTCTCGCGCGCGTCGTACGCCTCGCTCAGATAGCGGATGCCGAGCACCGGGTCCCGGCCACCGGGGTCCAGCGTGAACCGCCAGCTCCTGTCGTCCTGGATCGGGTCGGTGACGGCCAGGGACAGCGCCGTCTCCAGGCCGAGCAGGCGGCGCGAGACCAGCGCGCGGCTGGCCCAGGGGCAGGCGCGGTTCACCACCAGGCGGTAGCGGCCCCGCTCCACGGGCCAGCCGTCCTCGCCGTCCGCCGTGATCCGGTCGGTGAAGTGGCTCAGTGACCGCTTGAACTTCTTCCTGCCGTACTGGGCGTTGCCGTCACCCGCTGGGCTCATCCCGTCCTCACCCTCATCCCGTGCTCGCCGTTCCACCGTCATACCCCGAAGCCCCCGTTCCGGCGGGCCACGGCGCCGCGCGGCGCCGTCGGGGGCCGTCCGGGGCCGCACGAACAGATCACGCCAATCGCGTGTAACCCGCAAGAGATCTCACCCGCACGCTTACGCAACGAGCGATTGGGCGCTACTTTGCTGTGCGGGAGCGCTCCCACGGTTTACCGCACGGCACTCTCTCCAGAGGAGATCCCCCCACATGATCACCCGAACCACCCCCCGGAGCAAGAAGAGGCTCCGCGACGCCCGCCTGCTGAGCATCCTGGGAGCGGCGCTGCTGGCGCTCGTCATCACGAGCCTGCCCTCGCCCGCCGCCGCCCACGGCGTCGCGATGTCGCCGGGCTCGCGCACCTTCCTGTGCTACACGGACATGCTCGAAAGCGGCAACCAGATGCCGTCCAACCCCGCCTGCGCCGACGCGGTGCGCGAGTCCGGCACGACGCCGCTGTACAACTGGTTCGCCGTGCTCGACTCCAACGCGGGCGGCCGTGGCCCCGGTTACGTTCCCGACGGCACGCTGTGCAGCGCCGGCGACAGGAGCCCGTACGACTTCTCGGCGTACAACGCGCCCCGCAACGACTGGCCGAAGACGCACCTCAGCGCCGGTTCGACCATCGAGATCCAGTACAGCAACTGGGCCGCGCACCCCGGTGAGTTCGACGTCTACCTCACCAAGGACGGCTACAGCCCGACCCAGGCGCTCGGCTGGGACGACCTGGAGCTCGTCCAGTCCGTGACCGACCCGCCGCAGCGCGGCGGCGCCGGCTCGAACGGCGGCGCCTACTACTGGAACCTTCAGCTCCCGGACCGGAGCGGTGACCACCTCCTGTTCGTCCACTGGATCCGCTCGGACAGCCAGGAGAACTTCTACTCCTGCTCCGATGTCGTCTTCGACGGCGGCAGTGGCCAGGTGACGATGTAACGGTCCGCCACCGGTCCGCTCAACGGCGCGCGTGACACGTCCGCGCGCCGACCGGGACCCGCCGGGTGCACCACCACCCGGCGGGTCCCCGCACGTCGTCCGGGTACCGGGCCGGCGGCCGGTGCGACTATCGTTGCGGTCCGCCGCCGACCGCTGCCGATCACTTGTGACCGGCGACCGACCCGCCGGGAGCACCCGTGCCCGTTGAACGCCGCTTCGAGATCAACATCGGTCTCTACGCGACCGGCGAGGACGCGGCCAGGATCGCCGAGGGGTGCCGGCGGCTGCTGGACGGCGGCACGCTGCCCTACGAGCTGGCGCTCGGCGAACGGCCGCCGGGGGACGGCCTGTACGAGGAACTCCCCGAGCAGTGGCGGGCCCAGTACCCCGGGACCGCGCCCGGCTCGCGCGCGGTCCACGAGATCACCGTGGGCGTGGTGACGTCGCGGGAGCGGATGGACGCCCTCCGGGCCTCCCTGACCCGCACGATCTGCCCCGATCCCGACCACGCCTCCCCCTGCCCCGTCCCCTGGTCGTCCCACGGGGCGGAACTCCCCGCGCGACCGCCCCGTGCCCGGCCGGCCGACCGGCGCCGGTGAGGCGCGTGCACGCCCCGACGCCCCGACGCCCCGACGCCCCGACGAAGAGAGAGATCCCGTGGAACGAACCATCCGGCGAGCCGTCGTCGCCTCGCTGGCCTGCGCCAGCGCCCTGCTCACCGGGGCCGCTCCCACCGCGGTCGCCGCACCTCCCGCCGCGGTCGGCGACGGTTGGGAGCCCGCGCCCTCCGCGCCCTGGGACATGCCCGCGGGCGCGCGGTGCGACGCCCCGGTGCACGGCGAGCCGGTCGTCGACGAGGTGGTGCGGCGGGTGCTCGACACCCACGCCGACGGTTCGCCGAGGACGGTCGTCTACCGGGGCGACCTGGTCGTGCGGGTGACCAACACCGAGACCGGCGCCTCCCACGACGCGGACGCCGGCGGCGCGGCGGTCGTGGAGTACGCCGCCGACGGCTCGGAGTCCTGGTCGGTGCTCGGCCCGGTGCTGGTCGGCGTGGCCGAGGGGGGCGGCAACCTCGCGCGGGGCCTGTACATCGTCGACGGGGTCTGGTCCCTGGACATCGACGCGTCCGGCCACAAGACGGTGACCATGACGTCCGGCGACCGCTACGACATCTGCTCGCACGTGGACCGGGCCTCGTAGAGCCCCTCGCAGGACGCCGGGCGACGCGCCGCTTGACCTTGTCGCGGCGTCAACGTCTTCACTGGCCGTATGCGTATCGGAGAACTCGCCGCGCTGGCCGGGGTCACCACCCGGACCGTGCGGCACTACCACCGGATCGGCCTGCTGCCCGAGTCCGGGCGACGGGCCAACGGCTACCGCACCTACGCGCTGAAGGACGCCGTCCGGCTCAGCCGCATCAGGCGGCTGACGGATCTGGGCCTCTCCCTGGACGAGGTCAGGGACGCGCTGGACGACGAGGCGGGCAACGACCTGCGCGAGGTCCTCGCCGAGCTGGACGCGGACCTGGCACGGCAGGAGGAGGCCATCCGGCGGCGCAGGTCCAGGCTCGCCGAACTGCTGGCGCGGGCGGAGGCGGCGGGCGGGCTCCCGGCCGAGGGGCCCGTCTCGCCCGAACTGGCGGCGTTCTTCGCCGAGATGGCCCTGACCTCGGCGAAGCTGCCGGGTCCCGAGCCCGCCATGGCGGCCAAGGAGCGCGAGCTGCTCGCGCTGCTGGAGAACGTCCGGTCGGGCGAGTCGCAGGACTGGCTCTCGGGGCTGCTGCGGTCCGTCGGCCCCGGCGAGGAGGGCATGCGGCGCGCGTACGACCTGTACGCGCGGATGGACGCCCTGGCGGCGGCCGGGCCGGACGACCCCCGGGTGGGCGAGGTGGCGCGGGACATCGCGGACTCGATCCCGGCGGACGTGGCGCGCGCGCTGGCCACCGAGGCCGGGGACTCGCTGCGCGGCGGGAACACCGGCGGGTTCGCCGACGCGTACTTCGCCGACTTCGCCCCCGCGCAGGCCGAGGCCGTGCGTCGGGCGATGCGGCTGCTGTGGGAGCGTGCCCGGTGAACGCCCCCTCCCCCGGCCCCGCGGCCGGGCGGCGTTCCCTCCGCGTCCCGCTGCGCCTCGCGCGGCATGAACTGGTCCTCGTGGCCGCCCTGCTCCGCTGGATCACCCGCCGCCCGCCGCACCAGGTGGGGCCAGGGGACACGGCCGTCGCCTACGCCGCGGGGCAGTCGGCGACGGTGTTCATCATGCTGTTCGTTTCCGTCGCCGAGACCGTGGCCCTGGCGATTCTGATCCCCTGGCCGCTGGTCCACCTGATCCTGCTGGTCATCGGGGTCTGGGGGACGCTGTTCATCGTGGAACTGCACGCGGCGTGCGTGACCAGGCCCCATGTGGTGGGCGCCGACGGCTCGCTGCGCGTGCGGTACGGCGCGCTGCTCGACCTGCGCATACCCGCCGACCGCGTCGGCCGGGTCCGCCTCGACCGCCGCTTCCCCGGCGGGAAGCAGGTCAGGTCCGCCGAGGACGGCACCACCGACGTGAGCGTGGCGGGCCAGACGAACGTGACCGTGGAGCTCCTCGGCCCGGTCCCGTTCGTCCGCGCGCTCGGCGCCCCCGCCGAGGCCCGCACCGCCCTGCGCTTCCACGCCGACGACCCGGCCCGCGCGGTCGCCGCCCTGACCCGGGCCCGCGACGCGCGGTCCTAGCGCGGGCCCTGTGCCGCTCGGCGTCGGGAAGCGGCCAGTGCTTGGGCCAGGCGGCGTAAGAGCTGTTTCACCCGGGGCGGCGCGTGGGATCCGGTGTACCCATGGCACCACGTATCGCATCGGAAGCCCTGGTGGAACGTCTCATCGACTGGGGAGTCGACACCGTCTTCGGACTCCCGGGGGACGGCATCAACGGCGTCATGGAGGGGCTGCGCCGGCATCGCGACCGGATCAGGTTCTTCCTCGTCCGCCATGAGGAGTCGGCGGCGTTCATGGCCACCGGCTACGCCAAGGCGACCGGGAGGCTCGGAGTCTGCCTGGCCACCTCGGGCCCCGGCGCGATCCACCTGCTCAACGGGCTCTACGACGCCAAACTCGACCACACCCCCGTGCTGGCCATCACCGGCACCCAGGAGACGTCCGTGCTGGGCACCGGCTACCAGCAGGAGGTCGCCGTCGAGCACCTCTACGCCGACGTGGCCTGCTACAACCTGGTCGTCACCAACCCCGCGCAGCTGCCCGGCGTCGTGGACATCGCCGTGCGCACCGCGCTCTCCCGGCGCGGGGTCGCGCATCTGACGCTGCCCAACGACATCCAGGTGGCCGACGCGGGCGCCGACCCCTGGCGCCAGGTCGTGCCGGCGCGTCCGCCGATCACCGCGCCGGGGTACACGCCCCCGCCCGGCACGCCGCGCCAGGCGGAGCTGCGCGCGGCGGCCGAGGTGCTCAACGCCGGGCGCAAGGTGGCCATCCTGGCGGGCGTCGGCGCGCTGGGCGCCAGGGACCAGATCCTGGAGGTCGCGGACGCCCTCGCCGCGCCGGTGATCAAGACGCTGCCGGGCAAGGCCGTGATCCCCGACGACTCCCCCTTCGCGGTGGGCGGCATCGGGCTGCTCGGCACGCGGCCCGGGGAGGAGCTGGTGGACGACTGCGACACGCTGTTCATGGTCGGCTGCAACTTCCCCTACACCCAGCACCTCCCCGACCCCGGCACGGTCCGCACGGTGCAGCTGGAGGCGGAGCCGTCGCGCGCCGGCGTGCGGATGCCCGTGGAGGCGCCGGTCATCGGGGACGCCAAGGAGGGGCTGGCGGCGTTGCTGCCGCTGCTCGACCGCAAGCGGGACCGCGGCCACCTGGAGAAGTACCAGGAGTCGATGGGCCGTTGGCGCAAGCAGATGGAGGCGCTGGAGAACCCCCGGCGCAGCCCCGTCGCGCCGCAGCACGTGATCGGCGCCATCGACGACCTGGCCTCCGACGACGCCATCCTGACCTGTGACAGCGGCACCATCGCCACCTGGGCGGCGCGCCACTGGACGATCCGCCGCGACCGGCAGTTCTACCTCTCGGGGAACCTGGCGACCATGGCGCCCGGCCTGCCCTACGCGATCGCGATGCAGCACGCGTTCCCCGGCCGCCAGGTCGTCGCGTACGTCGGCGACGGCGGCTTCAGCATGCTGATGGCCGAGTTCATGACGGCGGTGCAGGCGAAGCTGCCGATCACGGTGGTGGTCAACAACAACAACTCCCTCGGGCAGATCCTCTGGGAGCAGATGGTGCTGGGCTACCCGGAGCACGGCGTGCGGTACCAGGAGCCGTTCACCGACTTCTCCGCCTGGGCGCGGGCCTGCGGCGGCTACGGCGCCAAGGTGTCCAAGGGCAAGGACGTCACCAAGGCGCTCAAGCACGCGCTCGGCCACGACGGGCCCGCGCTGGTGGATGTGGACGTGGACCAGGACGAACCGCCCATGCCGGGCAAGGTCGAGTACCAGCAGGCGAAGAAGTTCGCGCTGGCGTTCGCCAAGGGGCAGCCGCGCCGCACCACCATCGCCACCACGTTGGGCAAGGACCGCATCGAGCAGCTGACCACCAAGTAGCGCGCGCCCGGCGCACGCCCCACGTCCAGAGCCCCACCCACGGATCGAGCCCTCACGCACAGATCGGGACACCCATGCGCATCGGACTCATCGGAGCGGGCCACATCGGCTCCACGCTGGCCCGCCGTTTCACCGACACCGGCCACGAGGTGGCCCTGAGCAACTCGCGCGGCCCGGAGACGCTCCAGGAGCTGGTCGCGAGCCTCGGCGGCCCCGCCCGCGCCGTCACCCCGGAGGAGGCGGCTGACTTCGGCGACCTCGTCGTGGTCACCATCCCCTACGGCCGCTACCGGGAGCTCCCGGCCGGGGCGCTGCGCGGCAAGCTCGTCGTCGACACCTGCAACTACTACCCGCAGCGCGACGGCGCCGACCCCGAGCTCGACGACGACAGCACCACGTCGAGCGAGAAGATCCAGGACTTCACCGAGGCGCGCGTGGTCAAGGCGTTCAACGCCATCTACTGGTACAACCTGCGCGACCGCGCGCGCCCCTCGGGCGACCCCGACCGCCTCGCCATCCCGGTCTCGGGCGATGACGAGGAGGCCAAGTCGGTGGTGGCCGCGTTGATCCGCGAGACCGGGTTCGAGCCGGTGGACGCCGGGTCGCTGGCGCAGGGCGGGCGCAAGCACCAGCCGGGCAGCCGCGTCTACACCGCCGAGCTCTCCGCCGACGAGGCGCACTCCCTGCTCGACGCCGCCTGACCCTCCGAGAACGTCGAGACAGCCGAGAACGTCGAGACAGCCGAGTAAGGGAGCCTGGTCATGGACCCGATCGACCTGCCGATGCCCATGGTCCGCCGCCCGCCGGTGACCGCCGACCCGGCCGCGCTGGAGCACGCGCTGCGCGAACGGGTCGACGGGGAGGTGCGTTTCGACGCCGGGAGCCGCGCCGCGTACGCGACGGACGCCTCCAACTACCGCCAGGTCCCGATCGGCGTCGTGGTCCCCCGCACCCCCGAGGCCGCGGCGGTCGCGGTCGGCGTCTGCCACGAGCACGACGCGCCGGTGCTCTCCCGCGGCGGCGGAACGAGCCTGGCGGGCCAGTGCTGCAACGCCGCCGTGGTCATCGACTGGAGCAAGTACGCCAACCGGCTGGTCTCCCTCGACGCCCAGCGCCGCGTCTGCGTCGTCGAGCCGGGGATCGTCCTGGACGAGCTCAACCGCCGCCTCGCCCCGCACGGCCTCCACTACGGCCCCAAGCCCGCCACCCACCCCAACTGCACCCTCGGCGGCATGATCGGCAACAACTCATGCGGCTCCACCGCCCAGACCTACGGCAAGGTCGTGGACAACATCCGCCGCCTTGAGGTCCTCACCTACGACGGCCTGCGGATGTGGGTCGGCCCCACCTCGGACGAGGAGCTGGCGCGGCTCACCGCCGGGACGGGCCGCGAGGGCGAGATCTACCGGCACCTGGTGGCGCTGCGCGAGCGGTACGCGGACCTGGTCAGGGAGCGCTACCCGGACATCCCGCGCCGCGTCTCCGGCTACAACCTGGACTCGCTCCTGCCCGAGCACGGCTTCGACGTGGCCGGGCTGCTCGTCGGCTCGGAGTCCACGCTGGTCACCGTCCTGCGCGCCGAGCTGACGCTCGCGCCGGTGCCCAGGCACACCGCGCTCGTCGTCCTCGGCTACCCCGACATCGCGAGCGCCGCCGACCAGGTGCCGGACATCCTCACCCACGCCCCGCACACCCTGGAGGGCGTGGACGACCAGCTGGTGCGCTTCGAACGCCGCAAGCACCTCAACGCCGACGCGCTGAAGATCCTGCCCCGGGGCACGGCGTATCTGATGGTCGAGTTCGCGGGCGACACCCGCGACGAGGCCGAGGGGAAGGCGCGGGCGCTGCTGGACGACACGCCGGAGGGCGTCGAGCACACCTGGTACGACGACCCCCGCCACACGGAGGAGCTGTGGCGGGTGCGGGAGTCGGGGCTCGGCGCCACGGCGCACGTCCCCGGGGAGCCCGACACGTGGGAGGGGTGGGAGGACGCGGCCGTCCCGCCGGACCGGCTGGGCACCTACCTGCGCGGATACCACGCCCTGTGCGAGGAGTTCGGCTACGGCCGGCCCTCCGTCTACGGCCACTTCGGGCACGGCTGCGTGCACACCCGCATCCCGTTCGACCTGGAGACGGCCGAGGGCGTCACGCGGATGCGGGCCTTCGTGGAGCGCGCCGCCGAGCTGGTCATCGGCTTCGGGGGCTCGCTGTCGGGGGAGCACGGCGACGGGCAGTCCCGGGGCGAGCTGCTGGTCAAGATGTTCGGGCCCGAGCTGATCGAGGGGTTCGAGCGGCTCAAGGCCGTCTTCGACCCGGGCAACCGCATGAACCCCGGCAAGATCGTCGACCCCTACCACCTGGACGAGAACCTGCGGCTCGGCGGGGAGTACCGCCCCTGGGAGCCGCCGACCGTGTTCGCCTACCCGCACGACGAGGGCAAGTTCAGCCGGGCCGCGGCGCGTTGCGTGGGCGTGGGCAAGTGCAGGTCGCTGGAGGGCGGCGTGATGTGCCCGAGCTACCGGGCCACGCGCGAGGAGGAGCACTCGACGCGCGGCCGGGCGCGGCTGCTGTTCGAGATGGTGCGCAACGACTCGCCCCTGGACAACGGCTGGCGCTCGACCGAGGTGCGCGACGCCCTCGACCTCTGCCTGGCCTGCAAGGGCTGCAAGACGGACTGTCCGGTCAACGTCGACATGGCGACCTACAAGGCCGAGTTCCTGCACCACCACTACGCGGGCCGCGTGCGCCCGCGCGCCCACTACACCATGGGGTGGCTGCCGGTCGTCGCGCGCCTGGCCGCGCGCGCCCCGCGTGCGGTCAACACGCTGGGCGCCATGCCCCTGCTGGCCCGCGCCGCCAAGGTGATGGGCGGCATCGCGCCGGAACGCGACCTGCCGGTCTTCGCGGACCAGCGGTTCACGGCCTGGTGGCGCAGGCGGGGCGCGCCGCGGGGCACCGGGCGGCGGGGCGAGGTGGTGCTGTTCCCCGACACGTTCACCGACCACTTCCACCCGGAGGTGGGCCGGGCGGCCGTCGAGGTGCTGGAGGCGGCGGGCTTCCGGGTCAGGGTCCCGAACCGCGCGGTCTGCTGCGGCCTGACGTGGATCTCCACGGGGCAGCTGGACATCGCCCGGCGCGTGCTGCGGCACACGGCCGCGGTGCTCCGCGAGGACCTGCGCGCCGGAGCGCAGGTCGTCGGCCTCGAACCGAGCTGCACCGCCGTCTTCCGCGCCGACGCGGCCGAACTCTTCCCGCGCTCGGCCGAGTTCACGCGGCTGCGCGACCAGACCCGCACCCTGGCCGAGCTGCTGGGCGAGCGCGCCCCCGAGTGGCGCCCGCCCGCCGTGGACGCCCGCGCGGTGGTGCAGCGGCACTGCCACCAGTACGCCGTGATGGGCTTCGACGCCGACCGCGACCTGCTGAAGCGGGCGGGCGTGAACGCCGACATCCTGGACGCGGGCTGCTGCGGGCTCGCGGGGAACTTCGGCTTCGAGCAGGGGCATTACGAGGTGTCCATGGCCTGTGCCGAGGCCGGGCTGCTGCCCGCGGTGCGGAAGGCGGACGCGGACACGCTGATCCTGGCCGACGGCTTCAGCTGCCGCACCCAGATCGAGCAGGCGGGAACGGGGCGCAGCCCCTCGCACCTGGCCGAGGTGCTGGCGGGCGCGCTGCGCGAGGAGGCGCTGGAGGGGCCCGTGGAGCCCGAGGCGCACCGCTCGCGGCTCGTCCCCGCCGGCGCGGCGGGCGCGGCGGCGGCCCTGGCCGCGGCGGTGCTGGTCCGGAAGGCCGCCGGCCGGCGAGGGCCCGCGGAGTGAACGCGCCGGCGGCGGGCCGCGTGCTGGTGGTGGACGCGGGTTCGGCCAGCCTGCACCTGGTGCTCGTCGGCGGTGACGACACGGTGCTGGCCCGTTCCGACGTCGGGTCGCCCAGGGAGCTGACGGACCTGGGGTGGGTGCCCCCGGACGCGGTCGGCCACCGGTTCGTGCACGGCGGGCCCCGGCTGAGCGGGCACACCCCGGTGGACGGCGAGGTGCGGTCGCTGCTCCAGGAGGCGGCCGAGCTGGCGCCGTTGCACCTGCCGCCCGCGCTGCACGCGCTGGACGCGGTCCGGCGGCTGCTCCCCGATGTGCCGCATGTGGCCTGCCTCGACACGGTGTTCCACGCGCGGATGCCCGCGGCGGCGCGCGAGTACGCCGTTCCCGAGGAGTGGCGCACCCGCTACGGCCTGCGGCGTTACGGCTTCCACGGCCTCTCCTACGCGTGGGCGCTGGACCGCGCCGCCCGGCTGCTGGACCGCCCGGCCGACTCCCTGCACCTCGTCCTGGCGCACCTCGGCGGCGGCTGCTCCGCCTGCGCGGTGCGGGACGGGGTGAGCGTGGACACGACGATGGGGCTGACGCCGTTGGAGGGCCTGGTCATGAGCCACCGCAGCGGCACCGTGGACCCCGGCGCGCTGACCTGGCTCCAGAGACGGCACGGCCTGACGGCCGAGGAGATCGAGGACGTCCTCAACCACCGTTCCGGCCTGCTCGGCCTCTCCGGCACCTCGGACGACACCCGCGACCTGGTCGCGGCCCGCGCGGCGGGCGACGAGCGCGCGGAACTGGCCCTGGCCTGCTTCACCCACTCCGCCCGGCGCGCGATCGCGTCGATGGCCGCCTCGCTCGACCGCCTCGACGCCCTGGTCCTCACCGGCGAGATCGGGGAGGACCAGCCGGAGGTCCGCGAGGAGATCTGCGCGGGCCTCCCCGTCCTCGGCCTGGCCGGGCCCCGCGCCGCCACCCCCGTCTTCGTGGTCCCCACCGGTGAGCCCCAGCAGATCGCCCGGGAGACGCGCGCCGTCCTGGCGGCGTGATCCCCCGGTCCGCCGCGGGTGGGCGGCTGTCAGTGGGCGGTGCCATGATCGGGGTCGAGACACCGACCATGACGTCCAGGACGTCCACTATGTTCCAGGGGGCAGGGGATGAGCGCCGATCGGGCCGCCGCCGACAGTCATGATCTGATCCAGGTGCGGGGAGCGAGGGAGAACAACCTGCGGGATGTCTCGCTCGACATACCCAAGCGGCGGCTCAGCGTGTTCACCGGCGTCTCGGGGTCGGGGAAGTCCTCCCTGGTGTTCGGGACGATCGCCGCCGAGTCGCAGCGGCTGATCAACGAGACGTACACCGCGTTCATCCAGTCGTTCATGCCGAGCCTGGGGCGGCCCGACGTGGACGGGCTGCACAATCTCAGCGCGGCCATCGTCGTGGACCAGGAGCGGATGGGGGCCAACTCGCGCTCCACGGTCGGCACGGTCACCGACGCCTACACCATGCTGCGGATCGTCTACAGCCGCCTCGGGACGCCGCACATAGGGACGTCGACGGCGTTCAGTTTCAACAGCCCCGAGGGCATGTGCGTCCCGTGCGAGGGGCTCGGGCAGGCGTCGACCATCGACGTCGACGAAATGGTGGACCGCGAGCTCTCGCTGAAGGAGGGGGCCATCACCGTTCCCGGCTTCGCCGTCGACTCGTGGTACTGGCAGGTCATGGCGAACTCGGGGCTGTACGACCCCGACAAGAAGCTGAAGGACTTCACCCCGGCGGAGTGGGAGGACTTCCTCCACCGCCCCACCGGCAAGATCAAAATCGGGTCGAACAACATCACCTACGAGGGCCTGGTCACCAAGGTCCAGCGGCTCTACCTCTCCAAGGACCGCGAGTCCATGCAGGCGCAGGCGCGGGCCTTCGTGGACCGGGCCGTGGTGTTCACCGAGTGCGGGGACTGCGGCGGGACGCGGCTCAACGAGGCGGCCCGTTCCTCCCTGATCGACGGCGTCGGCATAGCGGCGTGCTCGGCCATGCAGATCAACGAGCTGGCGGCGTTCGTGCACGGCCTGGACGCGCCGTCCGTCGGCCCGCTCCTCACCAGCCTGCGGCACCTGCTCGACTCGCTGATGGAGATCGGTCTCGGCTACCTCAGCCTGGACCGTCCCTCCTCCACCCTCTCTGGCGGCGAGTCGCAGCGGGTCAAGATGGTGCGGCACCTGGGGTCCAGCCTCACCGACGTGACCTATGTCTTCGACGAGCCCACCACGGGCCTGCACCCGCACGACATCCAGCGGATGAACGGGCTGCTGCTGCGGCTGCGCGACAAGGGGAACACGGTGCTCGTCGTCGAGCACAAGCCCGAGGTGATCGCGATGGCCGACCACGTGGTCGACCTCGGCCCCGGCGCGGGCGAGAGCGGCGGGACCGTCTGCTTCAGCGGGGACGTGGCGGGCCTGCGCGCCTCGGGGACGCTGACCGGCCGCCACCTGGAACACCGGATCACGCTGCGCGACGCGGTGCGCGAGCCGCGGGGGCACCTGCCGATCAGAGGAGCCTCCGCGCACAACCTGCGGGGCGTGGACGTGGACATACCGCTGGGCGTGCTCACCGTGGTCACGGGGGTGGCGGGCTCGGGGAAGAGCTCGCTGATCCACGGTTCGCTGCCGGGCCGGGAGGGCGTCGTCGTCGCCGACCAGTCCCCGATCCGCGGCTCCCGCCGGAGCAACCCGGCGACCTACACCGGCCTGCTCGCCCCGATCCGGACGGCGTTCGCCAAGGCCAACGGGGTCAAGGCGAGCCTGTTCAGCGCCAATTCGGAGGGCGCCTGCCCGAACTGCAACGGGATAGGTCTCGTCTACACGGACCTGGCGATGATGGCGGGCGTGGCCTCGGTCTGCGAGGAGTGCGCGGGGAAGCGGTTCACGCCCGAGGTCCTCACCTACACGCTGCGCGGCAAGAACATCAGCGAGGTCCTGGGCATGTCGGTCGAGGAGGCGCACGCGTTCTTCCCGAGCGGCCAGGCGGGCGCGGTGCTGGGGCGGCTGATGGACGTGGGGCTGAGCTATCTGCGGCTCGGGCAGCCGCTCACGACGCTCTCCGGCGGCGAGCGGCAGCGGCTCAAGCTGGCGATCCACATGGCGGAGAAGGCGGCGACCTACGTGCTGGACGAGCCGACCACCGGCCTGCACCTCGCGGACGTCGACCAACTGCTGGCGCTGCTCGACCGGTTGGTCGACAGCGGGAACACGGTGATCGTCATCGAGCACCACCAGGCGGTGATGGCGCACGCCGACTGGCTGATCGATCTGGGCCCCGGCGCGGGCCACGACGGCGGGCTCGTGGTGTTCACCGGCACCCCGGCCGAGCTGGTCGCGGGCGCGGACACGCTCACGGCTCGCCACCTGCGGGCCTACGTGGGCAAGGCCCCGGCCCCGGACGGGCGCGTGGTGGCGGGCGAGGGGGCGGGGCGGTGACGCCGCCGCTGCCGGTCGAGTTCCTCGCGGCGGTCGCCGCCGGGGGAGAGGCCGGGTCAGGAGGCATGGCCCAGGCGCTCGGCGCGGCGCGCGACATGGCCCCCGGGCGGGAGCGCGACACGGTGCTGCGGGCCCTGCTGGAGGGCGCGTTCGCCGGGGACGCGTCCGCCCCCGGCTGGCTGCCCGCCGCCGGGGCGTCGAGCGGCGACGCGGCGACGGTGGCGGCGGCGCTGGCCCACCCCGGCTGTTCCGCGGCGCTGCGGGCCGAGACGCTGCGGGCGGCGCCCGAGGCGCTGCTCGCCGCGCTGGCCGAGCGTTCGGCGACGGCGGCGGAGTGGGTGGTGGCCGAGCTGCGCCACCGGACGCCGGAGCCGCCGCCCCCCATCACGCCCGGACTGCTGCGGGAGCCGACGCCCGCGCAGCTGGTGCTGCGGGCGTCCGCCGCGCTGGACGACGAGGTGTTCGACGCGGTGGTCCGCCTGCTGCCGGGGCCGCCCGCGCAGATACGCCAGGGGGAGAACATCGAGCGGTGGATGCGGGAGCACCAGGCCGCGAAGACCGCCTGGCAGGCCATGTGGCTGGAGGTGCTGCGCCGCCATCCCACCCGGCACGAACGGCTGTTGTCGCTGATGGCGGGCTCGCCCGCGGACTCCGAGATCAGGCACCACCTGCTGGGCACCCTGCCGGACGCGGTCGAGCCGAGGCTGCTGGAGTCCGTGGCGCTGGCGGACCTGGAGCAGTTCGCGGGGGCGGTGCTCACGACGCGGATCTGCCGGGAGATCGCGGGCGGGCTGAGCAGGGAGGAGGCGCGGGAGCGCTTCGCCGACGAGGTGAAGGCGCTGTCCGAGGAGACGCGGCGGCTCCCCGACGCCTACCTCGGGGAGATGGGCCTCGACGTGGGGCGCGGCACGCGCGCCGCGGTCAACTGGGTGGCGCGGGCCGCCGCCGAACGCTGGCGGCTCCTCCTGTCGGAGCCTGTCCCGTCGGGTCGGGGCGGTGAGGCGCGGGCGGCGCTCGCGCGGCGGTTCGCGGACACCGCGCTGGAGGCGCTGGCGCTGTGGGAGCCGGACCCCGAACGGCCGGTCGCCCGTGCCGAACAGCTGCGGTGGATCCGCGACCTGCTGGCGCACCTGCCGGTGGTCGAGCCGCGGGTGAGGGAGCGGCTGCGGGCCGTGGCGCGCGACGCGGAACGCGGGCTGCGCCGGTGGGGCAGGACGCGCGAGCCCGAGCCGGAGTTCGGTGAGCTGCTGGCCGTGCTGTGGCGTGCCGTCGCCCGGGTTCCCGCCGAGCCGGGCGAGGTGAGCGCCCGCGAGCTGGCCCACGTGCCCGAGGACGTTCTCGCCGCGTATCTCGAACGGCACGGCGGCGACGACGCGCTGGTGGAGAAGGCGCTGCTGTCGTTCGCACGCGGTCGGCGGGGCGACTTCGCGGCGGTGCTGGCGCGTCACTCGTCCCCGGGGGAGGCGCTGCCCCGGCTGACTCGTGACCTGCGGCGCCTGCTCGACGAGGGTCCGGGCGCGGAGGCGTGGACGCGCGCCGTGGTGTCGGTGCCGGCGTGCGGACCCGGGACGGTGCGGGCCCTGCCCGCCTGGGCCGCGCTGCGCGCCGGGGGCCCGGTGGTCAACGAGGCGGTGCGCACCGCCCTCGGCGACGACGAGGCCGCGTGGACCCGCCTCGCGACCGGCCCGGTCGGGCCCGAGGGCGCCCGCGCCTGGCTGCGCCTCGGCGAGATCCTGGACGCCGCCAGGGACGGCACCGCCTGGCCCAAGCCCCCACCGCCGCCCGCCGGTTGAGGACGTCGGGCACGCGCCGGTGGCGGGGTCAGACGTCGCCGATGGCGCTCAGGTGGAGACCGGCCAGGCGCCAGGAGCCGTCGGCCGCCGTGAGGAACTGGCTGATGCGGTACCGGCCGTCCATGTCGCGGCCCTCGTAGACGCTCTGCTGGCTCTGCACGCCGAGGACGACGGCCGCGTCCCCGTAGCGGCGGATCTCGGCCTGCTCCCAGGCGAAGAGGTCGTGCACCAGGGCGCCCGAGGCGTACCGGTCGAGCCAGCGCACCCGGTCCAGCAGGAACCCCCGCGGCCCCACCGCGGTGAAGTCGGCGGTGAGCAGCCGTTCCAGCGCCACGACGTCCCCCCGCAGCTCCGCCAGCGCCCACCGCTCCCCGAACCGCAGGAGCTCGCCTTCCGCGTCACCGTCCATGCCCCCACCCTCCGGCGC
>NZ_LAVK01000134.1 GCF_001083795.1 Streptomyces sp. SBT349
CGGTGGCCGCCAGCCCGGTGATCCGGACCCGGTGGGGGCGGCCGGCCTCGATGCCCGCCTCGACGGCGGGGCCGGGATCCGCGGTGTGGATGTGGACGTGCCAGAGGCCGTCGCCGCCCACCACGACGAGGGAGTCGCCCAGCGCGTCGAGGCGTCCGCGCAGGGTGGCGACGGCGTCGTCGGCCGCGTCGAGCAGGTAGATGACCTCGAAGCCCCCCGGTTCGCCGGGGGCGACGGGCGGGGGACAGCCTGCGCCGGTCGCGCCGCCGCCCGAGGGGGAACGCGCCAGGCGGTCGCGTATGGAGGCGTCGGGGGCGCGGCCCGACAGCGCCGCGTCGAGCGCGTCGAGGACGGCGACCAGGCCGCTGCCGCCAGCGTCCACCACGCCCGCGTCCGCGAGGACGGCGAGCTGGTCCGGGGTGGCGGCCAACGCCTCCCTGGCCCCGGCGCAGGCTTCCGCCAGCACCTCGGCGACCGTGTCCCCGGCCCGTTCCGCCGCGTCGGCCGCGGCGGTGGCCACGGTCAGCATGGTGCCCTCGACGGGGTGGGCGACGGCCTCGTAGGCGGAGCTCGCGGCCCGGCGCAGCGCGCGGCGCAGCGCGCCCGGCCCCGCGGGCTCCGGCTCGGCGGCGAGCACGTCGGCCATGCCGCGCAGGAGTTGGGCGAGGATGGTGCCCGAGTTCCCCCGGGCGCCGATGAGGGCGCCGTGGGCCATGGCCCCGACCGCCTCGGCCAGGGTGGGCGACGCGGTGTCGGCCGCCTCGACGGCCTGGGCGGCGGATTCCACGGTGAGGTAGAGGTTGGTACCGGTGTCGCCGTCGGGGACCGGGTAGACGTTGATCGCGTCGATGTCCTCGCGGGCCCGGCCCAGGGCGTCCAGGGTGATGCGGCACCAGCGCCGAACCGCTGCGGCGTCGAGCGGCTGCGGCACGTGCGGACCTCCTGGACCGTTGCTGGGCGGGCGGCGGCATGCAGCTTATGCCCTCGCTCACCGGGGGGAGCGATTTCTCCCGGCGGGAACGGCCGAGGTATGCTGCGTCGGTTGCCTGGTGCCGTTGTTGCGCACCCGGCGCTCTCCCCGCGGACGAAGTGACCTCGGGGATCCCGACGTAACGTACCCGTCGTTCCCGTCTGTGCGGGGCGACCCGTCATTGGAGTGACCCGTGGCTGCCAACTGCGATGTCTGCGGCAAGGGGCCGGGCTTCGGCAACCGTATCTCCCACTCGCACCGCCGCACCCCCCGCCGTTGGAACCCCAACATCCAGCGGGTGCGTGCCGTGGTCGGGGGGACGCCGAAGCGCCTGAACGTCTGCACCTCGTGCATCAAGGCGGGCAAGGTCTCGCGCTAGGCGCCCGGCTCTCGGCCGTTCCAGCCGGTCCACCGCTCACGGTGGACCGGCTTCTTGCGTGCGCCGACGCGGGCGCGAACCGCGCGGTCACCCCTGGACGCGGTGGCCGTGGTGGACGGGGCCGATGCCCGCGCCCAGCGGGAAGCCGGCGGCGATGGCGCCGGTGACGTACTCCTTGGCCGCGGCCACCGCCTCGGGGACGCTGTCGCCCAGCGCCAGCCGGCTGGCCGTCGCCGCGGCCAGCGTGCACCCGGTGCCGTGCGTATGGCGGTTGGGGTGACGCGGGGCGCGCAGCCAGTGCAGCTCGTCGCCGTCGGTGAGCAGGTCGACGGCCTCGCCCGGCAGGTGCCCGCCCTTGATCAGCGCCCAGCGCGGCCCGTGGGCCAGCAGCAGCTCCGCGGCGCGGGGCATGTCCGCCTCGCTCTGCACCGTGAGGCCGGTGAGCTGGGCGACCTCGGCCAGGTTGGGGGTGACCACGGTGGCCGCGGGGAGCAGATCGGAGCGCAGCACGTCCAGCGCGTCCGCCGCGAGCAGCGGGTCACCGTGCTTGGAGACGCCGACCGGGTCGACGACGACGGGCGCGGTGGTGGTGCCGAGCAGCGCGGCGACGGTCTCGACGAGGGGGGCGGAGGCCAGCATGCCGGTCTTCACGGCCTGCACCCCGATGTCGTCCACGACGCTGCGGAACTGCCGCACCACCGCCTCGGCGGGCAGCTCCCAGGCGCCCTGCACGCCCAGGGAGTTCTGCGCGGTGACGGCGGTGATGACGCTCATGCCATGGGTGCCGAGCGCGAGCATCGTCTTGAGATCGGCCTGGATGCCCGCGCCGCCGCCGGAGTCGGAGCCCGCGACGGTGAGAACGCGTGGAGGTGCCTGCATGGCGACGACGGTACTCACGTCCGCGACGAGCCGCCGAAGTGGTCCCAGCCTCCCGCCTTGTCCCAGGCCGCGCCGTCCACGGTGACGGGCGGGGTGGTCCGTCCCCTGGCGGGCAGCACCTCGCCGATCGTGCGCCAGCGGGCGGGGAGTTTGGTCTCGGGCCTGAAGGTGGCCACCAGGGCGTGGTCCTCGCCGCCGGTGAGGACCCAGTGCAGGGGGTCGACGCCGACGGCCTGCCCGATGTCGTTCATCTGGGCCGGCACGTCGAGCAACGCCGAGCCGATGTCGATGCGGACGTTGCTGGCGAGGGCGATGTGGCCCAGATCGGCGACCAGCCCGTCGCTGACGTCCGTCATGGAGGTGGCGCCGAGCGCGGCGGCGGCGGGGCCCGCGACATAGGGCGGCTCGGGGCGGCGGTGGGCCTCGACGAACGCGCGGGGCGAGCGGAAGCCGCGGGAGAGGACGGCGTGTCCGGCCGCCGACCAGCCGAGCCAGCCGGTGACGGCCACGGTGTCGCCCGGCATCGCGCCCGTCCTGGTGACCGGGTCGCGCCCGGCGAGGTCGCCCAGCGCCGTGATGGAGACCGTGATGGTGTCGCCGCGGACCACGTCCCCCCCGGCCACGCCCGCGCCGGCGACCCGGCACTCGTCGCGGATACCGTCCATCAGCTCCAGCGGCCAGGTGGCGGGCAGTTCGGCCGGGACCACGAGACCGACCAGCACGGCCGTGGGCACGGCGCCCATCGCGGCGACGTCCGCCATGTTCTGGGCGGCGGCCTTGCGGCCGACGTCGTAGGCGGTCGACCAGTCGCGGCGGAAGTGCCGCCCCTCGAGCAGGATGTCGGTGCTGGCGACGACCCGCCGGTCGGGGGCCGCGATCACCGCAGCGTCGTCCCCCGGGCCGAGCCGCACCGCGGGCGTGCCGGTGATCCGGGCTGTCAGCTCCCGGATCAGCCCGAACTCCCCGAGCTCCCCCACGCTGCCCTTCACTGCGCTCTCCTTGTGTTGTTCCGCCGGCTCGTCCGCGCACCCACCGTGTCCGGCGGGGGCCCCACGTCTCCCCGGTGCTGGTCGTGACGCGCTACGGTAGCGCCCCCGCTCCTCGTAGCCGCTCTGGAGGACCAGTGGTACAGGCGTACATCCTGATCCAGACCGAGGTGGGCAAGGCGTCCACTGTGGCCGATGTCATCTCGAAGATCCCCGGCGTGCTCACCGCTGAGGATGTCACGGGCCCGTACGACGTCATCGTCCGTGCGGAGGCCGGGACCGTGGACGAGCTGGGACGTCTCGTGGTCGCCGAGGTACAGCGCGTACCGGGGATCACACGCACGCTGACCTGCCCGGTCGTTCATCTGTGACACCTCGTATGCTCGCCGGGTGAATCCCACCGTACGCCGCGCCCTTCCGGCCGTCTCCGCCCTGCTGGCCCTCGCCGCCTGTGGTGCGGGGCCGTCCGCGCCGGACGTCGCGGTGCCCTCGCCCGAGGGCGAGGCCGCGGACGCGTGCCGGGCGCTGGCCGGGGAGCTGCCGGAGCGGATGGACGGCGCCGAACGCGGCGAGCTGGACGAGGACTCGCCGTTCGCCGCCGTCTGGGGAGATCCGGCCATCGTGCTCCGCTGCGGCGTCGAGCGGCCCGGGCCGCTGACCCCGGGCAGCGACGCCTACGACCCGCTGGGCGCCGAGGTCGTCGGCGTGAACCGGGTGAACTGGCTGCTGGAGGAGCAGGACGGCGGCGTGCGGTTCACCACGGCGGAGCGGGAGGTGTTCGTCGAGGTGACGGTGCCCGACGCCTACGCGCCCGAGGTCAACCCGCTGCTCGACATCGTCGACGCCATCGAGCGGCGCATACCCGCCGACGCGCTCTGGGCGGAGCGGGTTCCCGAGGACGCGGGCGCTCCCTCCCCGGAGAACGAGGCGGAGAACGAGCCCGAACACCACGCGGGGCACGACGCGGCCGGGGCCGAGGGCTGATTCCTCGCCGCGGGCCCTACCGCAGCCCGGTGGAACGGCGCAGCGCGGCCTGGATCAGGCGGTCCACCAGCTCGGGGTAGTCGACGCCCGTCGCCTTCCACATGCGGGGGAACATCGAGATCGGCGTGAAGCCCGGCATGGTGTTGATCTCGTTGATGACGAACTCGCCGTCGTGCTGGAGGAAGAAGTCGGCGCGGACCAGGCCCTCGCAGGAGGCCGCGTCGAAGGCGGCCACGGCGAGCTCGCGGACCCGTTCGGTCTGTTCCCCGGTGAGCGGGGCGGGGACGATGCCCTCGGCCGAGTCGATGTACTTGGCCTCGAAGTCGTAGAACTCGTGCGCGGAGACCGGGGGGATCTCGGCGGGGAGGCTGGCGCGCGGGCCGTCCTCGAACTCCAGGACGCCGCACTCGATCTCGCGCCCGCTGAGCTGCGACTCCACGATGATCTTGGGGTCATGGCGCCGTGCCTCCTCGACGGCCTCGTCGAGCCCTGCGAGGGAGGTGACGCGGGAGATGCCGAGCGAGGAGCCGGCCCTGGCGGGCTTCACGAAGAGGGGCCAGCCGTGTTCGCCGGCGAAGTCCACGATCCTCTTGCGGGCCGCCGCCGCGTCCCGCTCCCACTCCCGCGGCCGGAGGGCGAGGTAGGGGCCCACGGGCAGGCCGAAGGAGGTGAAGACGCGCTTCATGTACTCCTTGTCCATGCCGATCGCCGAGGAGAGGACGCCGGCGCCGACATAGGGCACCCCGGAGAGTTCGAGCAGGCCCTGGAGCGTGCCGTCCTCGCCGTAGGGGCCGTGCAGCAGGGGCAGGACGACGTCGACCTCGCCGAGGTCCTTGGGGACCGAGCCGGGCTCGGCGTAGACGATGTCGCTGCGCCCGGGGTCGACGGGGAGCAGCACGCCGCCGCCGCCCGGCTCGGCGATGTTCGCGACGCTGGGCAGCTCACGGTCGGTGAAGGCCATGCGGTCGGGATCGTCCGCGGTCAGCGCCCAGCGGCCGTCCGCGGTGATGCCGATCGGGAGAACGTCGTAACGGGTTCTGTCGATGGCGCGCAGCACGGCTCCGGCGGTGACGACCGACACGGCGTGCTCGGAGCTGCGCCCGCCGAAGACGATCGCGACGCGGGTCTTGGGGCTCTGAGGAGTGGGCTCGCTGCTCATCACCCCCAGAGGCTACCTAACGTAGTGGCCGCAGTCAGCGGTGCTCGGCCTTGGCGGTTCGCGACATGAGCTCCTTGACCGCGACCTGCGGCTGCGTGCCCTCGTGGACGATGCCCACCACCGTTTCGGTCAGCGGCATCTCGACGTGGTGACGGCGCGCCAGATCCAGGACGGAGCGGCAGGACTTGACGCCCTCGGCGGTCTGGCGGGTGACGGCGATGGTCTCCTCCAGGCTCATGCCGCGGCCGAGGTTGGTGCCGAAGGTGTTGTTGCGGGAGAGCGGCGAGGAGCAGGTGGCGACGAGGTCGCCCATGCCGGCCAGGCCCGCGAACGTCTTGGCGTCGGCGCCCATCGCGAGCCCGAGGCGGGTGGTCTCGGCCAGGCCCCTGGTGATGAGCGAGGCCTTGGTGTTGTCGCCGAGGCCCATGCCGTCCGCGATGCCGACGGCGAGGGCGATCACGTTCTTGACGGCGCCGCCCAGCTCGCAGCCGACCACGTCGGTGTTGGTGTACGGGCGGAAGTACGGGGTGTGGCAGGCCGCCTGGAGCCGCTGGGCCACCGTCTCGTCGCGGCAGGCCACCACGGAGGCGGCGGGCTGTCGTTCGGCGACCTCGGGGGCGAGGTTGGGCCCGGAGAGCACGGCGACCCGCTCGGGGGGAACGCCCGCGACCTCCTCGATGACCTCGCTCATCCGCTTCGCGGTCCCGAGTTCGATGCCCTTCATCAACGAGACCAGCACGGTGTCGGCGGGCAGCAGCGGGGCCCAGGCCGCGAGGTTGGCGCGCAGGGTCTGGGAGGGGACGGAGAGCACGGTGAACTCCGCGCCGCGCGCGGCCAGCGCCGGGTCGGTGGTCGCCCGGACGGTGGCCGGGAGGCGGATGCCCGGCAGGTAGTCCGGGTTGGTGCGGGTGGTGTTCACGGCCTCGACGATCCCGGGCCGCCGGGCCCAGAGCGTCACATCGCAGCCTGCGTCGGCGAGGACCATGGCGAACGTGGTCCCCCATGAGCCGGTTCCGTAGACGGCGACACGTGTCACTCCGCTCTCTCCTCCTCGGGCGCGCTGTCCTGGGCGCGCCGCTCGGGCGACGCGCTCCGGTGAACATAGCGCTCCCCGGGGGGAAGTTCGTGCCGCACCTCGGCGAGGAGCGCGGTGATGGCGTCCATGATCGCGTCCGTCACGTCGCGCAGCACCTCGGCGGTGGGCTCCCTGCCGTAGAACTCGTCGAGGTCCACGGGGGGTCCGGCGACCACGGTCAGCGTCTTGCGGGGAAAGAGCCGCACGCGCTTGCTGGGGGCGTACGGCGGCATGGCCTCGTGGGCGCCCCACTGGGCCACCGGGATCACCGGGGCGCGGGTGAGGAGCGCGACACGAGCGGCGCCGGTCTTGCCCTCCATGGGCCACAGCGCGGGGTCGCGGGTGAGGGTGCCCTCCGGGTAGAAGGCCACGCACTCGCCGCCGTGCACGGCGTCCACGGCGGCGCGGAAGGCGTCGGCGGCGTCCGTGGTGTTGCGGTAGACGGGGATCTGGCCGGTGCCGCGCATGAAGCGGCCGACGGCGCCGTTGTTGAAGAGGGCGATCTTGGCGAGGAATCTCGGGACTCGCCCGGTGTTGTACTGGAAGTGCGCGTAGGACAGCGGGTCGAGATAGGAGTTGTGATTCACCGCGGTGATGAATCCCCCCTCAACGGGAATATGCTCCATTCCCCGCCAGTCTCGCCGGAAGAACACCAGCAGCGGCGGTTTTACCAGAAACGCGGCCAATCGGTACCAGAAGCCGATTCTGCGGCGAGACACTCGGACACCATCTCCTCTTGCGCTGCTCCGGCGGGGTGTGCTGCGGACAGCCGCACAAGTGTTGCCTTGGGGGGCGGGGCTGTCCAGCGGAGGTCTCACCGCCCGCGTGGTCCCTTTGCACCCTAATGCGCAACGTCCCGGGGAGCACCGGACGGCCCCCTCGGGGGTCCGCGCCCGACGACCGGGCCCGAGGGGGGCCGCTGGACCGAGGATTGGAGAATCGCACGATGCGTGACACCGGGTGGTCGCTGATCGTCCCTCTGAAGCCGCTGCGGCGGGCGAAGAGCAGGCTGGCCGCCGTCGCCGGGGACGCGCTGCGCCCTTCGCTCGCGCTGGCCTTCGCCGAGGACACGGTGGCCGCCGCGCTGGCCAGTTCGGCGGTGCGGGACGTGACCGTCGTCACCGATGACGCGCTCGCGGCGGAACGGCTGGGGCGGCTTGGGGCGCGGATCGTGCCCGACTCCCCCGGCCTGGGGCTGAACGCCGCCCTGGCGCACGGCGCGGAGGCCGTGCGCGGGCGAAGGCACTCGGCCGCGCTCGCGGCGCTCAACGCCGATCTCCCCGCGCTCAGGGCCGCCGAGCTGACCCGGGTGCTCGCGGCGGCGGGTGGGCACGCGCGGAGCTTTCTCGGTGACGCGGCCGGCGTGGGCACCACCCTGTTGGCGGCGGCGCCGGGCGCGGCGCTCGCGCCCGCGTTCGAAGGGGCGTCCCGTGCCAGGCATCTGGCCTCGGGTGCGGTGGAACTGACGCTCGACGACGTGGAGAGCGTGCGGCGCGACGTGGACACGGGCGAGGACCTGCGGGCCGCCCTCGCGCTGGGGGTGGGGCGGCGCACCGCGGTGAGCGCCCGCCCGCTTACAGCGTTTGCAGCGTCAGGAAGGTGATGCGGCGGCGCTCGCCGTCGCCCTCCACCTCGATGCGGACCCGCTGGCCGGGACGGAGCAGCCGCAGGCCGCCGGCGTCGAACGCGTCCGCGCCGAAGTCCATCGGGGTGCCGTCGTCCAGCAGCACGCTGCCGGAACGGGTGCTCGGGTCGTAGGTGTACGCGGTGGCCTGCATGCGGGGAGCCTAGCGGGCTTCGCGCCGCGGGCGGGAACGACCGCGGGCCGGGCTCCTGGTGAGGAGTCCGGCCCGCTGGATGACCTGGTCACTTGCGGCGGGAAGTGGCCTTCTTGGCGGTGGTCGTGCGGGACGGTGCCCGCTTGGCCGGCGCCTTCTTCGCGGTGGCCTTCTTGGCCGGGGCCTTCTTCGCGGTGCCCTTCTTCGCCGCCGACTTCTTGGCCGCGGCCGTCTTGGCGGGAGCCTTCTTGGCCGGGGCCTTCTTCGCGGTGGCCTTCTTCGCCGGCGACTTCTTGGCGGCGGCCTTCTTGGTGGTGGCCTTCTTGGTGGTGGTACCCCCCGAAAGGCTGCCCTTGGGAGCCTTCTTCACGGCCACGTCGTTCTTCGGGAGCTTCTTGGTCCCGGCGACCAGGTCCTTGAAGCCCTGACCGGCGCGGAAGCGGGGCACGGAGGTCTTCCTGACCCGCACCCGCTCGCCGGTCTGAGGGTTCCGCGCGTACCGGGCCGGCCGGTCGACCTTCTCGAACGAGCCGAAGCCGGTCACCGAGACCCGCTCACCGGCGACCACCGCGCGGATGATGGCGTCGAGCACGGTATCGACCGCGTCGGCCGCCTGCTGGCGGCCACCGAGCTTGTCGGCAATCGCTTCTACGAGTTGTGCCTTGTTCACGTCTTCCCCTTCACAGACCTTGCTGGAACGAATGTGTTCAAGCTTTTTCGCACGTTAGGCAGATATATTCCGCAAATCAAACGCGAAACGGGCGAATCACCCTTGTGTCGCAACGAACTCGACCATCACGGAGATCCGTCACGGTCGCCGCCCGGCCTTGCCGCCGGCAGTCGCCCCGCGTCAACGTCCTCCATCAGCCGATCCAGACGGCGGGCGGCGCCAGGCAGGTCGTGCTTGGTGGCCGCGGTGATGATCAGCAGCTTCCGGGTGAGGGCCTGCCGTACGTCCTCAGGCACTTGCAGGGCTCGCACCGTGCGGTGCGCGTCCCTCAGTCGAGCGGCGACGCGGTCGTAGAGCTCTAGTTGACCGTCGCGTTCCATGCGGCCGATTGTGCCACCTTGGGACTGGTATCGCCCTCTAAGCCCCCCAACGCCCGTGTCGTGATGGGGCGTCAGCACAGATGCCCCCGCCGGGGGCACCGGCGGGGGCATCTGCTGATCTGCCGTCAGGCTCCTTGTCGCGTAAGGGGTTTGTGCGCCGGACGGCGGGCCTCGAAGGCGGCGATCGCGTCCTCGTTCTGAAGGGTGATGCTGATGTCGTCGAGCCCTTCGAGCAGCCGCCAGCGGGCGTTCTCGTCGAGGTCGAAGGGCGCCGTGACGCCGTCGGCGCGCACCTCGCGCGCGACCAGGTCGACCGTGACCTCGGTCGCGGGGTCGGCGTCGATCAGCTTCCACAGTTCCTCGACGGTCTCCTGCGGCAGCTCAACGGTCAGCAGCCCGTTCTTCAGCGAGTTGCCCCGGAAGATGTCGGCGAAGCGCGGCGAGATGACCGCCTTGAAGCCGTAGTTCTGGAGGGCCCAGACGGCGTGCTCCCGGGAGGAGCCGGTGCCGAAGTCCTGCCCCGCGACCAGCACCGTGGCGCCGTGGTGTTCCGCCTGGTTGAGCACGAACTCCGGGTCCTTGCGCCATGCCTCGAACAAGCCGTCCTCGAACCCGTCCCTGGTGACCTTCTTCAGCCAGTGCGCCGGGATGATCTGGTCGGTGTCGACATTGGAACGGCGCAGCGGAACGGCCCGGCCGGTGTGCGTGGTGAAGGCTTCCATGGCTCAGACCTCCGCGGGGGTGGGGACGCCGGCCAGGTCGGCCGGGGACGCGAGACGGCCGGTCACCGCGCTGGCGGCGGCGACCTGCGGCGAGACCAGGTGGGTGCGTCCGCCCTTGCCCTGCCTGCCTTCGAAGTTGCGATTGGAGGTGGAGGCACAGCGCTCGCCCGGCGCCAGCTGGTCCGGATTCATGCCCAGGCACATCGAGCAGCCGGCGTGCCGCCATTCGGCGCCCGCCGCGGTGAACACCTTGTCGAGGCCCTCGGCCATGGCCTGGAGCGCGACGCGGACGGACCCGGGTACGACCAGCATCCGGACCCCGTCGGCCACCGTGCGGCCCTCGATCACGGCGGCGGCCGAGCGCAGGTCCTCGATCCGGCCGTTGGTGCAGGAGCCGACGAAGACGGCGTCGATGGAGATGTCCCGCAGCCGGCGGCCCGGCTCCAGGTCCATGTACTCCAGCGCCTTCTTCGCGGCCAGCCGGTCGCCGGGGTCGGCGAACGAGGCGGGGTCGGGCACGGAGGCGGACAACGGTGCTCCCTGGCCCGGGTTCGTGCCCCAGGTGACGAACGGCGCCAGCTCGGCGGCGTCGATGACCACCTCGTGGTCGAAGACGGCGTCGTCGTCCGTGCGCAGCGTCCTCCAGTACGCGACGGCCGCGTCCCAGTCGGCGCCCTCGGGGGCGTGGGGGCGGCCCTTCAGATAGGCGAAGGTCGTCTCGTCGGGGGCGACCATGCCCGCCCGCGCGCCGGCCTCGATCGACATGTTGCACATGGTCATGCGGGCTTCCACCGAGAGCTTCTCGACGGCCTCGCCGCGGTATTCGATCACATAGCCCTGGCCGCCGCCGGTGCCGATCCTGGCGATGATCGCCAGGATGAGGTCCTTGGCCGTGACGCCGTCGGGCAGCTCGCCCAGCACGGTCACCGCCATGGTCCTGAACGGCGCCATCGGCAGGGTCTGGGTGGCGAGGACATGCTCGACCTGGCTGGTGCCGATGCCGAACGCCAGCGCGCCGAACGCGCCGTGGGTGGAGGTGTGGCTGTCGCCGCACACCACCGTGGTGCCGGGCTGGGTCAGCCCCAGCTGCGGGCCGACCACGTGCACCACGCCCTGCTCCTCGTCGCCCAGCGAGTGCAGCCGGACGCCGAAGTCCGCGCAGTTCTTCCGGAGGGTCTCCAACTGCGTACGCGAGACCGGGTCGGCGATGGGCTTGTCGATGTCGAGGGTCGGGGTGTTGTGGTCCTCGGTGGCGATGGTGAGGTCCGTGCGCCGCACCGGGCGCCCGCTCTTGCGGAGCCCGTCGAACGCCTGGGGGCTGGTCACCTCGTGCACCAGGTGGAGGTCGATGTACAGCAGATCGGGCTCGCCCTCCGCCCGCCGGACGACATGGTCGTCCCAGACTTTCTCCGCCAGTGTCCGTCCCATCGCTCTTCCTTCTTCCGGCTTCATCGCGGGGATCTGGTGACCGCCGTCCGTTCCCCTCGTACCGGACGGCGGCCGGGAGCCACACAGAGGACGCGACCCCAGGGCACCCAGCCTGCCGCCTCCCCCGCGAAATTGAACTTGCGTTTCACACTGTGAGACGTGAGTATCGTTGCATGGACAACTCTAGCGGCGACTCCAGCGGCGTGGGGGTACTCGACAAGGCGGCTCTGGTGCTGGGAGCCCTGGAGTCCGGACCAGCCACCCTCGCGGGACTGGTCGGGGCGACCGGGCTGGCCCGGCCCACGGCGCACCGCATGGCGGTGGCCCTCGAGTACCACCGGCTGCTGGCCCGCGACATGCAGGGCCGCTTCGTGCTCGGCCCGCGCCTCGCCGAGCTGGCCGCCGCCGCGGGTGAGGACCGGCTGCTGGCCGCCGCGGGGCCTGTGCTCACGCAGTTGCGCGATGTGACGGGCGAGAGCGCGCAGCTCTACCGGCGCCAGGGGGACATGCGGATCTGCGTGGCCGCCGCGGAGCGCCTCTCCGGCCTGCGGGACACCGTGCCAGTGGGCTCCACCCTGCCGATGAAGGCGGGCTCCGCCGCTCAGATCCTCATGGCCTGGGAGGAGCCGGAGCGGCTGCACCACGGGCTCCAGGGCGCCCGCTTCACGGCCACCGCGCTCTCCGGCGTGCGGCGCCGCGGCTGGGCCCAGTCGATCGGCGAGCGCGAGCCGGGCGTGGCCTCCGTCTCGGCGCCCGTCCGCGGCCCCTCCAACCGCGTGGTGGCCGCCGTCTCCGTCTCCGGGCCGATCGAGCGCCTGACCCGCCACCCGGGCCGGATGCACGCCCAGGCCCTTCTGGACGCCGCGGCCCGGCTCACCGAGGCCCTCAAACGGCAGGGCTGAGTCCTCGCTCCCCCGGGTGCTCCCCGGACGTCCGGGAGAGCCGTGCGGCGGCCCGGTCGCCGCGGCGGCCTATCGGCACCACCTCGGTGGCCGCGCCCAGGCCGAACGGCGGCATGTTGACATAGACGGCCTCGTGCGCCCCGGCCTCGACCACATAGGTCTCGTGCCAGAAGCCCACCGCGTCCTCGCCGGCCCGCAGCTTGCGGTTCAGCGCGGCCCAGGCCGGCCGGTGCTCCCTGTCCGGCGCCGAGGCGTACTCCATCAGCAGCTCGTGCGAGGACCAGTACTGCACGAGGTAGGTCAGCCGCGGGCCCCCGTGCAGCAGCTGGTACCCCAGCATCCCGCTCTCCTTGTCCCTGGAGAGCTCGCGCAGCATCCTCGGCATCGCCATGAAGACCGGCCACCAGGCGCGGAAGCGCCGAAAGCGGTTGATCCGCATGCCGATCAGGAAGACCGTCACCGCCTGATCGCCCGGTGCCGACATGCGCCCCTTGATGATCTCGCGTGCCATGACCGACCTCCCTCTCTCCACGGGACCCCTTTGGATAGTCCCGCTATCCATGATTGGATAGTGCCACTCTCCAACACGATGCGCAAGGGGTCGACGGCATGCGGCTGGCGGAGCTGAGCAAGCGCAGCGGGGTCTCCCCCGCGACGATCAAGTACTACCTGCGGGAAGGGCTGGTACCGCCCGGCAGGCGGATCAGCGCGACCCAGGCCGAGTACGACGAGGAGCACCTGCGCAGGCTGCGGCTGGCGCGGGCCCTGGTCCAGGTGGGCCGCGTCCCCGTCGCGACGGCGCGCGAGGTGCTCGCGGCCGTCGAGGACGAGTCGGTCGGCCGGCTCTCCCGGCTGGGGACCGCGGTGGGCGCGCTCCCGCACGGTCCGGCCCCGGCCGAGGACGACCCCTGCACGGGGACCGCCCGCGCGAGCGCGGAGGAGATCCAGCGCCTCCTGGGCTGGCCGGTGATCGAGGACAATCCGGCTCACGCGATGCTGATCTCGGCGCTCGCCGCGCTGCTCCGCCTCGACTACCCGGCCGATGTCGCACACCTGCTGCCCTACGGCCGGGCGGCGGCGGCCCTCGCCGAGCACGAGCTGTCGGTGGTCGAGGAGTTCGAGGCGTCGACCACTCAGCTGGAGGCGGCGGTCGCGCTCACCGTGCTCTACGAGCCGGTGCTGCTGAGCCTGCGGCGGCTGGCCCAGGCCGCCGAGGCGGGCCGCCGGTACGGCGAGGACGCCGGCGGGTTCGGCGGCGAGGGGGACGCGCCCTGAGCGGAGCGCGAGCGAACGGCGAAGGCCCCTCGCCGGGGCGAGGGGCCTTCGTCCGTCTTCCGATCGCGTACCCCCGACCGGATTCGAACCGGCGCTACTGCCTTGAGAGGGCAGCGTGCTAGGCCGCTACACAACGGGGGCTTGCCTGGGCCCGCTTCCGGACCTGTACCCCCGACCGGATTCGAACCGGCGCTACTGCCTTGAGAGGGCAGCGTGCTAGGCCGCTACACAACGGGGGCCTGGATCTTCAGATGAGATCGTGCTGGGGTACCAGGACTCGAACCTAGACTAACTGAACCAGAATCAGTCGTGCTGCCAATTACACCATACCCCACCAAAACTCAACCCCAGCCGGGGTATCGCTCAGGTGATCACTCGGCGGCTCGGAGTGAATCCCCGGCCCGCTCTCGCGACGGGCCAAACAATACCCGATCGAGAACGGTGCCCCAAAACGAGATCCTTGCCGGGCCGCCGAGCCACCGACCGTCGTGCCCTCAGCCGCTCAGGCGGGCCAGCGCCGCGTCGATCCGCGACAAGGTGCGCCGACGGCCCAGGGTTTCCAGGGATTCGAAGAGCGGCAGGCCCACCGTGCGGCCCGTGACCGCGACGCGGACCGGGGCCTGCGCCTTGCCCAGCTTGAGCCCGTGCTCCTCGCCCGCGGCGAGCACGGCGGCCTTGAGGGCGTCCGCGGTCCAGTCCTCCACCGCGCCGAGGTTGGCCCGCGCGGAGGCCAGCACGTCCCCGGCGCCCGGCTTCATCGCCTTGGCCCAGGACTGCTCGTCGGCGACCGGCTCGTCCAGGAAGAGGAAGTCGACATTGTCGGTGATGTCGGAGAGCACGGTCACGCGCGTCTGGGCCAGCGGGGCCAGCTTGGCGAACGCCTCCGGGTCGTACGCCTCCGGCTTCCAGGGGGCGTACGGGGCTCGCAGCCAGGGCCGGCACGCCTCGGCGAACTCCTCGGTGGAGAGGTGCTCGCGGATGTGGGTGGCGTTGATCGCCTCGCACTTCTTCAGGTCGAAACGTGCCGGGTTGGCGTTGACCGCGGAGATGTCGAAGGCGGCCACCATCTCCTCGAGCGAGAAGACGTCACGGTCCTCGGCGAGTGACCAGCCCAGCAGCGCCAGGTAGTTGAGCAGCCCGGAGGGCAGGAAGCCCCGGTCCCGGTAGAGGTTGAGCGAGGACTGCGGGTCGCGCTTGGAGAGCTTCTTGGTGCCCTCCCCCAGCACGTAGGGCAGATGGCCGAAGGCGGGGACCGTGCCGCCGCCCACGCCGATCTCCGCCAGCGCCCGGTAGAGGGCGATCTGACGGGGGGTCGAGGAGAGCAGGTCCTCGCCGCGCAGGACGTGGGTGATCTCCATCAGCGCGTCGTCCACCGGGTTCACCAGGGTGTACAGCGGCGCGCCGTTGGCGCGGACGATGCCGTAGTCGGGGACGTTCTCCGGGGTGAACGTCAGCTCGCCGCGCACCAGGTCGGTGAAGGTGATGGGCTCGTCCGGCATCCGGAAGCGGACGATGGAGGGGCGGCCCTCGGCCTCGTGGGCGGCGATCTGCGCCTTCGTGAGGGCGCGGCAGGTCCCCTCGTAGCCGGAGGGGCGGCCGGCCTTCCTCGCGGCCTCACGGCGGGCCTCCAACTCGTCCGCGGTGCAGTAGCACCGGTAGGCGTGGCCCGCCGCGAGCAGCCGCTCGGCGACGTCCGCGTAGATGTCCATCCGCTGCGACTGCCGGTAGGGGGCGTGCGGGCCGCCCTTCTCCGGTCCCTCGTCCCAGGTCAGGCCGAGCCAGCGCATCGCGTCGAGCAGCGCCTGGTAGGACTCCTCCGAGTCCCGGGCCGCGTCGGTGTCCTCGATGCGGAAGACCATCGTGCCGCCGTGGTGGCGCGCGAAGGCCCAGTTGAACAGGGCGGTGCGGACCAGGCCGACGTGCGGGTTGCCGGTCGGCGAGGGACAGAAACGGACGCGGAGCGGAGTGGGGCTAGTCACGCTTGACTACCTTGTTGGTGAGAGTGCCGATGCCTTCGATGGTGACGGCGACCTGGTCGCCGACGTGCAGCGGGCCGACGCCCGCCGGAGTGCCCGTGAGGATGACGTCCTGCGGGAGCAGGGTCATCGACTCGGTGATGTGCACGATCAGGTCCTCCACGCTCCGCACCATCTCGCTGGTGCGGCCCAGCTGCCGCTGCTCCCCGTTGACCGTGCACATGACGGCGAGGTCGGAGGGGTCGAGGTCGGTCTCGATCCAGGGCCCGAGCGGACAGGAGGTGTCGAAACCCTTGGCCCGCGCCCACTGGCCCTCGCGCCGCTGGACGTCGCGGGCGGTGACGTCGTTGGCGCAGGTGTAGCCGAGGATCACCTCGCGGGCGCGCTCCCTGGGCACGTCGCGGCAGAGCCGGCCGATGACGACGGCGAGCTCCGCCTCGTGGTGCACGTCGGAGGAGATGGCGGGGTAGGCGATGGCGTCGCCGGGGCCGATCACCGAGGTGGAGGGCTTGAAGAAGGTGATCGGGACGTCGGGAACGGCGTTGCCCAGCTCGTGGGCGTGCTCGGCGTAGTTGCGGCCGATGGCCACGACCTTGCTGGGCAGCACGGGGGGCAACAGCCGGACCTTGCTCAGCGGCACCTTGCTCCCCGAGCGTTCGAACGCGGCGAAGGGATGGCCCCTGATGATGTCGAGGACGGGTTCCTCGCCCTCGGAGGGCGCGGCTTCGAGCACGCCGAAGCCGACGGTGCCGTCAATGGAGAATCTGGCGATGCGCACGGCCACCAGCCTAGGCCGTGCAGCCCGGCCTCCCGGAATCGGTCCGGGAGACCGCGCCCCGGGCCAGGGCCCGCCGCTCAGCGCAGGCGTGCCATCAGGGCATGTTCGACCAGGGTGATCAGGGTGCTCTTGGCCTCCTGCCGCTGGCGGGCGTCGGTGATGATGATCGGCGCGTCCGGGCCGATCTGCAACGCCTCACGCACCTCGTCGGGCGAGTACGGCTGGTGGCCGTCGAAGCCGTTGAGGGCGATCACGAACGGCAGGCCGCTGTTCTCGAAGTAGTCCACCGCGGGGAAACAGTCGGAAAGACGCCGCGTGTCGACCAGGACGACAGCACCGATGGCACCTCGGACCAAGTCGTCCCACATGAACCAGAAACGGTCCTGCCCCGGCGTACCGAACAGGTACAGGATCAGGTCCTGGTCCAGCGTGATCCGGCCGAAGTCCATCGCCACCGTCGTGGTGGTCTTCCCCGCCGTGTGCGTGAGGTCGTCGATCCCCGCCGAGGCCGACGTCATCACCGCCTCCGTCCGCAGCGGATTGATCTCCGACACCGACCCCACGAACGTGGTCTTCCCCACGCCGAACCCACCCGCGATCACGATCTTCGCGGAGGTCGTGGAACGCGACGGCGCGGAGAGACCGGCGTCGTTAGAGCTTGCGAAGTCCACTGAGCACCCTTTCGAGCAGTGTCACATCTGGCTGGCCGCCGGGCTCAGCGTCGTTGCCCGGCTGGTGAATGGCGACAAGCCCGGCCTCGGCAAGATCGGCCACCAGGATCCTGGCGACGCCGAGGGGGATGGAGAGCAGCGCGGAGACCTCGGCGACGGACTTGACCTCGTAGCACAGCTGGCAGATCCGCTGGTGCTCGGGCAGCTGACCGGTCAGACGCGCCGGCTCCGCGGTCGTGCTGACCAGCGCCTCGATCGCCAGCTGGTACCGCGGCCTGGTCCGGCCACCGGTCATCGCGTACGGACGCACCAGAGGCTGCGGCGGCTCGGCGCCGCCATAACCGCCGGAGCGACGTGGGGGAACGGGCTGTCGCTGCTGGGAGGGCGGAGGCGTCCAGCCCTCGTGCTCGGGCCCCGGGGCCTGGCGCTCGGGTCCGGGCGGGCGCGGTGAACCGGGCGAGGGCGGACGCCTCACCTCCGGTCCCTGGCCCGGCTGCGGCTGGGACGGGGGCTGCCGGTCGGGCGTGGGCCACTGGCGTCCGCCGCTGGGCGCCGAGGGGAAGTTGAAGCGCCCGGTACGACCACCGCTCTGTGGCCGCGGCGGGTACTCGTTGCCATAAGGTCCGCCTGGGGGCGTTGCCACGGTTCCTCCTCCAAGTGCCTTTGCTTCTCGCGGTGCCGCGCTCTTGCCTCGCCTGTCGCACCTTATGGTGCGAGGCCCCAATCCGCACAAGTCATCTGCTAGTTGAGAAGGCTCCCCTGGAGCTCGGCGCGCAGATCAGGGGTCAATACCGTACCGGCGCGGTCCACCAGCAGTGCCATCTCATAACCCACCAGACCGATATCGGCCTCGGGATGCGCCAACACCGCCAACGACGAACCATCCGAAATAGACATGATGAAGAGAAACCCCCGCTCCATCTCCACCACCGTCTGATTCACCGCACCACCCTCGAAGATCCGCGACGCACCAGCCGTCAACGACGTCAAACCCGACGCCACCGCCGCCAACTGATCCGCACGATCCCGCGGAAACCCCTCGGACAACGCCAGAAGCAGACCATCAGCCGACACCACCACCGTGTGCGACACCCCCGGAGTGCTGTCCACAAAGCTGGTGATCAACCAGTTCAGGTTCTGCGCCGCCTGGCTCATCGGGCTCACACTAACGCTCCTGATCGTTGTTCTGCGTGCCGCGGGACGAGCCACGGCCTTGCTGTACCCCGCGGTGCAGGCTGCTCAGCCGCCCGCGGACGTCTTTCGGGTCACGGGAGACGGCGGGCCCGCCCGCCGGCGGGTCCGGGGTGGAGTGCTCCGTGAGATTGGCACGGGGCACCCGTCGGGGAAGCCCGGAGGAGGTCACACCACCGGTGCGCTCCTCCCTGCGCGGACCGCGCTCCCACCGCGCCTCCTCGGGCGGCTGCGCGGCCGGGGGCTGCTGCTCCCGCGGTCGCTGTGCAGGATCCTCCTCGGGCTGCGGCCAGTTTCGTTCCCGGCGGGGGAGACCGGCGCTGGTCGTCGAGCGGTACTCCGCCGCATGCGGGTCAGGTCCACTGAAGCCTACGCGCTGTGAGCCGATCCCGGGAGCACCACGAGAGGATTCCGACGTTGGCCGGAACATGTCGAAACCCGGTGGCGCGGTGGCCGGTTGACCATAGGGGTCCTGCCCGCCGTACCGCGGCTCACGCCGCTCCTGGTAGTGCTCCGGGGGCTCCTCGCCGTAGCCCTCGCCGTACTCGGGCGCGGGCTGCGGCTCCTGGCTCCAGGGGGCGCCGATCTCCGTCTGCGGCGCGTAGGAGGCCACCGGGTCGGGGAGGGC
>NZ_LAVK01000135.1 GCF_001083795.1 Streptomyces sp. SBT349
CCCCCCACCCAACACCCCGCTAGCCCAGCCGGTCCCGATGAGTGAGCAGGATCCGCTGGAGCTCGCGGGCAGCGCGAGGCGGGGACACGTCGCCCCGGTGGGCGACCGAGATGGTGCGGTGCAGGCCCGGGGCGGCGAACGGGGTGGTGTGCAGGCCGGAGCGGTCGGCCACCATGCGCGGGACGACGGCCAGGCCGAGCCCGGCACGGACGAAGCCGAGGACCGCGTCCATCTCGCCGCCCTCCACGCTGTAGGACGGCTCGAAGCCCGCGCCCTGGCACGCAGCGAGCGTCAGTTCACGCAGGTCGTAGCCGTGCCGGAACATGACCAGCGGCCGGTCCCGCAGGTCGCCGATCGTGATCCGGTGCCGGTCGACCGGCGGCGGCAGGTCCGGGGACGAGATCACCACCAGCTCCTCCCGCAGCAGCTCCTCGGTGGCCAGTGCCGGGGCCTGCCCGGGCAGCGGGGTGATGATCAGCGCCAGGTCGAGCTCGCCCTCGGCGAGGATCCGCACCAGGTCCTGCGAGCCGTCCTCGTGGACGAACAGCTCGACGCCCGGGTAGCTGTCGCGGAACGTGCGCAGCACCCCCGGCACCAGGGAGGCGCACAGGCTGGGGGTCGCGCCCAGGCGCACGCGCCCGCGCCGGAGCTGGGCCACCTCCTGGACCTCACGCCGCGCGGTCTCCGCGTCCGCGAGGATGCGGCGGGCCAGCGGCAGCAGCGCGGTGCCCGCGTCGGTGAGCGAGATGTGCCCCCGGGCGCGGTGGAACAGTTCCGCGCCCAGCTCGCGCTCCAGCGCGCGGATCTGCTGCGAGAGCGAGGGCTGCGCGACGTGCTCCCGCCGTGCCGCGCGCGTGAAGTGGCGGGTGTCGGCCACCGCCGCGAAGTACCGGAGCTGCTGGAGCTGCATGGCTCCACCGTACCTCCGCATAGAAAACGCCTATCAAGATCAGCGGATTCATGTCTTGGACTGATCCTCGGGGTCCGGCCTACCGTGCCAGCATGGCCTTGGCTACGCGCCCGGAGGGGCGCACCGAACCACCCGCGGAGCAGCGCACCGCGCGGAAGACCGCGAGCACCGCGCGGAAGACCCCGGCGCGCCGCCCCTCGACCGCCGTCGGACGGCTCTGGCGGTCGACCATCGGCAAGAAGGCGGTCATGGCCGCCAGCGGCCTGTTCATGCTGCTCTACCTCGTGCTCCACATGGTCGGGAACCTGAAGGTCTTCTTCGGCCCCGACGAGATGAACGGCTACGCGCACTGGCTGCGCACCATCGGCGAGCCGGTGCTGCACCACGAGTGGTTCCTGTGGATCATGCGCGTCGGGCTGGTCGCCGCCGTCGTGGCCCACGCCGTGGCCGCGTACCAGCTCAGCCGCCTCGACATCGCCGCGCGCCCCGTGAAGTACGTGCACCAGCGCCGCCGGGCCAGCTACGCCACCCGCACCATGCGGTGGGGCGGGGTGATCGTCGCCCTCTTCGTCGTCTGGCACATCCTCGACCTGACCACCGGCACGGTGAACCCGAACGGCGAGACCGGCCGCCCGTACCAGAACATCGTGGCCACCTTCGACACCTGGTACGGCAACGTCATCTACGTCACGGCCATGCTCGCCGTCGGCCTGCACATCCGGCACGGCTTCTACGGCGCCGCCCAGACCCTCGGCGCCGGCAGCGCCACCCGCGACCGCGCGTGGAAGGCCACCGCCAACGTTCTCGCCCTCGTCCTGACCGCCGGCTTCCTCTCCGTGCCGCTCGGCGTCATGACGGGCATTGTGGAGTGACGACATGACCTACCTCGACTACACCACCGGCTCCCCCCTCGCCGACACCCGGGCCCCCGAGGTCCCCATCGCCGAACGCTGGGACCGCCGCCGCTTCGAGGCCAAGCTGGTCAACCCGGCCAACCGCCGCAAGCACACCGTGATCGTCGTCGGCACCGGCCTCGCCGGTGGCGCCGCGGGCGCCACCCTGGCCGAACAGGGCTACCACGTCGTCCAGTTCTGCTATCAGGACTCCCCGCGCCGCGCCCACTCCATCGCCGCGCAGGGCGGGATCAACGCCGCGAAGAACTACCGCAACGACGGCGACTCCATCCACCGGCTGTTCTACGACACCGTCAAGGGCGGCGACTTCAGGGCCCGCGAGTCCAACGTCCACCGCCTGGCGCAGGTCTCGGTGGAGATCATCGACCAGTGCGTGGCCCAGGGAGTGCCGTTCGCCCGCGAGTACGGCGGCCTGCTCGACACCCGCTCCTTCGGCGGCGTCCAGGTCTCCCGCACCTTCTACGCCCGCGGGCAGACGGGCCAGCAGCTCCTGCTCGGCGCGTACCAGGCGCTGACCCGCCAGATCGCCGCGGGGAACGTGGAGATGCACCCGCGCACCGAGATGCTCGACCTGATCGTCATCGACGGCAGGGCCCGCGGCATCGTCGCCCGCGACCTGATCACCGGCCGCGTCGACACCTACATCGCCGACGCCGTGGTGCTGGCCTCCGGCGGCTACGGGAACGTCTTCTACCTCTCCACCAACGCCAAGAACTCCAACGCCACGGCCATCTGGCGCGCCCACCGGCGCGGCGCGTTCTTCGCGAACCCCTGCTTCACGCAGATCCACCCCACCTGCATCCCGCGCTCGGGCGAGCACCAGTCCAAGCTGACGCTGATGAGCGAGTCGCTGCGCAACGACGGCCGCATCTGGGTGCCCAAGGAGCGCGGCGACACGCGCGCCCCCGCGGACATCCCCGAGGAGGAGCGGGACTACTACCTGGAGCGGATCTACCCCTCGTTCGGGAACCTGGTCCCCCGCGACATCGCCTCCCGCGCCGCGAAGACCGTGTGCGACGAGGGCCGCGGCGTCGGGCCCGGCGGCCAGGGCGTCTACCTGGACTTCGCCGACGCCATCGCCCGCCTGGGCCGCGACGCCGTCGAGGCCCGGTACGGGAACCTGTTCGAGATGTACGAGCGGATCACCGCGGAGGACCCCTACCAGGTGCCGATGCGGATCTACCCGGCCATCCACTACACGATGGGCGGCCTGTGGGTCGACTACGACCTCCAGACCACGATCCCGGGCCTGTTCGCGATCGGCGAGGCCAACTTCTCCGACCACGGCGCCAACCGGCTGGGCGCCTCGGCGCTCATGCAGGGCCTGGCCGACGGGTACTTCATCCTCCCGGCCACCCTCGCCGACTTCCTCGCCCGCCACCCGCACGACGAGATCCCGGACGACCACCCGGCGGTGCGGGAGGCCACCTCCGGCGTCACGGAGCGCCTGGACAAGCTGCTCGCCAACGACGGTGACCGCACCCCCGACTCGTTCCACCGGGAGCTGGGCGAGCTGCTGTGGGACGAGTGCGGCATGGCCCGCACCGAGGCCGGGCTCCGCAAGGCGCTCGACCGGATCCCGGCGCTGCGCGAGGAGTTCTGGCGGCGGATCACGGTGCCGGGCAGCGGCGAGGAGCTCAACCAGTCGCTGGAGAAGGCCAATCGGGTCGCCGACTACCTGGAGCTGGCGGAGCTGATGTGCCTGGACGCGCTGCACCGCGCCGAGTCCTGCGGCGGCCACTTCCGCGAGGAGAGCCAGACCCCCGACGGCGAGGCGGCGCGCGACGACGAGCGGTTCTCCTACGCCGCCGCCTGGGAGTTCGCCGGCAGCGGCGAAGCGCCGGTCCTGCACCGCGAAGACCTCGCCTTCGAGTACGTCCACCCCACCCAGCGGAGCTACGCGTGAACCTCACCCTGCGCATCTGGCGGCAGTCGGGACCCGACGCCAAGGGCGCCATGACCACCTACGAGGTCACCGGGATCTCCCCCGACATGTCGTTCCTCGAAATGCTCGACACCCTCAACGAGGACCTGATCCTGCGCGGCGAGACGCCCGTCGCGTTCGACCACGACTGCCGCGAGGGCATCTGCGGGGCCTGCGGCATGGTCATCAACGGCCAGGCACACGGCCCCGAGCGCACCACCACCTGCCAGCTGCACATGCGGCACTTCTCCGACGGCGACACCGTCGACATCGAGCCGTGGCGGGCGGCGGCGTTCCCGGTGGTCAAGGACCTGGTGGTGGACCGCTCCGCGTTCGACCGGGTCATCGGCTCGGGCGGCTACATCACCGCCCCCACCGGCAGCGCCCCCGACGCGCACGCGACGCCGGTGCCGAAGGACGCCGCCGACGCGGCGTTCGAGCACGCCGAGTGCATCGGCTGCGGCGCCTGCGTGGCCGCCTGCCCCAACGGGTCGGCGATGCTGTTCACTTCGGCCAAGGTCGTCCATCTGAACGTGCTGCCGCAGGGCGGCCCGGAGCGCGAGAGCCGCGTGCTGGACATGGTCGACACGATGGACGCCGAGGGCTTCGGCGGCTGCACCAACACCGGCGAGTGCGCCACCGTCTGCCCGAAGGGCATCCCGCTCGCGTCGATCACCACGATGAATCGTGAATATCTGCGCGCTCTGCGGAAAGGCGCCTGAGGTACGGCGCCTTCGCCCGTCCCGGAACCGGAGGGCGGTCCTCACGAACGGCAGCGCACCGGGGAAGAGCGGCCCCCGCGCTGGAGGACCGCCCTCTTCTCCCGTTCCCGGCCGCCGACTCGCGACTCGCGGCTCGCGACTCGCGACTCGCGACTCGCGGCTACAGTCCGATGGTGCCGGTGCCCGCGCCCGCCGTGACCAGCGCCTTGATGTCGGTGGCCGGGTCGGGGACGAAGTCGTAGAACGCGGCGGGGTCCTGGACCGGGCCGCCGACCACCGGCAGCCCCGTCTCGCCCACGTAGTGGTTGTTCCGCTCGACGATGTTGCCCGAGGGGCCGGAGTAGTCGTTGGTCATGGGCTCCTCGACGTCCTCGAAGTAGTTGCCCTCGATGAGGCACCCCGAGTCGGCCTGGCAGGCCGGGCCGGTGTCGCTGTTGTCGAAGAAGTAGTTGTTGACGATGTGCACCGGGTCGCCGAACCGCACCCGCGGGTTGCGCTGGGGCGTGCGGTCGTACCAGTTGTGGTGGTAGGTGACCCTCAGGTAGCCGGTGTCCTGGGCCGCGTTGTCGTCGTCGTGGCCCAGCAGCATGTTCTTGGCGTGGTCGTGCGTGTGGTTCCACGACACGGTGATGTAGCTGGAGCCGCGCTTGATGTCGATCAGGCCGTCGTACCCGTCGGCCAGGTCGTTGTGATCGATCCAGACGTGGTGCGAGAACATCTGGACGTTGATCGAATCGTCGCTGGCGTCCCGGAAGTTGAGGTTCCGGATGATCACGTTGTGCACCGCGTCCGGCGGCGGCGCGGTGACGCCGTCGTCCGCCGGCAGGCCGACGTTCAGGCCGCCGCCGGTGATCCCCGAGCCGGCGCCGACGCCGACCACGGTCTTGTCCGAGGCCACGTCGTACATCCCCGGCTCCAGCGCGATCATGCCGTCGACCCGCACCACCCGGGGCCCCTGCGAGGCGATGGCCGCGATCAGGGCGTCCGCCGTGCTCACGGTGGTGGTCGGGCCGCCCGCGCCGCCCGTCGTGCCGTTCTGGCCCAGGGCGTCGTGGCTCGCGAAGCCGAGCGGGGTGTCGGCCGCCGCCGCGGCGGACGCGGATCCGGACGCGGCGAGCGGCTGCGCCGCCGGGGCCGAGGCGGGCAGCGCCGCCGAGAGGGTCAGCAGCGCCGAGACGGCCGCCACCGTGAGACGTCGGTTCATCGTTCCTCCGGTTCGGTGAGTGGCTTCGGTGAAAGGCTTCGGTGAGAGGCGCGGTCAGCCGAGGCGGCCGACGCCCGCCCCCGCCATGACGGTGGCGGGCACGGTGGCGGGGTCCTCGACGGCGTAGGCGTAGTAGGTGCTCGGCTCCACCACCGTGCCGAGGGTCTCCGGGGTGCCCGAGCCGGCATAGACGTTGTCCCGCTCGACCACCCGGCCCGGACCGCTCTCGTCGTAGCCCGAGTAGACGGGGAACGGCACGTTCTCGAAGTGGTTCCCCTCGACCAGCACGCCCGCGTTCTCCGTGGACGCGACGCCGTAGAGGGCGTTGCCCCTGAAGTAGTTGTTGAGAACGTGCACCGGCTCGGCGAAACGGACCCGCGGGTGGCGCTGCTCCGTCCCGTCGAACCAGTTGTGGTGGAACGTCACCCGCAACTTCCCCGTGTCCTGGCTCCCGTTGGCGTCGGAGTGGCCGATGAGCATCGACTTGCTGTGATCGTGGAGGTGGTTCCAGGAGACGGTGATGTAGTCCGCGCCCCGGACGATGTCGATCAGGCCGTCGGCCCCGGCGCTGAAGTCGCAGTGGTCGATCCAGATGTGGTGCGAGTCCTGCTGGACGCTGAGCGCGTCGTCGTCGGCGCCGGTGAACCGCAGATTGCGGATGATCACGTTCTGCCTGCGGTACATGTCCAGGCCGCCGCCCGCGATCTCGGCGCTGTCGCCGAGGCCGATGACCGTCTTGTTCGAACGCAGGCCCTGCTTGCTGCTGATCCGCATCGTGCCCTGGACCTGGATGATGTACGGCTCGTTCCTGTCGCAGTAGTCGAGGAACGTGTCGGCGTCGGTGACCGTGACGGTCTCTCCTCCGGCGCCGCCCGTCGTGCCGTTCTGCCCCAGCGCGTCGACGCCCGCGAAGCCCAGCGGGGAATCGGCGGCCGAGGCGACGCTCGCCCCGGCGCGCACCCCGGCGCGCCTGCTCGACGGGGCGCCGTGCGCGGGCGACGAGACGGCGGTCAGCGCCGCGGCGGTCGCGGCGGTCGCGGCGGTGCCGGTGAGCAGGCGCCGGCGACTGATCGGGAATCGGTGGGTCATGGCCGTGCCCCTTCAGAGCTTTCCGGCACCGGCACCGGCCGGCACGATGGTGGGAACGTCGGCGGCCGGGTCGAGCGCGTAGGCGTAGTACGTGCCCGGCTCGACGACGGAACCGCGGGTCTCGATCTCGTGGTTGCAGTCGACCAGCACGTTGTCCCGCGCCACGAGACGGCCGAGGTCCCCGCTGAAGTCCACGTGCGCCGGGTTGTTGACGCTGTGGAACCAGTTCCCCTCCAGCACCACGCCCGCGTCCATCGCGGAGACGACGCCATAACTGTTGTCGTCGTAGTGGTTGTTGTAGACGTGCACCGTCTCGCCGAAGCGGACCCGGGGATTGCGCTGGTCGGAGGCGTCGAAGAAGTTGTGGTGGTACGTCACCCGCAGACGCCCGTCGTCCTGGGCGCCGTTGGCGTCGTCGTGGCCCAGCAGCAGTGTCTTGTCGTGATCGTGGAAGTGGTTCCAGGAGACCGTCACGTAGTCCGAGCCGCGCTTGACGTCCACCGCGCCGTCGTCGCCGTCCGAGAAGGTGTTGTGGTCGATCCAGACGTGGTGGGAGAACATCTGGACGTTGATCAGGTCGTCGGTGGCGCCGTCGATCGACAGGTTGCGGACGATGACGTTGTGCACCGCGTCGGCGGGCGGCGCGGTGGCGTCCTCGTCCACCGGCAGCCCGATGTTCAGGCCGCCGCCGGTCAGCCGCGCGTCCCCGCCCAGACCGACGATCGTCTTGTCCGACGCCACGTCGTGCATGCCGTCACTGTCGCCGGTCGGCAGCGTGATCACGCCGCTGACCTGCACGGTCAACGGCTCCGGGCGCGCGATGTGCTCCAGGAACGCGTCCGTCGTGGTCACGGTGACGGTCTCGCCGCCCGCGCCCCCGGTGGTGCCGTCCTGGCCCAGCGCGTCCACGCTCGCGAACCCGTCCGCCTCCGCCGCGAGAGGCGCGGCAGCGAGAGGCGCCGCCGCGACAGGCGCGGCAGCGCCGGAGAAGTCGGCGGCGGAGGCGGACGGCACCGGCCCGAACCCCCCGGCGGCCAGCAGGCAGGCCAGCGCCCCGGAGCCCGCGAGTTTTAACCGATTCACTCTCGAAGATCGCACAGAGGTACCCCTTCGCAGACAGGAATGAAGAGGGAGCGGCTCCCGCTCCGAGAGGCCCGGCGAAGAGCGCGCCCGGACCCGGGACACTCGCCCGGGGGCGTCCCGCGACCCCGGGCAAGCGCTTACTATCTGGGACGGTAGGACATGGACAAGAGCATGTCAACTCCAAGTGCCAGAAGGATCACAGCACGTGGAGACTCACAGAAAGCGATTGCCCGGGCCGGCGGTCACTCAGCGGACCGGGTGGCCCGCCCCGCGCAGCGCGCCCTTGACCTCGCCGATGCGCAGGTCGCCGAAGTGGAACACCGAGGCGGCCAGCACCGCGTCCGCGCCCGCCTCGATCGCCGGGGGGAAGTGCCCGGCCCGGCCCGCGCCGCCCGAGGCGATCACCGGCACCGAGACATGCGCGCGCACCGCGGCGATCATCGCCGTGTCGTAGCCGTCCTTGGTGCCGTCCGCGTCCATCGAGTTGAGCAGGATCTCGCCCGCGCCCAGCTCGGCCGCCCGGTGGGCCCACTCCACGGCGTCGATCCCCGTGCCGCGCCGCCCGCCGTGCGTGGTGACCTCGAACCCCGAGGGCGTGGACGTGCCCTCGGGGCAGCGCCGCGCGTCCACCGACAGCACGAGGACCTGCCGCCCGAACCGTTCGGCGATCTCCCGGATCAGCTCGGGCCGCGCGATGGCCGCCGTGTTCACGCCGACCTTGTCCGCGCCCGCGCGCAGCAGCCGGTCCACGTCCTCGGCCGCCCTGACCCCGCCGCCCACCGTGAGCGGTATGAAGACCTGCTCCGCGGTCCTGCGCACCACGTCGTAGGTGGTCTCGCGGTTCCCCGAGGAGGCGGTGATGTCGAGGAACGTCAGCTCGTCGGCGCCCTCGTCGCCGTAGATCCTGGCCATCTCCACCGGGTCCCCGGCGTCCCTGAGGTTCTGGAAGTTGACGCCCTTGACCACCCGCCCGGCGTCCACGTCCAGGCAGGGGATGACGCGCACGGCCAGGCTCATGGCGCCGCTCCCCGGTACGCCTCCAGCTCGACCTCCACCAGCACCCGCGAGTCCGCGAAGCCGGAGACCAGGACGAGCGTGCTGACCGGGCGGACCTCGCCGAACAGCTCACGGTGGGCGCGCCCCACGTCCTCGGCGTCGCGCGCGTGGCTGATGTACAGCCGGGTCCGGACGACCGACGCGGCGCCCAGGCCGAACGGTTCCAGCGCGGCCACCGCCTCCGTCAGCGCCGACCTGGCCTGCTGCTCGTAGGGGTCCCCCAGGGCGGCGGCTCCCGCCACCGGCGGCATGGTGCCGCCGACCAGGACCAGGTCGCCCGCTGCCACCGCCCGCGCCGAGCCGACCGACTCCTGCCAGGGACTCCCGCTCGTCGTCCGCTCCACACCCGTCATCCCGCGACCGCCTCCAGCGCCTCTTCAAGGGTGAACTGCCCGGCGTAGAGCGCCTTTCCGACAATGGCCCCCTCGACACCCTCGTCCACCAGGGTGGCCAGCGCCCGCAGGTCGTCCAGCGAGGAGACGCCGCCGGACGCGACCACGGGCCGGTCGGTGGCGGCGCAGACGCGGCGCAGCAGGTCCAGGTTGGGGCCCTGGAGGGTGCCGTCCTTGTTGATGTCGGTCACCACATAGCGGGCGCAGCCCTCGCGGTCGAGCCGGTCGAGCGTCTCGAACAGGTCACCGCCGTCACGGGTCCAGCCCCGGCCGCGGAGCGTGGTGCCGCGGACGTCGAGGCCGACGGCGACGCGGTCGCCGTGCTCGGCGATGACCTTGGCGACCCAGGCCGGGGACTCCAGGGCGGCGGTGCCGAGGTTGACGCGGGCGCAGCCGGTGGCGAGGGCGGCGGCCAGCGAGTCGTCGTCGCGGATGCCGCCGGAGAGCTCGACGCGGATGTCCATGGCGCGGGCGACCTCGGTGATCCGCTCGCGGTTGTCGCCGGTGCCGAACGCCGCGTCCAGATCGACCAGGTGCAGCCAGGTGGCGCCGGCCCGCTGCCAGGCCAGCGCGGCGGCGAGCGGGTCGCCGTAGGAGGTCTCCGTTCCCGACTCCCCGTGCACGAGGCGGACGGCCTGGCCGTTCCTCACGTCCACGGCGGGCAGCAGTTCCAGCATCAGAGGGTCTCGATCCAGTTGGTGAGGAGGCGGGCGCCGGCGTCCCCGGACTTCTCGGGGTGGAACTGGGTGGCCCACAGCGGGCCGTTCTCCACGGCGGCGACGAAGGGGCGGCCGTGCGTGGCCCAGGTGACCTTGGGCGCGGCCTGGGCGGCGTGGGTGGTGCGCAGCTCCCAGTCGTGGACGGCGTAGGAGTGGACGAAGTAGAACCGGTCCTCGGGCGAGAGCCCGGCGAAGAGCGCGGAGTCGTCGGGGGCGCGGACGGTGTTCCAGCCCATGTGGGGCACGATGTCGGCCTTCAGGGGGCCGACCGTGCCGGGCCACTCGTCCAGGCCCTCGCTCTCCTGGCCGTGCTCGATGCCGCGGGAGAAGAGGATCTGCATGCCGACGCAGATGCCGAGGACGGGCTTGCCCCCGGCGAGCCTGCGGCCCACGGCCCAGTCGCCGCGGGCGGCGCGCAGCCCGTTCATGCAGGCGGCGAACGCGCCGACGCCCGGGACCAGCAGTCCGTCGGCGTTCAGCGCGGCGTCGAGGTCCCGGGTGATCTCCACCGCGGCGCCGGTCCTCGCCACCGCCCGCTCGGCGGAACGGACGTTGCCGAAGCCGTAGTCGAAGACGACGACCTTCTTCCCGGGGGCCACGGCTACAGCTCCAGCCGGAGCACGCCGGCGACCAGGCAGAGCGCGCTGGCGATCCCGAGCAGCACGACGACGCCCCGGGGAAGTCCCTGCCTGGCGAACGAGTAGACGCCGCCGCCCAGGAACAGTCCCACGACGATCAGGAGCGTGGATACGCCGTTCACCGTTAGAGCGCCCCCTTGGTGGAGGGGATGCCGGTCTGCCGCGGGTCCCTCTCGCTGGCGTACCGCAGGGCGCGGGCCAGCGCCTTGAACTGGCACTCGACGATGTGGTGCGCGTTGCGCCCGTAGGGGACGTGGACGTGCAGGGCGACCTGGGCCTGGGCGACGAAGGACTCCAGGATGTGCCGGGTCATGGTGGTGTCGTACGAGCCGATCATGGGGGCCATGCCCTCGGGTTCGCGGTGCACCAGGTACGGGCGCCCGGAGAGGTCGACGGTCACCTGGGCCAGGGACTCGTCGAGGGGCACCGAGGCGTCGGCGAACCGGACGATGCCCCGCTTGTCGCCGAGTGCCTGCTTGAACGCGGCGCCCAGGGCGAGCGCGGTGTCCTCGATGGTGTGGTGGGTGTCGATGTGCAGGTCGCCTTCGGTCTTCACGGCGAGGTCGAAGAGGCCGTGCCGTCCGAGCTGGTCCAGCATGTGGTCGAAGAAGCCGACGCCCGTGGACACGTCGACCTTCCCCGTGCCGTCGAGGTCGATCTCGACGGTCACGGCCGTCTCCTTGGTGGTGCGCTCCACGCGTCCCACGCGGTTCATCCGCTGATCTCCTTCGTCACTGCGCGTACCGCGTCGAGGAACGCGTCGTTCTCCGCGCGGGTCCCTGTGGTGACGCGCAGCCGCCCCGGCACCCCGTTGTCCCGGACCAGCACCCCGCGGTCGAGGAGCCGCTGCCAGACGGCCCGCGCGTCGTCGAAGCGACCGAACTGCACGAAGTTCGCGTCGGACTCGGTCACCTCGCAGCCGATCGCCGTCAGCTCCGCAACGAGCCGGTCGCGTTCGGACTTGAGTTCCTCGACATAGGTGAGCAGCGTATCGGCGAACTCCAGTGCGGCGAGCGCGGTGGCCTGGGTGATCGCCGAGAGGTGGTACGGGAGCCGCACGAGCTGGACCGCGTCCACCACGGCCTCGGCGGCGGCGAGGTAGCCGAGCCGCAGCCCCGCGGCGCCGAACGCCTTGGACATGGTCCGGGTGACGACCAGCAGCGGGCGGTCCTCGATCAGCGGCAGCAGCGAGGGGTGGTGGCTGAACTCCGCGTACGCCTCGTCCACCACCACCAGCGCGCCGCGCTCGTCGCGCGAGGCGGCCTGCGCCGCGTCGTACAGCGCGAGCACGGTCCCGGCCGGGAGGGCGGTGCCGGTCGGGTTGTTGGGGGAGCAGAGGAAGACGATCGCGGGCCGGTGGGCGTGGATCGCGGCCACGGCGGCGTCCGTGTCGATGGAGAAGTCCTCGGTGCGCGGCCCGGAGATCCAGCCGGTGCCGGTGGAGCGCGAGATGAGGGCGTGCATGGAGTAGGACGGGTCGAAGCCGATGGCCGCGCGCCCGGGGCCGCCGAACGCCTGGAGGAGCTGCTGGAGGATCTCGTTGGACCCGTTGGCCGCCCAGACCCGGCCGGTGGTGACCCGGTGGCCCGCGGTGCGGGTGAGGTAGGCAGCGAGCTCGGCGCGGAGCGCGAGGGCGTCGCGGTCGGGGTAACGGTTCAGGTCGCGGGCGGCCTCGGTGACGCGCTCCCCGATGCGCCGCACCAGGGCCTCGGGCGCCGGGTGCGGGCTCTCGTTGGTGTTGAGCCGGACCGGGACGTCGAGCTGCGGCGCGCCGTAGGGGGTCTTGCCGCGCAGCTCGTCCCGGATGGGCAGGTCGTCGATGCGGATCACGTGGTGACCGGTGCCTTCCCGTTCCCCTGGGCGGTGCTGTCCCGACCGCTGTCCCGACCGCTGTCCCGATCGCCGTCCTGCCGTGCCCCCGGCGCGTCGAGCCGGACCGAGACGGCCGTGCCGTGGGCGGGCAGGTCCTCCGCCTCGGCGAGGGCGACGACGTGGTGGGCGACGTCGGCGAGGGCGGCGCGGTCGTAGGCCACGACGTGGATGCCGCGCAGGAACGACTGCACGGACAGGCCCGAGGAGTGGCAGGCGCAACCGCCGGTCGGCAGCACGTGGTTGGAGCCCGCGCAGTAGTCGCCGAGGGAGACCGGGGAGTGCGGGCCGACGAAGACGGCCCCGGCGTTCCGCACGCGGGCGGCGACGTCGGCCGCGTTCTCCGTCTGGATCTCCAGGTGCTCGGCCGCGTAGGCGTCGGCGACCGCGAGGCCGTGGTCGAGGTCGCGGACCAGGACGGTGGCGGACTGCCGCCCGGCCAGGGCCTCGGCGATGCGCCGGTGGTGCTTGGCGGCCGGGACCTGGACGCGCAGCTCGGCGTCCACGGCGTCGGCCAGCGCGGCGGACGGCGTGACCAGGACGGCCGCGGCCAGCTCGTCGTGCTCGGCCTGGCTGACGAGGTCGGCCGCGACCAGCCGGGGGTCGGCGCTGTCGTCGGCGAGGACGGCGATCTCGGTGGGGCCCGCCTCGGCGTCGATGCCGACGATGCCGCGCAGCAGGCGCTTGGCGGCGGCCACGTACACGTTCCCCGGTCCCGTGACCAGGGAGACGCGGGCGCACTCCTCGGTGCCGTGCGCGAACATGGCGATCGCCTGGGCGCCGCCCGCCGCGTGCACCTCCTCCACGCCGAGCAGCGCGCAGGCGGCCAGGACGGCGGGGTGCGGCAGCCCGCCGTGCTCGGCCTGCGGCGGGGAGGCGACGGCGAGCGAGCCGACGCCCGCCTCCTGCGCGGGCACCACGTTCATGACCACGGAGGAGGGGTAGACGGCCTGGCCGCCGGGGACGTAGAGGCCGACGCGCTCGACGGGCACCCACCGCTCGGTGACGGTGCCGCCCGGGACGACGCGAACGGTCGTGTCGGAACGCCGCTGCTCGCGGTGCACGAGGCGGGCGCGCCGGACCGACTCCTCCAGGGCCGCGCGCACGGCGGGGTCCAGCCCGGCCAGCGCGCGGTCCAGCGCCTCGGCCGGGACGCGGGTGCGCTCGATGGCGACCCGCTCGAACCGCCGCGCGTACTCGACCAGCGCCGCGGTGCCGCGATGGCGCACGTCGTCGCAGATGGGCCGCACCTTCGCCAGGGCGGCCTCGACGTCGAACGCGGCGCGGGGCAGCAGGTCGCGGTCGATCACATCCGGGGAGGACGTGTCGCGCAGATCGATTCGGGTCAGCACCGCTCCAGTCTCGCAGACCACTTCCGTGGGCCGGGACCGCGTTTCACCATGCGGTCCACGGCCGGAAAGCCAACCGATAGGCTGGCCGGTCGTGACGACCACGCGCCTGCCACTCTTCCCGCTCAACACCGTGCTGTTCCCCGGGCTCGTGCTGCCGCTCAACGTCTTCGAGGCCAGGTACCGGGCGATGATGCGGGACCTGCTCGACCTCCCCGAGGACGGGACGCGGCCGTTCGGCGTCGTCGCGATCAGAGACGGCCACGAGACGGCGCCCAGCTCGCTGGGGCTCCCGGACGGCTCCGAGCCGCCGGAGGCGGGGCCCGCGGCCGGGTTCGCCACGGACCCGTCGCTCTCCTTCCACCCGGTGGGCTGCGTCGCGGACGCCTCGACGATCAGGCCGCGGGGGGAGGAGGATCCGCCCGAGAGCTACGAGGTGCTGGCGACCGGCACGACGCGTTTCCGGCTGGTGTCGGTGGACGCGAGCGGCCCCTATCTCACGGCCGAGGTCGAGCCGCTGCCCGAGGTGGCGGGCGAGGGCGCGGGGGCGCTCGCCTCCGGCGTGCTGCGGGCGTTCCGCTCCTACCAGAAGGTGCTGGCCGGGGCGAACGAACGGACCCTGGCGCCGGGCCAGGAGCTGCCGGAGGACCCCTCGGTGGTCTCCTACCTGGTGGCGGCGGCGACGATGCTGTACACGGGCGACAAGCAGCGGCTGCTCCAGGCCAAGGACACGGCGACGCGCCTGGCCGAGGAGCTGCGGATCCTGCGGCAGGAGACGGCCCTGATCGGCAAGCTCCCCTCGGTGCCCGGCGCCGAGTACACGGTCCGCCCGACGAGCCTGAACTGACCGGCTCCGACCGGCGACCCGACGAACGGACGGTGGTATGGCGGGCACCCCCGCGACGGTGGCCGCGACGCGCGCGGGCGTCGCGTTCACCCTGCACTCCTACACGCACGACCCGGCGGCGGCCTCCTACGGCGAGGAGGCGGCCAGGGCGCTCGGCGTCGAGCCGGGCCGCGTGCTGAAGACGCTGGTGGCCGACACCGACGCGGGCCTGACGGTGGCGGTGGTGCCGGTCTCGTCCTCGCTCGCCCTGAAGTCGCTGGCCAAGGCGGTGGGGGCCAAACGCGCCGCGATGGCGGACCCCGCGGCGGCGGAGCGCGCCACCGGCTATGTGCGGGGCGGCATCTCGCCGCTGGGGCAGCGCAAGCGGCTGCGCACGGTGGTGGACGCCTCGGCGCGGGAGCACCCGACGGTCTTCGTCTCGGCGGGCCGCCGGGGGCTCGAAATGGAGCTCTCCCCCGCCGACCTGATCACGTTGACCGGGGCCCTGACGGCCGGGATCGCCCGGAGCTGAGCGACGCCCGCGTCACTCGCCCTCGCGCCCGCGCCCGCCCTCGGGCTCCCGCTCGTGCCACCGGGGGAACTCGGCGGGAACGGCGGCGGCCGAGTCGGGGGGGGCGAGAGCGCGGTGGGGAGGTGGAAGCCGACGGCCGCGAACGGCAGGGCCAGCAGAACGCCGTGGGCGCCCAGTTCCAGGGGCGCTTCGAAGACGTTGTCCACGCCCGCGGACCGCGCCGCCGCGACGATGTCGTCGGAGGGGCCGAGCCACATGCCCAGCTGCCAGGCCAGCCACGAGCCGGCCAGCGCGCCCCCCGCGAGCCCCAGCGCCACCGCGACGCCCCCGCCGCGCCGCATCAGGAAGACCACGATCCCGGCGACCGCCCCGACCCCGAGACCCACCAGCAGGAAGACCCCGTCGGCGGCGACGGCCTGCTGCCCCTCCGAGTTCGCCAGGAGCACCGCCCGCCCGTCCGAGACCAGCGGAACGCGGGGCGCCAGCCACACCCACAGCAGCCCGAGCACCAGGCCGCCGAGGACGGCGACCGGCACCGCGACGCGCAGGGCGTCGGCTATCTCGCGCCGCCAGTCCCCCGAGGACGCCCCCGAGACGGGCGGCGCCTCGCCCGGGAGCGAGGATGCGGAGTGGTGGTCCGGCGCAGGCTGGGGAGCGGTCACCCTGTCATCCTGCCAGGTCCGGCCGCCTGTTCGGGCGCGGGGAGGGCCGTTCGGGCGTATGAGCGGATGATCAACGCAGGGCGGCCCGGCGGTAGGCCCACGTCGCCAGGGCGAGGGCCACGGCGCCCGCGGCGGCGCAGACGGCGAGGTCGGCGGCGGCCGATCCCCAGTCGGGGCGGGGCGCGAGCGCGGTGGCGAGGGCGTCCACGCCGTAGCTGGAGGGCAGCAGGTCGCGCAGCAGCCGCACGGGCTCGGGCAGCCGCCCCGCGGGGAGCACGCCGAGCAGCAGCGCCGCCGACATCCCGAGCTGGCCGCAGAGGGTCGCCAGCTCGGCGCGCGGGGCGAGCAGGCCGAGCGCCGCGCCGAGCCCGGCGAGGGCGGCTCCGGCCAGCGGCACGACGGCCAGCAGGATCCACAGGCCGCCCAGGGGCAGCTGGTAGAGCAGGCCGCCGCCGACGGCGGTGACCACGACGCCGGGCACGGTGAACGAGGCGTAGGCGGCGGCCGTGCCCAGCGCCACCGCCGCGGCGGGCACCGGCAGGGTGGCGTAGTGGTCCAGGCCCCCGGCGGCCCTGAGGTGGCCGAAGTACTGGGCGAGGAGGTTCAGGGCGACGAACGCCACGACGAGCACCGCGGACCCGGCGACCACGGCCCGCGCCTCCTCGCCCTCGCCCCCGTCGACGACGCCCCGCATCAGGACCATGATCCCGATCGACTGGAAGGTGGCGACGAAGAGCAACGGGATCCGCGCGACCCGCGCCCGGGAGAGCTGCGCGCGGTAGACGGCCCCCAGCGCGGGCCACGCCCGCACCCCCGCGGCCAGCGGATAGGCGCTCACGGGGAACGCTCCAGGCCGGAGCGCTCCAGGCCGGAACGCTCCGGGCCCGCGCCACGGCCGCCGAGCGAGAGGTAGACGTCCTCCAGGCTGGGCGTGGCCAGCGTGAAGTCGTCCAGGGCCTCGAACGCCGGGCCCGAGGTCACCGCGGCGACCGCGGCGCGCGCCCGGTCGGCGGGCATCCGCAGCGTCCAGCGGCGGCCGGCGACGACCGCGGCGGCGTACAGGGCGGCGATCTCGACGTCGAGCAGCGGCGGGTCCCGGCGCCAGACCAGGTCGAGGCGCACGTCCGGGCCGACCATGGCCTTCAGCCCGCCGGGGGTGTCGCAGGCGATGACGCGCCCCGCGTCCAGGACGGCGACGCGGTCGAGGACGGTCTCGGCCTCGATGACGTTGTGGGTGACCAGCACCACCGTGGTGCCGTCCCGGGTGCGGCGCCGGTCGATGGCGGCCCACACCGCCCGCCGCGCCACCGGGTCCATGCCCGCGGTGGGCTCGTCGAGCACCAGCACCGGGCGGCGGCCCACGAGCGTCGCGGCGACGCAGGCCAGCCTGCGCTGGCCGCCGGAGAGCCGCTTCAGCGGCCGGGAGGCGACGGCGGTCAGGTCCAGCTCGTCCAGGACCGCGGCGGACTCGGCGCGGGCGGCGTCGGCGTCCAGGCCGCGGAGCCTGGCGGTGGTCTCGGCGGCGAGCGCGACGGTCAGCTCGTCCAGCGCGGAGGACTCCTGGCCGAGGTAGGCCAGCAGCCGGGCGGCGCGGCGCGGGTGGCGGACCAGGTCGTGGCCGAGGAGCGTCACGCTGCCCGCGTCGGGGCGCAGCAGCCCGGTGAGCTGCCGCACGAGGGTGGTCTTGCCCGCGCCGTTGGGGCCGAGGAGGCCGAAGACCTCGCCGCGGGCCACGTCGAGCGCGATGCCGTCGCTGGCGGTGACGGGCTCCTGGTGAGCGGCGGCGGCCCGGCCGCGCGCGCGGCCGAGGCGGCGGCCGGCGGAGTAGGTCTTGGTGAGCCCGCGCACGGTGTACGCGGCCCGCGCCGCCGGGGTGCCCGCCGGTGCGCGCGGTGCTGCTGCGGTCGGGGACCCCGCCCGTGCGATCGATGCGGCCACGGCCAGGAGCCTACGCGGCGCGGGGCCGCGCACGGACACCGGGGCACGTTTCGGTCAAGTCGCCGCGGCCGGGGCGCGGGGCCCGGGAAACGGGTCCGGGTCCGGGTCCGGGTCCGGGTCAGGAGGTGCGCTCGGCGCCGGTCCTGCCGTCGACCTCGCGCCAGAACCCGGCGCGGATCGCGTATCTGTCCTGCTCGTCGATCTGGTCGTCCTTGTGCGTCAGCAGCCCGAAGCGGGCGGCGTAGCGCAGCAGTTCACCGTCGATGCGGTGCGGGATGCGCGGGTACTCGCCGGAGAGCTGCTGCAAGTGGCCCTGCCCCGAGAGGCGTTCGGCCCAGCGGCGCGCGAAGACCTGGCCCACCTCGAACGGGTCGCCTCCGACCGCCGTGATGTCCTCCTCGCGGTCCGCCCACCGCTGCTCGGCCGTCGTCAGCTGCGAGAGCATTGGGAGCCCCGCGATCTCGGCCGACTCCTCGGGGATGCCGCGGTCCACCCAGCCCCGGTCGGACGACCAGCGCAGCGTGGCCGTCGCGGGGGGAGGCACGGGCCGGCCGAGGGAGGCGAGGTCCTTCGGCGTGGGCACGCCCTTGGCGGCGGGGGCAGCGCCGTCGCGGTGCTCGGGCCCGGCAAGGGGCTCCTCCGCCTGGGGCGTGCCGTTCTTCCCGGCACCCGCGGGCTCGCGGGGGGTGGGCTGCGGGGTGC